>NZ_JBDPLX010000009.1:0-291871 GCF_039871815.1 Micromonospora sp. B9E7
CGCGGGCTGACCGCAGACGACACGGTGGCCGCCGCCCCCCCCGGGGGGGGGGGGGCCCACCGCGAAGATCCCGTCGATCTCGGACGTTACTCCTGAATTGCGGCCATTGCCGGTCCGGTGTAACGGGCGCCGGCGGCGGCGCCAACCGGAGCGACGGCACCGAGTTCATCGAACACGCCGACATCAACCTTGAGCTGCGCCGCAGCGACGTTCTCCTCCAGATACGTACGGCGCTTGGTGCCGGGAATTGCGGTGATGTGGTCACCCTGCGCCAACACCCAGGCCAATGCGAGCTGGCCCGGAGTGACCCCCGCCTGTTCCGCGATGGCACGGATCCGATCCACCAGGAGTAGGTTCTGCCGCAGGTTCTCCTCGGCGAATCGGGGCCAGGTACGACGCCAGTCGTTCTCGGGCAGGTCTTCGAGGGTCCGAACTGAGCCGGTGAGGAATCCACGGCCCAGCGGTGCGTACGCCACGAACCCAAGACCCAGTTCACGCACCGTGTCGAGCACACCGTTGATCTCGACATTGCGAGTGAACAGCGAGTACTCGGTCTGCACCGCGGACAGCGGCGCGGCGGCGTGCGCGGCGCGAATGCTCTCCGGGGACGCCTCACTTATCCCGAGGTAGCGGATCTTACCTTCGGCGACGAGTTCGCCGAGCACGCCGAAGGTCTCCTCGACCGGTACGTTCGGATCGACCCGGTGCTGGAAGTACAGGTCGATGTAGTCCGTGCCGAGCCGGCGCAGCGATCCCTCCAGCGACTTGCGCACGTAGTCAGGCTGCCCGTTAGCGCCGCCGATGATGCGGCCGGCATCATCGAACGTCACACCGCCGAACTTGGTCGCGATGGCGGCCTGATCGCGACGCCCTCTCAGTGCCCGGCCGAGCAGTTCCTCGCCGGTGAGCGGGCCGTACATGTCGGCGGTGTCGAACAAGGTCACGCCTAGTTCGAGTGCGCGGTGCACGGTGGCGGTGGACTCGGCGTCGTCCGGGGTGCCGTACATGGCGGTCATGCCCATGGTGCCGAGTCCCTCGACCGAGGTCACCAGCCCTTCACCACCGACCGCGTGTTTCTGCAAGATCACCTTGATCTCTCTCTTTCCTGGATGTCACGAAGCATCGTCCGAGCGCTCATCACCAGCCTGCGGCAGATCCTGGCCGTTATCGGCGTTCTGCCGATCCCCGGCCTGACAGGGCGACGATCCGCCCGAGGCTCGCCGGCCAGTTGGGGCAACTCCTGACATCCAGGGCCGCTGGAATACTTTGATCGTCGTCGTACGACGGGTGGGTTGCGATGCGCCGTTCCTAGCAGTTGCCGCGGGCCTTCACCAAGAAGCAACCAGCCCCTGGTGGAGGCGCCGAGCACGTCGATGCGGCGATGCGGCTCCCCTGCCGCGAACAGGGCGCCCTGAAGGCCGCCACGCGGCGGTGATGATCACGTCGGAGACGACGCCGGGCTGTGTCGCGTAGAGGGCGTGACTGGCCGAGACGTCGGTGATCTTCGCGTTGATGCGGTTGGCCACAGATCGGGCGATTCCTGGAGTCGGTGCGAGACGGCGGCGACGGGCGGATGGTCCGCGGCGAGCCGGGCTTCGGGACGCCCCGCCGGCACACCACCCCCGGGCAGCCGGGCTCGGGTCATCCACGAGCTGATGGCAACCGGGCCCTGAGGATCGATGCCCACAGGCCCACCAGCGGGAGCGGTTCGGCCGGTTCAGCACTGACACTCGTCAATGTTGCCAGAAGGGCTTCAGACGTGTTGGAATGACTCATATCGCCGCGGCACGGGGGCAACCGTGCCGGGAACGGCAAGCACGGGAGCATCGCAGTGCCGGCAGCGCGCCGCTTGGGCAGGCGCTCGCCTGCCGCCGCGCCGGGCCATCTCCATGACGACGGGCATCCTGCCGGCCAGGCAACCTCGCCCGCCGTACGCATCCCCCGGGCACGTGTCTCCGGCGGCCGACGCACTCGATGTGCGACCCGCCAGACGCGCCCGATTCGGCCTGCCAGCGCATCAGATCCGGCGACGAGGTGAGAAGCAGTCATGATTTCCCGAGCGAGTTTCGTGGGGTGGTACCGACACCGCCTGGTGGGGGTGGCGGTGATCCTGCTGGCGACGTCAGCCGGCGCGGTCGTACTGACCAACCGCTCCGACCCGGCGGCTAAGCCGGCGGACCTGCAGACGCAGATCGTGGCCCGGATGCGTACCACGCTCGAACAGGCGGACCCGGAGCAGCACAACCACGCAGGCCACGGTGCCCAGCAGGCGGCCACCGGGACGGAGAAGCCGCCAGTGATCTGCGGGGTCCACGTCTACGGCTACGAGCCGGCCGAGGTCACCGTGCTCGCCGACGTGCGCACGGTCTACGGCTTCCACCTCTGCGGGGTCGCCGAGCAGAAGCGTCCCTGGGACGTGGCGGTGAAGCTGGCCGGCCCGGTGATCATGGATATGTCCACCCAACCTCCGGGCATCCAGGTGGTCGAGGCGACAGCCGACGTCAGGTTCGTCGACCGGCTGCGGGAGATGTTCCCGGACAAGTACGAGGAGCTGGCGCTCAAGGAGGCGCTGACCGCCTCGGAGATGGCCGACCAGCGCCGCCGGTACGACGCCGCAGCCGGGCTCTGACCAGTCCCGGAGGCCGGACGGGGCGTCGCACCCGCACCCCGTCCGTCCACCGGATCCGGCGATCTCGGACAGCTCGATCCACATCCACCTATAGATAGATCAGCATTGATATTTACATCAATAGATGTAACAGTGACTTGGGAGCGTTCCCAATCCAATCTCCAGTACCAGGGAGGATGAACAGTGCGTTCACACAAGCCCGATCAATCCGGTGGACAGTCCCGGTCAGCCATCCGTCGGCCCCTCCAGGCGCTCGTCCTGCTGTTCGCCATGGTGGTCGGCACGCTGCCCTTCACCGGCGCCGCCCAGGCACACGGCACGATCATCAACCCGGCGAGTCGGGCCTATCAGTGCTGGAAGACCTGGGGCAACCAGCACATGAACCCGGCCATGCAGCAGCAGGACCCCATGTGTTGGCAGGCGTTCCAGGCCAACCCCGACACCATGTGGAACTGGATGAGCCAGCTGCGCGACGGCCTCGGCGGTCAGTTCCAGGCCCGCACCCCGGACGGGCAGCTCTGCAGCAACGGCCTCTCCCGGAACAACTCCCTGAACCAGGTCGGGGCATGGAAGGCGACCACCGTCAGCAGCAACTTCACGGTGCAGCTGTACGACCAGGCCAGCCACGGAGCTGACTACTTCCGGGTGTACGTCACCAAGCAGGGCTTCAACCCGGCCACCCAGCAGGTCGGGTGGGGCAACCTCGACCTGATCGCGACCACCGGCCGGTACGCGCCAGCGCAGAACATCTCGTTCAACGTCTCGGCGTCCGGACGCAGCGGAAGCCACGTCCTGTTCGTGATCTGGAAGGCATCGCACATGGACCAGACCTACATGTGGTGCAGCGACATCAGAATCGCCTGATCAGCGACGCGGCACCACTCCGGCCCAGGGCGTTGGCGTCCTGGGCCGGATCCTTCCTCCGGTGCTGACCCGACAGCGGGTGCCGAACAACACCGCGCACGGCTCAAGCCGGACGACCGGCTGCGCCACCTGAAGAGCCGGCGTTGCACCTCACCACCGGCACCCGTTCAGGAACCGAGTTTGATCCGGACCCGCCGATTCTGCCGGCCCTTGCTCTCGACCTTGGTGACGGTCACCCGGCCGATCTGGCCGGTCGAGGCCACGTGGGTGCCCCCATCCGCCTGCACATCGAGCCCGACGATGTCCACCACCCGCACCTGAGGCAGATCCGGCGGTGCCGTGAACTGCGTCCGCACCAGATCGGGCGTGGCGTTCGCCTCGTCCCGGGTGAGCATCCGAACGACGATCTTGCGGTCGGCGGCGATCTCGGCGTTCACCGCGTCCTCCAGGGTCTGCTTGAAGCCCGGCGGGACCTCCGGCAGGTTGAAGTCCATCCGGGCCTCGCCGGGCTCCATGTTGCCACCGGTCACCAGAACGTTGAAGTCGCGGAAGACGGTGCCACAGAGCACGTGCAGGCCCGAGTGGGTGCGCATGAGCGAGGTACGCCGATCGTCGTCGATCGCCCCGGTCACCGTGGTGCCGACCGCGGGCACCGGGTCCCCGGGCGCAGGCAACAGGTAGAGGTCGTCGCCCTTGCGGGTGCCGACGATCCGCGTCTGCACACCCTGCCAGATCAGCACGCCGTGGTCCGGCGGCTGGCCGCCGCCGCCGGGGTAGAACGCGGATCGGTCCAGCACGATGCCCTGCTCCGGATCCGTGGGATCCGACCACAGGACGGTGCAGTCCCACTTCCGGAGTGTCACATCTTCCCAGTCCAGCCGTTGGGTCCGGCCGTGATGATCAATACCCATAGGTTGATGGGAGGGCGGCCGTCGGCGGCGCCACTCCGTCCCCCTTCAGCGCTCGCGTGGTCTTCTGCACCACGATTATTCGTGCGTCGTACACCGAGGACAAACACCCGGTGGCGCTCAGTGAAGCGACGCCCCCACCCGGAAAGCCCGCCTGCCACTCCCCCGGTCCGGGCCCAACGCTGCCTCAGGCGGACCGCTGGGCGGTGTCGCCGCCGCGGAGGTGGTCCAACTCAGCGAGGTACATCGCCTGCATGCGGTCGTAGTGTCGGACCAGCAGCATGACCTCCTCGACGCTGTAGCCCTCGATGAGCCGCTCCGCCCCCTCGGCGAACCGCTCGTACGGTCGCGTCAACTCGGCGATCCGCTCCGGCCGCAGGGTGACGATCACCCGCCGCCGGTCCGCCGGATCGCGCTCGGCCGTCACGTAGCCCGCCTGCTGGAGCCGGCGCAGCATGCTTGTCACCGCCCCGGTGGTGAGGTTGGTCCGCTCGGCGATCTGCCCGGCAGTGGCGGACTCGACGTCCGCCAGGTAGTCCAGGCACTCCAGGTCGCTCACGGTGAGGCCCAGCCGCTCCGCGATGGCGTACCGGAACACCATGGACAGCCGCGACATCTCCCGCCCGGCTCGCATGAGGTCGGCCATCGCGGACGCACGGGCCGGCTCGTGGGACATGCCCGCAATCATGCCTCCGGCACGGTGACCCGGTGCAGCCGAGGTAACACGCGGGTCAGCACCCAGTGGGGTGCGACCGCGCCGCCGGTGAGGCGGCGCATCAGCCCGGCGGCGGTGTCGACGGCGCGGAAGGCGTAGGGCACCATCTCGTCCTGGTAGCCGGCGATCGCCTCCTCCACCGGCGTGCCGCTCGTCCGGGCCTCGGCCAGCCGGCGGCCGAGCAGCGCGGCGTCGCGCAGCGCCGTGTTGCCGCCGTGAGCGCCGAACGGCGGCATGACGTGCACGGCGTCGCCCATCATCGTCGCCCGGGGCACCGCCCACCGGCGCGGGCGTCGGCCGGTGGCGAAGAGGTTGAGCACCGTGGCGTCCAGCTCGGCCGTGCCGACCAGCCGCCGGACGACCGGGTGGAAGTCCGCACTCATCCGGGAGGCCAGTCGCCACAGCGCCAGCAGGTCCCCACGGACGCCGCTGGGCACCTCCTCCTGCCGGAGCAGCAGACCCCACATGACGTAGTCGTAGCCGGTGGGCGCGTACGTCCCCGGGGCCAGGCGCGCGAACGCCTCCTGCGGGCTCTCGCCGAACCGCATGGAGGTGAAGAAGAAGGCGCGGCCCGGCCGGTCGGCGATGGCCAAAACCCCGCTGGTACGCAGCGCGTCCGGGATGACGCTCTCGCCGTTGCGCCGCAGGGGCGACCGTCCGTAGATGCCCGCCATCGGGGTGCTCGCCGGGTCCGCGTCCGGCATGAGCTGCGCGCGCAGCGCCGAGCCGACGCCGTCCGCGCCCACGACGACGGTTGCCGCGGCGGCCCCGCCGTCGGAGAACCGCAGCCGCAGCCCGGCCGGGCCGCCGCTGTCCACCGCGACGGCTTCCTTGCCGTAGTGGATGCGCCCGTCCAGCCCGGACTGCAGGATCGACCGCAGGGTCAGCCGGTCGACCTGGCGGGTCGCGTGCGGCTCGTCCTTGAAGGTGATGGTGAATGCGTCCCGCAGCCGGCTGTCGGTGAAGCGTAGGTGCCCGCCGGGCTCGTCGCCGGTGGCCAGCGCCAGGTTGTACAGCTGGCGGGGCAGGCTCTCGCGCAGCGCCTCCAGCCCGTACCGGTCGAGGATGATCCGGTAGCCCTGCCGCCGGACGAAGGGGCCCGGATCCCGCTCGTAGACGTGCACGTCGATGCCGGCGCGCGTCAGGTACTGGGCGAGGCAGAGGCCGGAGAGGCCCGCGCCGGCGATTGCCACCGAGAAGTCCGTCGATATGCCCATGCAGTTATCTTAATGACTAAGATGATTTGGGCAAGGTCGCCAGCATCCCGCAGTCCGCCCAGCCGCGACGTGCCCTGCGATGCTTACCCTCGATCGTTGCCGCCCGGCGACTCCACGGCGGCTCCTGGAAAGCGCTCCACGAACGTGCGATACACCGGTGTACCCGGTAGGCCGTCACGGATGGCGAACACCACGCGGTCGAATCGGTCGACCACGTGCAGCGCTTCGGCGAACGCGTCGGCCACCGTGGCGGGATCGTTGCGGAACACCCCGCACCCCCACCCACCCAACACGATCGTTCGGCACCCGTGCGCAGCCGCGACCTCCAGCACCCGCCGTGCACGCTGGTTCAGTACAGCCGGCACGTCTGCGGCATCCGCGGGCTGGTTACGCACGATCGCGCCGAGGTTCGGCGCCGCAGCCGTCAGAAACGACGTGGTGTACGGCTGCTCGAGCAGGTTGCCCTTGTCGTCCCGGAACACCGGCACGAGCGGGGAGTAGATGACCCTGTCGCTGTAACGCAGATCCCGCTGAGCGCGATGGAACTCGTAGAACTCCGGCACGGCGAGCAGACACGGGTAGAGCGCCGATGCGCGAGCGATGCTCTCCTCCTGCGCCTTCGCCCCGCCCAGGAACCCGCCACCCGGGTTCTTCGCCGACGCGAACACCAGACACGCGGCACCGGGCCCAAGCCGCTGGGCCGCCTGCAACGTCGACTCGTGTGTCACCTCCACCTTGCCGGCGCCGCACTCCGCGTCGCTCACCGCGAGCGTCTCGTCCGGTAGGTGATGACGAGTGCCGGCGACCGCGGCGCGTACCGCTCCGCCGATGACGACCTCGGCACCGGTGCCACTGCGGTAGCGTCCCGACTCGGCGATCGCCACCGTCTGCCGGGCGATCTCACGAAGACGACCACTCACCGGTGCACCTGGTGAATCGGAAGGTGAAGAGTGCGCACAGCCAGCAGGCTAGGCAGGCAGGGCTACTACCGACAAGCGATTTCCCCGATCCTGCTCAAGGCCGTGAAACCGCCTACCGCCCACGCCCCCGGAGGGGCCGGCGAGTGGTTCCCGCCGCCCCCTCCGGGCGAGGTCAGCGTCCGTACAGCTCGAATTCGTGGAGCGAGAACCCGTACGAGGTGGCTCGCTTGACCCCGTACACCCGCACGTAGCGGGCGTTGACCGGGACGAAGGTGGCGTTGTCGACGCCACCGTTGCCGGTGGTGGTGGTGAACACCGGGGTCCAGGAGCTGCCGTCGCCGGAGACCTCGATCCGGTACGAGGTGGCGTAGGCGGACTCCCAGCGCAGCACCGCCCGGCTGACGGTGCGAGCCGCGCCGAGGTCGACCCGGATCCACTGGTTGTCGTTGTAGCTGCTGGCCCAGCGGCTGCTGAGACTGCCGTCGACCGCCTTGCCCGGGGTGTGGCTGGTCAGGAACTGGGTGCTCGACGCTGTGGTCGGGCGACCCTGGGCCAGGTTGGCGACGTCGTCGCCCCGGCGCGCCGGGAACGAGACGACCTGCTGGTAGGTGGGGCGGTTCTGCCAGGCGATCAGCGGGTGGGTGATGCCGCCGAGCCCGGACTGGGCGATCGAGTCGGCGCACCACTGGTCGCCGGCCCCGCAGGACTTGTCGCCCGGGTAGACCGTGGTGGCCGGCACCGCTGCGGCCTGGCCGAGAGTGTCCAGCATGGCCTGCCGGCACGCGCCGAGGTCGCCGTTGCCGCAGTACGCGCGGCCCAGCCCACCGGCGACGGGGTCGCCGAGCACGGTGCGCAGGTCCTTGTCGACGTAGCCCCACCAGCCGTACTGGAACGACGAGCCCTTGTGTGCCTGACCCTGCGGGGCCCAACTCGCGGTGCCGTCGCGCCCCCCGTTCTGGCCACCCGACGGCGCCTCGTTCACCTCGATGGCGTCGACCAGCGCGGCGTAGAGGTCCGGTCCGAGGCCGTGGCGGAACTGCGCCGAGGCCAGCAGCGGCCACCAGGCGTCGAAGATCCGGATGGCGTCGGCGTGCTGGTAGACCTTGGAGCCGGGGGACGTCTCCACCCGGCGGGCACCGGCCTGCTGCCAGGCCCGCAGCTTGCCCACCGCGTCGGCCAGCGCCGGGTCGGTGACCGACGTGCTGTCCAGCACCCGCAGCAGGTCGCCGAGAACCTGCTGGCCGCGCAGGTCGGTCACCGCCGCATCCGCCATGATCTTGACGACGTCGGCGCGGCCGAGCTTCCGCTGGGCGATCGCGGCGCGCACCGGGCCGTCGAGGAGCTGACCCCGGTGTACGGAGCCGAAGCTGAAGTTGCCGTCCGCGGCCCCGAAGTCCCGTGCCTGCTTGTTGTTCCAGCTGACGTAGTAGTCCTGGTTGACCGACTGCGGATGCGCCGACGCCGGGGTGTAGGTGGCGTCGTTGGTGTCCGGGTTCCAGCCGGCCCACTCGTACGCCGGCTCGGCCCTCGTGGGCAGGTTCGGGTCGGCGGTGGCCGGACGGACCGGGTTCGCGCCGGAGTTGAAGTACGCGGCCTCGGTCGAGTTGACGTAGAACCAGTTGAACGCGTACCCGACGTCGGCCGCGGACGCCTGGAAGGCCGCCGCGCTGCCCATCGCCGACGGATCGTTGTAGGCCTGGAACCCGATCGCCGAGTCAGCCTCGTGCCGGTAGGTCGAGCGCAGCTTGGTGAACACGGTCGGCTGCCCGTTCACCAGCCCTCGGTAGGCCACCAGCCCATACTTGGTGCGCAGCGCGCGCAGCGTGTACGAGCCGGCCGGCGTGGAGTCGGCAAGCGTCGGGGACCAGGAGTTGCGCTGCTCCAGCGCCTCCATGGCGAGGCACTGCCCGTGGTAGAGGTAGCGGTTGGACCGCAGCGTCGGGGCGCTGCCGTCGGTGGTGCACAACGGCACCGCGTACGTGTCGGTGAGGTCCTGCGAGGCGGAGGTGGCACTCCAGGCGTAGTCCTGGCCCCGGCCGAGCAGCACGTAGAGGTTGAGCCCGGCGAACGCGGCGCCGCGCGCGCTGATCCCCGGCCCCTGCAGCTCCTGGAGCATCAGCAGTTGCGGCGCGAAGTAGCCGGTCTGCGGCCCGAACACGGCGACCGGGTTGCCGGTGGTGGTGTGCCGTCCGGAGACGACCACCGCGTTGGACATGCCGTGTGCGCGCAGGTTGGACAGGCCACCCAGCAGCCCCTGGGTGGCGGTGCTGGTGCCGGTGCGGGCGGCGGCCCCGCCGCTGGCGTCGTACGCGAGGGGCTCGGCGACCACCGAGCCGGCGTCGGGGAGCACCGCGCTGGTCGCGCCCGGCGGCGTCGCCCCGTACGGGAAGCTCTGCCCGTCGTGCAGGGTGAGCACGGTCTCCGGGTCGTTCTGCGACCGGAACGCCTGCCAGACCCGGTCGCCCTCGGTGGTGCCGTACTTGGCTCGGGCGGCCACCCGGACCAGCGCGGACTGGATCTCGCTGCCTCCGCCCCCGCCGAAGAGACCGCCGACGACACCGGCGGTGGCGATGAGGTCGGTCATGGTGAAGTGCTTCGGCTTGCCGGCGCCGGCGAGCACGTACTCGCCCGGGTAGTTGTCTTCGGCGATCGACTTGTCGATGTAGGCGTTGATGCCGGCGATGTAGTCGACCACGTCGGTGTAGAGCTGCTGGCCCCGGGCGCCCTTGGTGCGCAGGGCGTCCACCTGGGCCTGGAGGTCCGCCTCGGTGTAGGGCGAGTTGGCCCAGACGCTCTGTTCCAGCTCTCGGTTGCCCGGCGCGCCGCCGGCGAAGGAGGTGACGTTGCCGCGGCCGACATGCCGCAGCAGGTCCATCACCCAGAGCCGGTCCTGAGCTCCGGCGTAGCCGGCGCCGAACATGGTGCCGGCGCGGGTGGTGCCGGTGATGTGCGGAACGCCGGTGGCCTTGTCCCGCACGATGGTGACATCGGCACGCGGGGAGATGGTGCTCTCCACCTGCGCGGCCGGAACGCCGAACGAGGCGTCGTTGTAGAAGTGGGCGATCTGCTCGTCGGTCAGCCCGGCGTAGTTGTAGACCAGGTTCGCGTACTCGTCGAGCTGGTCGCTGGAGTGCGCCGGGCGGGTGCCGAGCGCCTGGTGCGCCAGGATGGCGACCAGCGTGGCGTTGCCGTTCTGCCCGGGAGGCAGGATGTCGGCGCACTGGCCGAGGCAGTAGTCGTTGGCGGCGAACGTGCTGGCGGCCAGCGCCGGTGACGGCGGGGTCACCGTCAGGACGCTCGCGGTCAGGACGGCGGCGGTGAACGCCGCGAGCCGGTTGCGGAGAGCGGTACGGGGCATGGCGATCCTCCGGGGACGCGGAGTCGGGCCGTTCGGTTACGCCCGGCTTCCGGTGCCACGTCTCGCCCTCCGCGCCCGGGCGTTCCACGCGGAGGTGAGAATGACTCATATCGATCTCCGGGCAATGATCGGCGTAGTAACGCCGTCCGGGATACCCGTCGTTCACCACGCGCCAATGCCGACCTTTCGCCGCCTTTCGCCACCAGAGACAGGTGGTGGCCAGGGCATCGTCGACGCCCTGGCCACCGAACGTCGGTGTTCGCTCCGGTCAGGAGACGCTGCCGGTGACCGACGTCCCCGACTTCGTCACGCGGTACGTGATCTGTGTGCCGCTCCAGAAGTGGAACGTGAGAGTGACGGTCGAGCCGTCGTTGACCTCGGCGAAGAACTCCGGCTTCAGCAGGATGGTGTTCGCCGCGTAGTCCGGTTGGAAGTTGCTCCAGAACTCCTTGTACGAGGTCCAGTTGGCCGGCCCGGCAGGGCTGCCGTCGGCGTACTTGGCCTCCATGGTGGCCAGCAGGTCACCACGGAACTGGGTGGGGATGGTGAACGAGTTGGTCGTGCCGGTGGCCGCGGTCTGCGTCGGCGGGTCGTAGGAGATGATGCTGATCGGCCAGGGCACACCCTGTGAGAAGTGCGCCTCGAGGTTGGCGTTGACGCCCGGGGATCGGTTGCCGACCAGCCGGGTCAGCGCCGCGCTGGTCAGGGTCAGCGTGGTGCCGGAGACGGTGTAGTCGGTGCCGCTGGTCAGAACGGTGCTGCCCTGTCGCAGGCTCCGGAACGAGGCCCCGTTGAGGTTCAGGGTGAGGGACCTGCTGGTGATGGTGCCGGTCCGGCGTACGTAGATCTGGTCGGACGACGCGGTCGCGGACCGGGTGGTCCAGCTCGCCTTCATCAGGGCGTACAGGCCGGGGTCGCGCCACTGGAGGTCGTTACGGTTGAGGAACGACCCGGCATCCCAGAGCATGGTGGTGAGTTTTCGGGTCCGTGCCTGGTAGCCGACGGCCTCGAAGAACTTGAGCAGCTCACCACGCTCGATGATGCCAGGCCGGGTGTAGTCGTAGCTGAGCAGGGCCCACTCGCCGACGATCACCGGGATGCCCCTGGCGACGAAGGTGTTGTGCACCCGGTCGAAGCCGTCGACCATGTCCTGCTCGACGTTGGCGTCGTATCGGGTACCGCCGGCGATGTTGACGCTGAACGGCCACCACCCGTAGAAGTGGACGGTCGCCGCGATGTTCCTGTCGCCCAGCTGGCTGATCGTGGTCGCCAACGCGTCGAGCTGGGCCTGGTTGGAGTTGGTGTTCAGGGTGGGCAGCACGAGCAGGCGGGTGGCGTTGTTCCCACCGGACTGACGCACGAGCCGGACGAACGCGACGTTCAGCTCGCGCAGCACCTCGTCGCTCTGGGCGTCACCGGACGTGCCGGCGAACTGCGGTTCGTTGATGCTCTCGAAGACCAGCTTCGACGAGTGGCCGCGGAACGTGGTGGCGATCTGGGTCCACAGCGCGGTGTAACGGTTCATGACGTTCGTCCGGTCACCCGGATAGCCGTTGATCCACTGCCAGGAGTCGTGGTGCAGGTTGACCAGCACGTAGAGGTTCTCCGCCAGCGCCCAGTCGACCACCTGGCGAACGCGGCTCAACCACACCGTGTCGATGGTGTACGTCGGGGCGGGCCCGTGGTGGTTGCTCCAGGTCACCGGTATCCGGATGCTGTTGTAGCCCTGCGACTTGATCTGCCGTAGCAGAGCCTGGGTGACCAGCGGGTTACCCCACGCGGTCTCGTCGGGGATCGCGTCCATGGTGTTGCCCAGGTTCCACCCGGGCTGCATCGCCGCCACCGTCGCCATCGCGTCGCCGCCCGCTGGTGGCGGGTCGGTGGGGGTGGGGGTGGGGGTCTCGCCCACTCGTCCCGTGCAGGTGACCCCGTTGAGGGCGAACGACGTCGGTGCGGTGTTGCCGCCCGTCCACGACCCGTTGAAGCCGAACGAGACCGTCGCGTTCGTGCCGATGGCCGCGTTGTAGCTCAGGTTCTTCGCGGTGACCTGGTCACCCGACGAGGTGACCGTCGCGTTCCAGGCCTGGGTGACCCGCTGACCGGACGGGAACGTCCAGGTCAGGCTCCAGCCGTTGACCGCGTCGCCGAGGTTGGTGACCTTCACGTCGGCGGTGAAACCGCCCTGCCACTGCGACGGCACGGTGTACGCCACCTGGCAGCCGGCCGCCGCCTGGGCGTTGCCGGCGACCATCAGGCCCGCCGCCAGCAGTGTGATCACCGCGCCGACGACGAGACTGACCCGTCGGTATGTCGCTCGAAGGTACTTCGAATTCATCAGGAGAACTCCTCGCCGTGGTGACGCCTGGGTGGGGTCCGCACGTGCAGGCGGCTGTGCCGTCGCCCTTGATCCAGATATCTGCGGGCCGCAGCCCACCGGCCGGCCGGACGAAAGCCCGAACCGGGTACGGAACAGGTCGGGTCTCCACGCGGAGGTGGACGGTGGCGGCCGTGGCTGCCGATGAGTCGGCGGTCAGCCTGACCCGGCGGTGCGAATGCCAACCAGGATGCCCGGAGTGACCAGCCGCGCTGCCCGTGAACCGCCTCGGCGGTCGGCGCGAGTCGAGTGAAGCGTGGAAGCGTGCCCTTCGCTTCTGCGGCCGACGGTAGCTGTTACCGCTAACACTTCGCAAGCCATAGACCCTCGTGACTCGGCTGGTGCGCTGCGAGCTTTCGCGGGCGCTACCGCACGGTCGGTTGATCTTGTTCGGTCGAAGGCTCAAGCCGAACTGTTCTGATCCGTAACAGGCCCGAAACTACCGGTTGAGAATCCTGGAACTTTCTGTCAACCTGGGAGCCATCGATCGCTGTGAACGTTAACAAGATCCCTTCAGCACTGGAGGCGCCGCACGCGACCGTCAGGCCCAACCACCTGCCAGGTGACCACGTCCACCACCGAAAGAGCCCAGCACCCGCAACCACTCCCCCGACGGGCGACCGGACCCACTCGTCGCAATCTTCACCCGCTGGCCAGGTAGCCCGAGTCGACTCGCATCCGGGCGTACGCCTGACGTGAGTCCCGGCCCGCTCGGGCGGACTCAGCATCGTGGCCGCCGCCGCTCGAGCGGGGCCTCCCACTGGAACAGCGACAGGAATTTCCTATCCCACCACTGGAGGATCAGCATGGTTTCCCGGACCCGTCCCATCGGGCGCACCCGACTACGAACACTCACATTTTCCGGAACGGCCGCGATAATTCTGGGCCTGGTCGTGTCGCTGGTGCCCAATCTCGCCCAGGCCGCCGAGACGACCCTCGGAGCCGCCGCAGCCCAGTCCGGCCGGTACTTCGGTGCCGCCGTCGCCGCGAACAAGCTCGGCGACAGCGCCTACACGACGATCCTGAACCGCGAGTTCAACAGCGTCACTCCCGAGAACGAAATGAAGATCGACGCGACCGAGCCGCAGCAGAACAACTTCACCTTCGGCAACGCGGACCGGATCGTGAACCACGCCATCTCCCGGGGTTGGAAGGTCCGGGGCCACACCTTGGCCTGGTACTCGCAGCAGCCGGGCTGGATGCAGAGCATGGAGGGCACCACGCTGCGGAACGCGATGCTGAACCACGTCACCCGAGTGGCCAGCTACTACCGCGGCAAGATCGACTCGTGGGACGTGGTGAACGAGGCGTTCGAGGACGGCAACAGCGGCGCCCGTCGCAACTCGAACCTGCAGCGCACCGGCAATGACTGGATCGAGGCCGCGTTCCGTGCCGCCGACGCGGCGGACCCGAACGCGAAGCTCTGCTACAACGACTACAACACCGACAACTGGACCTGGGCCAAGACCCAGGCCGTGTACAACATGGTGCGCGACTTCAAGTCTCGTGGCGTGCCGATCGACTGCGTCGGGTTCCAGTCGCACTTCAACGCCAACTCGCCGTACAACAGCAACTACCGCACGACGCTGTCCAGCTTCGCCGCCCTCGGGGTGGACGTGCAGATCACCGAGTTGGACATCGAGGGATCCGGCACGACGCAGGCCAACACCTACCGCAACGTGGTCAACGACTGCCTGGCCGTGGCTCGCTGCAACGGGGTCACCGTGTGGGGTGTGCGCGACTGCGACTCGTGGCGCTCCGGCGGCACTCCACTGCTCTTCGAGTGCAACGGCAACAAGAAGGCCGCGTACACGGCCACCCTGGAGGCGCTGAACAGCGCCGGCCCCGGCCCCACTCCCACGCCCACCACGCCGGGCCCCACCCCCACCGTCCCACCGGGCTCCGCCAGCGAGATCGTCGGCACGCAGTCGGGGCGGTGCATCGACGTACCCAACGCGGCTACCACCAACGGCACCCGGGTGCAGCTCTACGACTGCAACAAGCAAACCAACCAGGCCTGGACCTACACCTCAGGCAAACAACTCCAGGTGTACGGCAACATGTGTCTCGACGCGGCAGGCACCGGCAACGGCGCCGCCGTCCAGATCTACAGCTGCCACAGCCAGACCAACCAACAGTGGAACGTCAACTCCAACGGCACCATCAGCAGCGTCCAGTCCGGACGCTGCCTGGACGTGTGGAGCACCACCAACGGCGCCCAGGTCCAGCTCTACGACTGCCACGGCCAGAGCAACCAGCAGTTCCGGCTCGCCTCCCTCGGCGGCCCCACCCAGACGCCCACGCCGACGCCGACGACGCCACCACCCGGCGGTACGTGTGACCTTCCTTCGTCGTACCGCTGGTCGTCGACGGGCGCGTTGGCGCAGCCGAGGTCGGGGTGGGTGTCGCTGAAGGACTTCACGCACGCGCCGTACAACGGCCAGCAGTTGGTCTACGCGACGACCCACGACACGGGAACGACGTGGGGCTCGATGAACTTCGGCCTCTTCTCGAACTGGAACCAGATGGGGTCGGCGTCGCAGAATCAGATGCCGTTCGCCGCGGTCGCGCCGTCGTTGTTCTACTTCGCGCCGCGCAACGTCTGGGTGCTGGCCTATCAGTGGGGTGGGCCGGCGTTCTCCTACCGCACCTCGACCGACCCGACCAACGTGAACAGTTGGTCCGCGGCGCAGACGCTGTTCACCGGAAGCATCTCCAACTCCAGCACCGGCCCGATCGACCAGGCGCTCATCGGTGACGACCAGAACATGTACCTGTTCTTCGCCGGGGACAACGGCAGGATCTACCGGGCCAGCATGCCCATCGGGAACTTCCCGGGCAGCTTCGGGTCGAACTACACGACGATCATGACCGACTCGACGAACAACCTGTTCGAAGGGGTGCAGGTCTACAAGCTCCAGGGGCAGAACCGTTACCTCATGCTCGTCGAGGCGATCGGCGCGAACGGGCGCTACTTCCGATCGTTCACGGCCACCAGCCTGGGTGGCACGTGGACGCCGCAGGCCACGTCGGAGAGCAACCCCTTCGCTGGCAAGGCCAACAGCGGTGCCACCTGGACCAACGACATCAGTCACGGCGAACTGATCCGCAGCAACGCCGATCAGACCATGACAGTCGACGCCTGCAACCTGCAACTGCTCTACCAGGGGCGTTCTCCCAGCTCGGGCGGTGACTACGGCCTCCTGCCGTACCGGCCGGGTCTGCTGACGCTGCAACGCTGACGATCGGCCAACGCCGGGGCGGGCGGGCTCGGCACAACACCGAGCCCGCCCGTCCTGCACCCCACCACCAGGAGGTACCGACAGTGCGAGGAACCGCAGACCACCCCCCGCCCGTGTCGCCCGGCTCTCGGGGACGACTGTTCAAGATCGCCGCGGCCGGGATCGCAGCCGCGGTCGGACTGCTCACCATCACCTTGGCGACCGGGTCGGCGTCGGCCGCCGACAACCCGTACCAGCGCGGCCCCGACCCCACCCGGACCAGCGTCACCGCCGTGAACGGCCCCTTCGCCAACACCTCGGTCAGCGTCCCGACCGGGTACGGCTTCAACGGCGGCAGGATCTACTACCCGACCGACACCAGCCAGGGCACATTCGGGGCCATCGCGATCTCGCCGGGTTACACCGCGTTGTTCTCCGCCGAACTGGCCTGGATGGGACCGTGGCTGGCCTCCCACGGCTTCGTCGTGATCGGCATCGAGACCAACAGCCGCAACGACTTCGACACGGCCCGAGGCACCCAGTTGCTCGCCGCGCTGGACTACCTCACCCAGCAGAGCCCGGTACGCGACCGGGTCGACCCCAACCGACTGGCGGTCGCCGGTCACTCCATGGGCGGCGGCGGTGCGCTGAGCGCAGCAACCCGGCGCTCGTCGTTGAAGGCAGTGGTCGGCATCGCGCCGTACTCGCCGTCGTCGAACCTGGCCAACGACCGGGTACCGACGATGATCTTCTCTGGGCAGGCGGACACGGTGGTCACCCCGTCCTACGCCACCGGCCTGTACAACAGCCTCCCCACCACGACGGAGAGCGTCTACCTGGAGGTCGCCGGTGCCGATCATGGATTCATGGTCGGGCGGTCGAACCCGGTGATGGTCCGGACCATGCTGCCGTTCGTCAAGATGTTCATCGACAACGACGCCCGGTACAGCCAGTTCCTCTGCCCACTGCTGGACTCCAGCGGCGTGGTCACCTACCGCAGCACCTGCCCGTTGCTGCCCTCGACGCCGCCCACCTCGACGCCGACCCCCACCGATCCGCCGACCCCCACCCCGACGCCCACCGCCCCACCCGGCTCCGCCAGCGAAATCATCGGCACCCAGTCCAACCGATGCATCGACGTACCCAACGCCTCACGCAACAACGGCACCCGCGTACAGCTCTACGACTGCAACAAACAAACCAACCAAGCCTGGACCTACACCACAACCAAACAACTCCAGGTGTACGGCACCATGTGCCTCGACGCGGCAGGCACCGGCAACGGCGCCGCAGTCCAGATCTACACCTGCCACAACCAAACAAACCAACAGTGGAACCTCAACACCAACGGCACCATCACCAACGTCCAATCCGGACGATGCCTGGACGTCTGGAGCACCAACAACGGCGCCCAGATCCAGCTCTACGACTGCCACGCACAAACCAACCAACAATTCCGACTCGCCGCCCTCACCGGATGATCACGACCTGAGCAGGCCGGATGCAAACGGGCGGGCCCGGCACCACGCCGGGCCCGCCCTCGTCACCCAGACACCTCACCCCACGGGTCGGCATTGCGCAGTTCCTGCCCCCGTCGGAGCGGCCGTTTCCGCACTGGCCTCGACGCCGGGACGCTCCAGAGCGACCCGGTGACCCTATTGGTTCATCTCCTCCAGCGCCGCAACAAGGTGAGGGTTGCCGCAATCGGCCCAGAGGTCGCCAAGCTGGTCGACGCGGTGTGCCCGGATGTCGGGTTGCGGCCCGGTGGCGTACCGGTGAGCGACGGCACGCACGTGCTGCTCCGCGGGCTCGGCGAGCCCGTCGTACACCGCGACGAACACCGCTCGCGCGTCCCTCCTGGGCCATCCCGCAGGCATCAGCTCGATCGGCAGCAGCGGATCCACAATGGGGAAGCGCCGATAGGCATCCATCACCTCGGTGCGCGCCCGTACCGCCGCCGCCGCCGTGACGTCTCCCGACTGGACACCCGGCAACAGGGCATCCCAGCGTCGGACGAAGGAGTCGTACTGGCGAACGACCGCGGCGGTGTCCCAGGCGTCGATCGGTACCCGATTGGTGACCGCCTCGATTTCCACATGCCGTGCGCGGAACACCGTCGTGGCGCCGAGCGCGATCGCGGAGAGCTTCGTTCTGGGCGTGCGGCCGAGATTGTGCGGTGATACCCACAGTCCGTCGTACAGGGGCGCGTACCCGAGCCATCGAAGCTGTCCGCGGAGTGCGCGTCGCTCGGCGCTTGCCTCCTTCGGTAGGGAGAAGGCGACAAGCGTCCACCAGCCGTCCCACGACTCGGCCTGTCCGACGAAGGCCGCGATCCGACGTGCACCCCGTGCGAGGTTGTCGGCGGCGGGCTGGGTCAAGCGGTAGAAGCTGTGACGTCCCTGTCGGCTGGTCTCAAGCACTCCGCGGCGAGCCAGGCGGCTGATGGCCGTCCGCGCCCCGGCCGTGTTGACGCCCGATTCGGCGAGCAGCGCCACGAGAGCGGCGGAGGGTAGCCAGGTGCGGCCCTGAATTGTGTAGTCGGCCAGCAGCGTCACGGCCAAGCCTTGGGGCGAGCTGCCTGACTGTCTACGGGGCAGCTGGGTGGAGCCGTCTGCGCTGTCCGGGAAGATCTCGTGGATGTTGAAGGGGCTGACCACACGACGCTCCGGCGCAGATCGGGGAAGACCGCTTGGTAGATCCGATTGTGGCAGGCGCCCGGCCAGGTGCGTCCGCCCCCCGTCATACGGAGCTGATTTCCGCTCACCTCGCTACATCCATAGCGAAACGTCGATTGACAGTTTTGCCGACCAGGGAGACAATTTTTGTAATGCGTCTGGCGTTGCGGGAGCTAGCAGAGCCAGCGGGCAGCTGATCGACCTCCCCGGGCGGAGGTCACCTGGCGACCCGACGGGCATGAACCTGCCTCGGCCGACTTCACCAAGGACAGGTTGACGGTGAGGCCGGCCCGGCGCGTCGCGTCCAAACACGGTGATGTACCGCTTCCGGTGACCCGGCTGGTGCGACTCACCGCGTCCAATCAAGCGTCAAGGGAGTGAAGCGCGTGAAACTCTATCGACGGCTGCTGGTCGGCTTCGCCGTGTTCCTCGCGGCGGCTGGCCTGGCACTGGCGATACCCGGCCTGACGAGACCGGCCTCTGCGGCCTCGTTGACCGAGGTGACCAACTTCGGCAGCAACCCGGGCGGGATGCGGATGCACATCTACGTGCCCGACGTCCGTCCGGCCAACCCGGCGATCGTGGTCGCCATGCACGGCTGCGGCGGCTCCGGCCCGGGCTTCTACTCGGGCAGCGAGTTCGCCTCGCTGGCGAACCAGTACGGCTTCATCGTCATCTACCCGAGCGCCATGCAGGAGGCCGGGTTCGGCAAGTGCTTCGACACCTGGTCGGACGCGTCCAAGCGCCGTGGTGGTGGCAGCGACCCGGTCTCCATCGAGTCGATGGTGAACTACGCCCGGCAGCAGTACGCCGGTGACATCAATCGGGTCTACGCCACCGGCAGTTCGTCTGGCGGGATGATGACCCAGCACATGCTCGCGGTCTACCCCGACCTGTTCAAAGCGGGCGCGTCGTTCATGGGCGTGCCCTTCAACTGCTTCGCGAACGCGGCCGCCTACCCACCCGGCGGGTCGTGCACCAACGGCAGCATGAACCGGACCCCACAGCAATGGGGCGACCTGGTCCGAGCGGCGTACCCCGGCTACACCGGCCCGCGCCCGCCGATCCAGCTCTGGCACGGCACCAACGACACCCTCGTGCCCTACTCGCTCCTGCAGGAGTCGGTCGAGCAGTGGACCAACGTGCACGGGCTGAGCCAGAGTCCGACGTCCACCGACACCCCGCAGCCCAACTGGAACCGCCGCCGCTTCGGCACCCAGGTCGAGGCGTACGCCATCCAGGGCGCCGGGCACAGCCTGCCCTCCAGCGGCATGGCGCGCGTCGCCATCCAGTTCTTCGGCCTGGACCGCACGACGCCGCCCACGCCGACGCCGACCCCCACCGATCCGCCGACGCCCACCCCGACGCCCACCGCCCCACCCGGCTCCGCCAGCGAAATCATCGGCACCCAGTCCAACCGATGCATCGACGTACCCAACGCCTCACGCAACAACGGCACCCGCGTACAGCTCTACGACTGCAACAAACAAACCAACCAAGCCTGGACCTACACCACAACCAAACAACTCCAGGTGTACGGCACCATGTGCCTCGACGCGGCAGGCACCGGCAACGGCGCCGCAGTCCAGATCTACACCTGCCACAACCAAACAAACCAACAGTGGAACCTCAACACCAACGGCACCATCACCAACGTCCAATCCGGACGATGCCTGGACGTCTGGAGCACCAACAACGGCGCCCAGATCCAGCTCTACGACTGCCACGCACAAACCAACCAACAATTCCGACTCGCCGCCCTCACCAGGTGATCAACACCTGAGAAAGGCCGGACAGAAACGGGCGGGCCCCGCACCACGCCCGGCCCGCCCGCTCGACTCAACCCGTCACGGTGAGCACGCCGGCGACAGCCCCACGACGTCGACGGGGAACGAGCTGGTCCGAGTCTGACCCGCGACCGTGTAGGAGACGGTGACGGTCTGCCTCCCCGGGGTGTTCGGGTCGTACCCCGAAACGGTGTATCCGCCGTGTCCGGCGAGCAGCACCTCATCCTGGACGCCGTCGGTGTAGTCGGCCGTGACCACGAGGCCGGTCAGGTCGAGGGCCTGACCGAGGGCGTAGCGGGTCCGCGTCGGAGGCGTCCGCACCGAGATCGACGACAGGTCCGCGCCGCGCAGGGCCGCGTGCTCAGCCTGGGTCAGCGCGAAGATGTTCCCGTGGCGGATGACACCCTGGGCCAGGTCGTAGTCCGGCTTCTGCGCCCAGTCGATGGGGGTCCACTGGCCGGAGGCGAGGTCGTCGCCCCAGTACGGGTGCAGCTGCTCCTCCAGGCGGCCTCCCGACGGGGAACCGAGCCATTTCTGGTCGGCATACAGGTAGTAGCCCTCCCCGCGTACGTCACCGGGGTTGGCCTTCACCACCATCGGAGCCTCGGCGTACGTGGTAGCCATCGTGTCGTGGGTGATGCAGCCCTTGACCAGCTCCCATTGCTCGGGCGGCGCGAGCACCGACGTCGCCCGCTCCTGGTAGATGTCCTCGGAGCCGCACGAGGGGACGTACGGGGTGGTCCCGACGCCCGTGGAGGTGCGGTCGCTGACGAAGCGGTGGTAGGAGCCGTCCTCGTCATCCCGGATGACGACGGCGTCCAGCGTCCCGTGGCCAGGCCGGTTGATCATCACCTGCGGTGGCGTGAAGGTCACGAAGTCCCGGGTGGTGGTGTAGAGGGTCTGGTTCCTGGTCAGCGGGTAGCGACCGTTCGGGTCGGTGCAATCGGGCGTGTAGTACGTCCCGCTCGGATAGACCGACGACGTCCAGTACACGACGTACGCCCCGATCGAGGTGTCCCAGATGGCCTCCGGTGCGAACGTCATGCCCGCCTCTTCCGGGGCCACCAGGACGTGCCGTTGCTCGGACCAGTTTCGCAGGTCGGTGGACTCCCACACCTCGATGTAGCGGCTCGCGCCACTCTGTGCCCAGTCCCAGTTCTGCCACCCGTACGCCCGGCCGTCGACATTCAGGTCCGTGGCGACGAGGTAGAACCGGTCCCCCTCCGGCGAGCGGACGACGGACGGGTCCCGCACCGCGTGCATGCCCTTGGTGGACTGGAGGAACACCTGCCCACCCTTGGCCGCCGTCCAGCGGGTCGCGTCGTTGCCGACGCTGGTGGCCATGTAGATCTGCTGCCCCGCCTGGCTGTTGGACCTGGCAAAGTTCGCCATCCCGTACCGGGAGAACGGCGCCAGGTCCACCGCGGGTCGCACCGTCAGGGCGAAGTCCCGACATGCGCTGTCTCCGTCGGCGGTGGCGCACCCGGTCAGCGTCACCGTCACCGGCTCGGACCCCGCCGGTGGCCGCCGTACCACCCCCGGTGCGATCGCACCGTCGGCCGTGTCGGAGACGACCCCCGGTTCGGACGATCTCCAGGTCACCGACGCGCCCGGCACCGCCGGCACCGTGGCCGGGAGCGTCACGTTGCCCCGCACGTCCGAGGAATCGGGGATGGTGATCTCGGCCAGGGATTGCTCCGCGAGCCCGGTCATAGCGCTCTCCCCTGCGATCGCGGCCCCGCCACCTGCTGCGACGACCAACGACACCGTCACATTCAGACGACTTGCATTGGAACAGCCTCCGCATCGCGGCGTCAACGAACGGTGGCTTCGAATGACCTGACGCCGTCGCCTCAGTCGCTCTTCGTGACCGACGACGCGGTTACCGAGCCGTTCGCGTCGGTGTCGCCGGCCACGCTGACCTTGTCGCCAGGCTTGAAGCTCTTCAACTGGCCGGGGACCTGTACGGACGTGTCGCCGTTGGTGCGGATCGTGATCACCTCCCCGGACTCTGTCTGCAGGTAGACCGTGGTGCCGTCGACGAGCTTCACAGTGCCGGTGGTGGTGTTGGCGCGCTGTGGCCTGCCCTGGGTGCCGCCGCCGATCGAGCCACCGCCGGGAGGGGCCGTCGGTGGGGTGAGGCCGCCCTGGCCCCGGAATCCGCCCAGTCCTGCGGCGGCGGGCTGCGCGCCGAACTGCTTCTGCACCTCGATTCCTGCCACGAAGCCGCCGGCGAGGAGGAACGCCACAGCGAGAAGGATCGTCGTCCTGTTCCACCAACGGCGGTCAGCCGCCGCGGTCAGTTCGGCGTCCAGTGTGGATGCGGTCAAAACGATCTCCCGGTTACTCGTAGCGGAGGGCGTCGATGGGGCGCAGGCCGGCTGCCCGGTGGGCGGGCACGCTGCCGAAGAAGAGCCCGATCGCGACCGACACGCACAGGGCGAGGGCGATCGAGCTGGGCACGATGACCGGCCGTACGCCGACGATGGTGAAGTTGCTGCCGATGAGCGCGGTCGCGACGCCCAGCCCGCCGCCCAGCAGGCTCAACATCGTGGCCTCTGCCAGGAACTGGGTGAGGATCACCCGACGCGGTGCGCCGAGAGCCTTACGGATACCGATCTCCCGAGTACGTTCGGTGACCGTGACGAGCATGATGTTGGTGATGCCGATACCACCCACCAGCAGGCTGATGCCGGCGACCGCGCCGAGGAGCGTGGTAAACGTGTCGGCGGTCTCGGTCTGCGTCTGCAGAAGCTGCGAGGCGTTCTGGATGCGGTAGGGCTGGGAGTTCGAGCCGGTAGGCGCCTGGATTCGCTGGGACAGGATCAGGGAGACCTGGGACTGCGCATCGGTCACCGTCTCCGGGCTCCGGGCCTCGACCACGATCGAGGTGAGCGGCCCATATCCGGTGAGCGCCTGCTGGACCGCGGTGAGTGGTGCGATCGCGACGTCGTTGGCGTCCATGAAGCCGGAGGCGCTGCTCTTCTCGCCCAGCACACCGATGACGGTGAACAGCGCGCCGTTGACGGTGATCTCCTTCCCGACGGCCTCGACGCCGGGGAACAGCTCGTCGGCGACGGTCCGCCCGATCACCACGACCGGACGGCCCTGTGCGACGTCGTCGGCGGTGAACGCCGTTCCGGTGCCGACCGGCGAGTTCGAGGCGGTGAAGTAGCTCGGGGAACTGCCGACGAGTTGCTGCACCGAGTGGTCGGTGCCCTGGTAGGTCAGGGTCGCCTGGGTGCTGGCGACGGGCGACACCGACGCGACGTCGGGGGCCAGAACCGGGTCGTTCAGCGCCTCGGCCAGCGCCGAGGTGAGGGCGCCGCTGCCGCCGACCCCCTGCACGGTCAGGGTCTTGGTGCCCAGTGCCTCGATCCGGTCAGCGACCTGGCGGGCCGAGCCGTTGCCCACGGCGACCAGCAGGATCACGGCCGCGACGCCGATCAGGATGCCGAGCATGGTGAGGCTGGAGCGGAGCTTGTTGGCACCGATCCCGCGTACGGCGAAACGCAACACCTCGAAGGCGCTCATGCCAGCACCCGCTGCTGCCGTACGTCGGTGACGATCTGGCCGTCGACAAGCCGGATCAGGCGGCTCGCGCGGGCGGCGACGTCCTCCTCGTGGGTGATCAGCAGGATGGTGCGGCCAGCGGCGTGCAGGTCGTCGAAGATGCCGAGGATGTCTTCGGTCGACCGGCTGTCGAGGTTCCCGGTCGGTTCGTCGGCCAGCACCAGCGCAGGCTCGGTGACCAGCGCCCGGGCCACCGCGACGCGCTGCTGCTGGCCGCCGGAGAGCTGGTTGGGCTCGTGGCCGCCGCGCTGAGCGAGGCCGACCATGTCCAGCGCGTACCGTGCCCGTCGACGACGTTCGGCCGCCTTGATGCCGGCGTACGCCAGCGGAAGTTCGACATTGGCCACCGCGGACGTACGGGGGATCAGGTTGAACGACTGGAAGACGAAGCCGATCCGGCGGTTGCGCACCAGAGCGAGTTGGCGGTCGTTGAGCCGGCTGACGTCTACGCCGTCGAGCAGGTACCGACCTGTGCTCGGGATGTCGAGGCAGCCCAGGATGTTCATCAGGGTGGACTTGCCGGAGCCGGACGAACCCATGATCGCCAGGTACTCGCCCCGCGCGACGGTCAACGACACTCCGCGCAGCGCATGGACGGTGGCGGCGCCCTGGCCGTACACCTTGGTGACGGTGCGTACGTCGAGGACGGTCACCGGCCACCTCCGGCACGGCCGCCGCCGGGGAAACCGCCGCCGCCGGGGAACCCTCCGCCGCCGGGGCCTGCCCCTCCGCCGGGGAAACCGCCACCGGGCCGCGTCCCCTGGTTGGAGTCGCTCGGCATGGTGATCAGCACCTGCTCTCCGACCGCGAGCCCGGACTTGATCTCGGTCGTGCTGTCGCCCTTGAGGCCCACCTCCACCGCGCGGACGACCCGTTGGCTGTTGTCCAGCACGGTGACTGTGTGGCGGTTGCCCACGCTGGTGACGGCCGCCGAGTTGACGTAGACGACCTCGTCCACCTTGCCGACAGTGACCGACACGGTGACGCTCTGGCCGGCGCGTACTCCCTCGGGTAGGTCGTCGAGGGTGAACGTGACCCCGTAGGTCACGACGTTGTTCTCCGTCGTCGCGTTGGGGTCGATGGCGGCGAGCTTGGCCGCCGACCGCGCGCCGGCCAGTGCGTTCCAGCTGACGGTGCCGGTCTGGCCGGCCTTGAGCTTCGTGGCGTCCGCCTCGGCGACCGAGGCGGAGACCTCCAGCCGGCTCAGGTCGGCAATCTCGATGAAGCTCGCGGACGACGATCCGGTCCCGGTGTCGCCGCCGCTGGAGGCGGCACCCGGCGCGTTGCCGCCGCCGCTCGAAGCGTTGCCACCGCTGCTGGCGGACCCGGAGGCCGACCCGCCGACCGTGCCGTTGACGGCGGTCACCGTTCCAGCCATCGGCGCCTTGAGGGTCGTGCCGGCCACGGCGTCCTCGGCCTCGTCGACGTTCAGTTTCGCCTCGTCCACCTGGGCCTCCGCCTCGGAGGTGTCACCGTCGGCGTCCTCCGCCCGGTCGAGTGCGGCCTCGGCGGCGTCGAGGTTGCTCCGGGCGGCGGTGAGCTGCCGCCGCGCGGCCTTGTCGTCGACCATCGCCAGGACCTGCCCCTTGGTCACCTTGTCGCCGACCTGCACCCGGATCGCGGTGACGGTGCCGGAGGTGCCGAACGTGGCGCTCGCCGTCGAGGAGCTACGCACGGTGCCCGAAGAGGAGACCGTCGCGGTGACCGTGCCCTGGGCTACGGCGATGGTGCGGCTGCCACCGGAGCCCGACTCGGCGGCCTCCGCGGTGCTGAATGACGTGTACGCCCAGGTGGCCGCGCCGGCCACCGCCAGGGCGAGTACGAGGTTGACGAGCAGGGCTGGCGACGTCCGCAGTCGCGAAAACGACGGCCTACCCGGTCGCGGGAGGGTGTGGCGCATGCGCGACAGCTTGCCGGAGGCGGCTCGGAGCAAGCCCCGCGCTAGCTCAAAGCTGACTGGGAACCGGTCGGCAGCAGCACCCGGAAAGCAGCTCCCTGGTCCGGGCTCGTCTCCAGTTCGACTCGGCCACCGTGGCCGCTCACGATCGCCGCGACGATCGACAGGCCGAGCCCGGAGCCGCCATGGCTCCGCGCTCGGCTCGGATCGGCCCGGTAGAGCCGCTCGAAGACGCGCCCGGCGTGCTGCGCGGGTAGGCCCGGGCCGTCGTCGGCGACCTCGAAAACCGCGATCGGCGTACGACGTGGAGGCTCGTCGCCGACCACGGCGGCAAGGTGCCGACGGGGCCGGTACGTCGCCAGCCGACCGACCCGGACGGTGATCTGGGCGTTCGGCGGCGTGTGCTGCAGCGCGTTGGCGACCAGGTTCGTCGCGACCTGGCGGAGCCCGTGCTCATCCCCGAGCACCGTCACCGGGTCGAAGGCGCACTGGTCGCCGCCGAAGTTGGCCAACTGGACCGGGCGGTCGGGGCGGCGGGCGTGCGCGTCGCGGATCGTGTCGGCGGCGATCGCCAGCAGGTCGACCGGGCGTCGCTGCGGCTCCCGCTGTTGGTCCAGCCGGGCCAGCAACAACATGTCTTCGACCAACAGCCCCATCCGGGCGGCCTCCGCCTCGATGCGGGACATCGTCTCGTCCAGCAGCCGCCCAGGCGGGGCACCGCCGCGCCGATACAGCTCGGCGAAGCCGCGGATCGATGTGAGCGGAGTGCGCAGTTCGTGCGACGCGTCCGCGACGAACTGCCGGAGCCGCTGCTCGGATGCGGTCCTGGCGGCGACCTCCGATTCGATCCGGTCGAGCATCGAGTTCAGCGCGATGCCCAGTCGGCCCGACTCGGTGTGCGGGTCGGCGTCGTCCACCCGGTGGGTCAGGTCGCCGGCGGTGATCGCGGTGGAGGTGCTCTCCATCCTGATCAGCGGGCGCAGGCCAATCCGGACCACAGCGGCGGCGACCAGCGCGAGCAGGAACAGCACGACGATCATCACGACCACGTCGATGGCGAGCAGCAGGTCGGCCGTGGCCTCGACCTGGCGAAGCGAGATGGCGGCGACGGCCAGACCGCCGTCGGGCTGGGTGACCACCGTGACCCGCCAGCGGTCCCCACCATCGACCGATTCCACGGTGTACGGCCCGTCGTCCGCCTTGTCGCGCAGTGCGGCGATCGCCCCCACCCGGGGTGGTGAGATCTCATCAGGTGACGGGGACGGCAACTGGCGGCCGTCGGGGTCGAAGAACAGGATGGTGCGGTACAGGTCGAAGCGGCCACGGGGGAACGGATTGTCGCCGGCCTGGTCGGGCGGCAACGGGCGGGCCGCGATGTGGCGCATCCCGGCGAGTTGGTTGTCGATCTGGTCGGTGAGGTACTGACGCAGCAGCACGATGCCGGCCGCGTTGGACACGACCAGAGCGACCGCGCTCAGCGTGGCCACGGCGACGACGAGGCGGGACCGCAGCGTCCAGTGCCGCCACCTGGGGACCCTCATTCGTCCGGGGGTCGACGTAGCGCGTAACCCACGCCACGGACCGTGTGGATCAACGGCGGCTCCCAGCAGTCGATCTTCTTCCGGAGGTAGTAGACGTACGACTCGACGATCCGACCGTCGCCGCCGAAGTCGTAGTTCCAGACCCGGTCCAGGATCTGCGCCTTGCTCACCACTCGGCCCGCGTTGACCAGCAGATAGCGCAGCAGGTTGAACTCGGTTGGCGACAGGTCGACCAGTCGTCCACCGCGGCGTACCTCATGCGCCTCCTCGTCGAGTTCGACATCGGCGTAGCGCAGGACGGTGGTGTCGTCGTCTGGATCGATGCGGCTGCGCCGCAGGATCGCGCGGATGCGCAGGACGACCTCCTCCAGACTGAACGGCTTGGTCACGTAGTCGTCGGCGCCGACGGTCAGGCCGGAGATGCGATCTTCGACCGCGTCGCGTGCGGTCAGGAACAGCACCGGCACGTGCGGGCCCGGCCCGGACCGCAGGCGCTGTGCGACCTGGAAGCCGTCGAGGTCGGGCATCATCACGTCGAGCACCACCAGATCGGGCTCGAACTCGACCGCGGCTGCCAACGCCTCGTGCCCGCCGCCGGCGACACGCACGTCGAACTCGATGAGCCGCAGCGTCGCCGACAGCAGGGCACAGATATTGGGTTCGTCGTCGACGACGAGCACTCGGGTCAACCGTCCAGCCACGTCATTCTTCTATCGGAGCTACCTCGGAGTCAGCTAGGACCAGCCTTTGCGCCGGCTGTGACGATCTCGTCGCCTTCGATGAGTCCGCTGGTGATCTCCGTGTACTGGTCGCCGCGTAGCCCGACGCCGACGGCGCGGGCCTGATAACCAGTGGCCGTCCTGACCACGACGGTCCCATCGGCGTGCACCGCCGCCGACGGTGCCCGCAACACGCCGGCGACCTCACCGGTCCGCACCCGGACGTTCGCGCTCTGGCCCACAAGGAGCTCGGCCGGGACCTCCTCGAAAGCGAGCACGATGCCGTACCGCACCAGGTCTCCATCGGCGGCACCGACCGGGTCGATCCGCACGACGCGGGCGGCGAACTCCTCGTTCGGCCGATTGGCGAGCGTAACCGTCGCGTTCTGACCCATCTCCAGGCGACCCGCGTAGGCCTCCGGTGCATCAGCCGCCACCTGCATGCCCGCCACGTCGGCCAGGGTGACGAACGCGCCGCCGGTTCGCACGTCGGCACCCACCGCACCGGCCACCGTGAGCACCTTCCCGCCGATCGGCGCCTTGATCCTGGTGCCGGCAAGTTGATCCTCGGCGTCGGCCAACGCGACCTCGGCACTGGTCACCCGCTGCTGCGCGGCGAGCACAGGATCTGCGGCCCGCTGACCGGAACACCCGGCGTCCCGACCGACGCCCGGCACCGCACCGCCGGGTGCCTGACCACCGGGCGCCTGACCACCGCCCGGTTTCTGGCCGCTACCGGAGCCCGGTGACTGGCTCGCGGTCGGCTGGACCGATCGGGTCGGCGAGGGCGACGGTTGGCCGCTCGGTGCCACCGACGGTGTCACCGAAGGCGACGGGGTCGTGGGAGGCGACGGCGTCGCGCCGCCACTCGCGAGCAGAGCAATCGGGACGATCTGCCCGACGCGGGCGGCAGCGATGGGGCAGGCGGCCGGCCCCGCGTCGCTCGTCTTCTCGGCCTCGTCGAGCGCCTCCTCCGCGTCCTCCAGCGCCTGCCGCCTGTCGGCCACCCGCTCCTTGGCGTCGGTGGCGTCGATCTCGGCGAGCACCTGACCGGTCTTCACCTGGTCACCGGGGCGTACGTTGACCGCCGTCACCGCACCGTCGGTGGCGAAGCCGAGCGTGCGGGTCTGCGCGGGCTCAAGCGATCCGGTCGTCGCGACCGCCGTGACGACCTCGCCCCGGTCGACGCGCGCAGTGCTGGTGTTGCCCGAGCGAGCCGACCCTCCCCGGTGCGACGTCCACACCACCGCCGCGACGCCGAGCACGACCAGCACGGCGAGACCGCACACAGCGAGCCTGGCGTAGCCACGCCATCTTCCTCGGAGAAAGCCCATAAGCGGCGAGTATCGGGGGCTCACCTCGCAGATCGCTGAGCCGTACCTCGGAGTTCCCTCAGAGTCGATTCGAAGGGTTCTTTGAGCTTCACCTGACCTGACACGGAGGTAGTGGCGGTTGCATGGGCCGGTGTGCCGCGGCACGTTCCCCGAATCCGGCGGCACGACGAGGATGGAGGACCTGTGTCTCTGCGCACGCGACAGTCTCCCCGCCTGCGATGGACCCTGGCGTTCGCCGCCGGGTCGGCAGCGCTGCTCATGGTGGCCGGTTGCGGCTCGGATGGTGAGGGTGGGTCCAGCGATCCCGGCCAGACCTCCGCAGGCGCGCCGGAGGGGATGTCGGCATACCTCGACTGCCTACGCGGCCAGGGCATCGACATCTCGAACACCTTGCCCTCGGGCCGGCCGACCTCATTTCCCTCCGGGCGTCCCACCGCGTTCCCGTCCGGGCGTCCCACCGCGTTCCCGTCCGGGCGTCCCACCGCGTTCCCGTCCGGTGGGCCGGGTGGTGGGCGGATGGATGGCTTCCGCCCGCCAGGGGTCGACGACGCGAGCTGGCAGAAGGCACAGGAGGCGTGCGCGTCACAGCGGCCCACCGGTGGTCCGGGGGGCAACGGCCCCGGGGGCGGCAACCGCGAGGCAGACGCCGCCTACCGCAACTGCCTTGCCGACCGCGGTGTCGACCTTCGGGCCAACCCGGCTACGACCGATCCCAAGGTCGCGGAGGCCATGCAGGCGTGCAACGTGCTCCGCCCCAGCGCCACCGCCACGCCCTAGACGAGTAGGTCCTCACCCTGGCTCGGGCTGTGGACGCGGCCGGCGGTGACCGGCGGTCACCTCCGTGGAGGGCGGCTACGACACAAGCGGTTGCGGGCGGCATTGCCGCTGCTCAAGCCAGCGATCCGCGTGGTCGCGACGGACACCGACCTGCCGATCGACGGACACCCACGGACGGCGGTGTGCCTGCATCGCACACCGCCGCCCGCCGAGTCCTACGCCTCGTCGCCGGCTACCGCGTCACCCGCTGGTGATGACGCTGTCGGTGGCGAGGTGCTCGGTGCGCTGCCGGACGAGTGTCGTCAGTTGTTCGACGTCCGCCGCGGTCTTCTGCTGGTCATACCCTGTGACCGTGGACAGGACCCTGGTGATGGTCTCGACGGCGTTCGACGCGGTGCCCTCCGCGTAGATCTTGCGGTAGAGCTCGCGGTACGCGTTCTCGTACACCAGCTTGAAGGCGGCGCTGGCGAGGAAGCGTTCCTTGAGCTTGTTGCCGCCGAAGCCGTTCGGCCGGCCCTGCGCATCGGCGGCGTCCCCGCCCGGACGCGGCATGCCCTGCGGCGGCGGCTGCATGCCCTCAGGAAGCTGCATGCCCTCGGGTAGTTGCATGCCGCCGGGTACGGCGCCTCCACCCGGCGGGAAACGGCCGCCCATCCGACTGGGATCGTGCGGGCCCTGGGTGGCGTCGCCGGTAAGGGTGAGGTTGTAGTCCCAACCGACGACGGTGAACTTCTTCGTGTCCAGGTCGTACCACAGGTAGTAGTTGCGGCCGGGCCCCGCCATGTCGTCGAAGTTGAGCAGAAGGTTCTGCACGGCCAGGTAGCGGGCGAGGGCCGGTACGTCGACATGGTCGTCCAGGTGGGCGGCGAAGTCCGCGTCGCTGCTGGTGTTCACCCACCTGATCAGGTTGATGACGGGCTGGAGATCCTGGCTGCCCTTCATCGTGATCTGTTTGAAGTCGTCGGTATAGCTGGTCGGGTCGTCGCCCTGGTCGGTGAACTGCCCGGTGGCCAGGCTCTTGTACAGCACACCATCACCGCCCAGCGTGTCGGCGAAGCCTTCGTCCGGGTGCTCGACGATGAGCCGGGCCGTGGTGGGCCGGTCGTTGACGGTGAAACTCGAGTACGCGTACCGCTGGGCGACCTCGGAGGCGGCGGCCAACACGTGCAGCGACACCGCCTCGTTGAGGACCGTGGTGCCGCCACCCATGCCCGCGACCCGCACGGCGACCTCGCGGTGGCCCTGGTAGCGGCGGCCCTCGACGAACTCGTCGAAGCGGATCAGCCACGGCAGGGTCTCCGGTTCCTCGGCCTCGAGCGATGCGCGGGCGAACCCGCCCGGACCCGCACCGCCTGGCGCCGCGCCTTCCGGCGCACCCGCTGGTACGCCGCCGGGGAAGCCCTCGGGTGGACCGTTGCCACCCGGTCGAGGGCCCTGTCCACCACCTGGGGGCCCACCAGGGCCGAACCCCCGCTGCCGAGCTTCGCCGTCCCGAGTCAGTCCGGCGAGAGTGGAGTTGCCCTTCAGTCGGATTCCCACGCTGGGAATGCGCGTGCCGTCGACCGTCAGGTCGGCCTCCAGGAAACTCTTCTCGTTGTCCTTCCAGAAGTCGTCGAGCAGCCGCTGGTAGTCCTCGTCGCGGAACGTCACCGTGATCCGATGCGCCACCGTCGCGTCGAACAGGTCCGCCGTCCCGCCGATGTTCTGGGTGACCTGGTCGGCGGTGGTGGCGCTACTGGTCACCAGCGGCGTGACCCGTACGGTGCTGAACACCACCGCGCAGACGACGATGAACACCGCGCAGGCGGCAAGCAGCTTCCAGTAGTGGCGCACCCGCACCGGAATCCGGTGCGCCAGCCGTCGCCGCACGGCAGCGGGCGGGGGCGCCGCCGACGGTGGCGATGGTGGTGCCATCACAGGTCCGTCTGGTCGTAGCCGGTCAGCACGGTGACCCGCTGCCCGCCGGTCCGCTCGCCGAGGGCCGCGATCAGGTCGCCGGGTCCGTGGCCCTTCTTGAGCCGGACGGTGTACATCATCTCGGTCAGCGCACCACCGCGGATCGACTCCATGCTGACCAGCTCGAACTCACTGGTGTGCGCGATGAGAATGTCCTGGATGTTCGCGGTGTAGTCGCCGTCCGGCGGAACCTGAACCTTCACCACCTGCCGCTGGATGCTGGAGGCGAACCAGTTGAACCGGTACATCACCAGGATGATGAGGCTGATCGCCACCGCGGCGACGATCGCCAGGGTGTAGAACCTGGTGCCGGCGGCCATGCCGACACCCATCACGAGGAAGATGAAGCCGACATCCCGGGTCTCCTTGATGGCGTTGCGGAACCGCACCACCGACAGCGCCCCGACGAGGGCGAACGCGCGGGCGATGTTCGACCCGACCACCAGCATGATCAGCGCGATGAGCATGCCGAGGATGACGAGGGTCTGCACGTAGGACTGGCTGTAGGAGACATTGCGGTGGGTGAATCGGTAGACCCAGCCGATCATGGCGCTGAGCACGAACGACAGCGACAGCGCGATCGCGATGTCGCCGACGCTGAACGTGCCAGACAGATCCTGGACGTCGAATGGCATGGGGTCAGGCCTCACTTCGGGCAGCAGCCGGCACGGGGGTGCCGGCGGGGTCGTCATCGGAAACATGGAAAACCGATCGGGGTACGCGGCCGAACGCCTCGACGCTCTGGCAGTACTTCGAAATCCGCACCACCGACATGCTCAGCTCGGCCGCGAGGTCGGTGAGCCAGTACGGGACCCGCTCGTTCGCCTTCAGCTCCACGACCGCGAGCCGAGGCGGGACGATGAGCCGGTTCTCGGCGTCGGCGCCGAGGTGGAAGTCGCGGTCGCGGCCACGTACCCGCTGGTCGACGGTGACCCGGAGACCAGCCTCCGCACCGCGACCGACGAACGCCTCACGCTGATAACCGGTCATTGCCACCGGGCGCAGGTCCAGCCGACAGAGCAGGTCCAGGACCTCCTCGAGGAACGCTCGTTGGCCCGGCTCGTGTGCGACCATCTCCCGGCGGTCGCACAGGTCGCGGGCGAGGTGGTACGGCAACGCGACCCGGCGCTTCTGAGTGACCCGGTTGACCCGCTGCTTGATCTCCACGAACACCGTGCTGTCGTCGTTGACGGTCAACCGGTCGCCGTAGTGCCGCACCCGCAACTTGCGCCGAAACCGCAAGCCCTCGATCTTCTCCCAGTAGAACCGAAGGTCACGGGTGTCGTAGTAGACGCTCCAGACGCCGTAGCCACCACCGACGCCGTGACTGTCGGCGTCGAGCCGGCTGGCGAGTGCCCTGCGCAGCACGGGCACGGCCGTGCTCGGCATCAGATACTTGATCTCGTAGCGGTTGAAGGCGTGCAGCCTGCTCGGTGCCCGCAGCGCATGACCGACGTGATCGTCGCTACGGCCGGCGGCCTGGTTGCCCGACGGGGTCGAACGGTCGGAGTCTGGTGGTTCACCGCCACCGGGGCGGTCCGGCGGCACGGTACGTCGTCGGAACGGCAGTCGCATCCTCGTGGCCCATCTGATTACGGTCGGGACGAAGTGGACGTAACCAGGTGAACCTCAAAGCGGCCTTTGAACTACGTAAGAACTGAGGGTGAACGCAGAGTGTCCGAAGGGTGGCCGGCGACGGTCGGTCGAGACGCGCGTCGGCGGCGGGGCTGAGGCCAAGGGGCTCCAGCAGCGGTGCCGTCGCGACGCCGCCCGGGGCAGCCTCGTCCGGAGCCCCGACAGGCCCCGATGAATGCCCGGTTGTCGAGGGCCCTCTCGCGCACCCGACCGCCTGCTGCGGCCGTTTTCAGCCCTGAAGATCGCGCCGCCGATAGCCCATGACACCGGCCACGCCCAGGGCGACGCCCAGCGTGGTCATGATCAGCGTGCTGGTCCAGTCGACCGCAGTCAGCGGGACCGGCGCCAGGTGGGCGAACGGCGAGAGTTCGCGAACCCAGCCGGGTGCGCCGACGCTGTCGGCGATCACCAGGAGCAAGAACCCGCCGATCGCGGGCAACGATCCAGCGAAGGCCGCCACCCGCGGCGCCCAGCCGGCGGCGAGAGTGGCCGCCCCGAGACTGAGCAGCACGACCGGCAGCGTGTTCCCGGCCCCACCCAATGCGGCAAGCAAGCTGAGACCACCTCCGGTCGCGGTGATGCCCACCCAGACAGCGAAACCGGCAACACCTACCAGGGCCATCGAACCTGCGGCCGTCGCACCGATCTCAGCGGCGAGCAGACGGATCCGGGTGACCGGCTGAGCAGTCAGCAGCGTGAGATTGCGGCTGTTCTCAGCCGCGACGAGAGCGGACACACGGACCGCCGCGAACCCCCCGACAGGCAACGCCAGCAGCGAGAACAAGGTCGCGACGAACCCCTCGACCGCACCGAGCGCACTGAACCCGGCTCGCGCCGCCTCCTCGGCGAGCGCCGGATTGTCGGTCAGGAACTCGGTGACCGACACCGTGGTGAAACCGATGAGCAGGTAGTAGGCGCCGATGCCCAAGATCCAGCCGGTCAAGGGCCGCAGCATGCGCCGCACCGCAAACGCACCCACGCCGGACAGCAGCATCAGTCGCGGGCGGCGGCCGCCGGCGACCGCGATCAGACCGCCACGCACATCACGGCGGCCAGCAGCGGCAACCGCGACGCCGGCCAGCAGCACCGCCGCAGCCAGCAGAATCAGCAGCGGCAGGATCCGGTTCCGCGCGTACGGCTCGCTGAGAGCGAGCAGCCCGAACGGTGACAACCAGCGCAACCACCCAAGTCCGGCGAGGCCGTCGCCGACCATGCGCATCAACAGGCCCGTACCGAGCACTGCCACGGCGGTTCCGGTCGCGGCCGCCCGGGTCGGGAACACCTGCGCGGCCAGTCCGGCGACGGCGACGAAGAACAACCCGAGCACACCGATACCGGCACCGTGCACGGCAGCCCCGGCCGAGTCGGTACCGGCCAGCAGCAGCACCACGGCCACGGCGACGCCCGCGGCGACCGGGACGACCATCACGGCGACCAGGTGACGGGCCACGACGTCTCGCAGCGGCACCCGCCCCGCCAGCAGCACGTCCCACCGGCCGGCGTCCTCCTCACCCCGGGTGATGCGGGTGCATGCCAGGATCGCCCAGGCGGCGAGCAGGACAGCGAGAAAGGTGCCGACCCGCCACACCGTGAATCCGCCAGCCTGCTCAAGGGCGATCGGCTCGCCGAACAGGGTCCGGATGGCAGGGTTGGCGGCGAGCGTGGCAATGCTGCCCGCCGCGGCGGGATCCGCCATGACGCTGGCGTATGTGCTCGCCACGAGCGCCGGCATGGCAGCGACGAGCACCAGCACGATCAGGCCGCTGCGGCGTACCTGGCGCACTGCCAGCCTGGTGACGGCCCTCCCGGGGGCGGCCGGCACGCTGCGTCCGATGGCGGACGGGACCGTCCTGGTGTTCATCGAGGGCTCTCCGCGGCACCGTAGTAGTCGAGGAAGATCTCCTCGAGGTTCGGTTCGCGGATTGCCAACGCGGAGACCTCGGTGCCGGCGAGCGCCCGCAACGCCGGTGCCGGCGGCCCGATGAGCGAGAACCGTAGTCGCCCGGGACTGACCTGTTCGACCGCGTCGACGCCAGGGACCAGATCAAGACCTGGCGGCGGTACGCCGATGTACGACACGGTCACCTCGGCGCGGTGCAGACCCCGCAGCTGTTCGATGGTGGCGATCTCGACGAGCCGGCCGGCCCGCAGGATCGCGACACGGTCACAGACCGCCTCGACCTCGGCCAGCTGGTGCGAGCTGAGAAACACGGTCTGTCCACGGTCACGGGCCTCGGCGACAGCGAGGCGGAACTCGCGTTCCACCAACGGATCGAGGCCGCTGGTCGGCTCGTCCAGCACCAACAGCGGCGCTCGGGTCGCGAACGCCGCGACGAGCGCCACCTTCTGCCGATTCCCCGTCGAGTAGGTACGGGCCGGCTTGCTGATATCCAGCCCGAACCGTTGCACCAGTTCATTGCGGTACGCCAGATCGACGCCCGGCCCGGTACACGCCTGCAGGTGCAGGATCTCCGCGCCGGTCAGCTGCGGCCACAACGCCACGTCGGCCGGCACGTACGCCAGCGACCGGTGCGCTCGGGCGACGTCCGCCGCGTCGCTGTCGAACACCCAGGCACGCCCCGACGTGGGACGAGTCTGCCCCAGCAGCAGGCGGATGGTAGTGGACTTGCCTGCGCCGTTGGGGCCGAGAAACCCGAAGACCTCACCAGCCGGGACTTCGAGGCACAGGTCGTCGAGCGCCGTGAAACGGCCGTACCGTTTGGTCAGATTGATGGCACGCAACGCGAGATCGTTCATGACGGAAGTCCTCAGCAGCCGACGCGGATATGACCGCCGACCAGACTTCCCGGCACACCAGAGCACACCGTACTCCCGCATTCACCCGTCAGGAAGCCGTCGTGCGGACACTCTCGACCGCGCAGGAGCCGGGACTCGCGTCAAGACCTGGGACCAGGCCACGAGCAGTGTCCGCCGACTGTGGGGTCGGCGGGCACCGTCGCGGTGGCGGGCATCAGCTGCAGCAGCCGCCGGCCTGAGCGCCAGCGGGGGCGGCGTCGAGGGTGACCAGGTTCAACGGTGTGGACAGCAACCCGCCGGAGATGCCGGTGGCGAGTCCGCGCGCTGCGGGTTCGGCGGTGGGCGCCGGCCCGCAGCAACTGTCGCCGCCTGCGGTGTCCGCGGGGTTGCTGTTGCAGACGCCGGTTTCGGGCAGGTCGAGTTGGACGTCGTGGGCGGCGGCCCAGTCGCCGGCGAGGGCTGCGACGACGGAGCGGACCTGCTCGTAGCCGGTGGCCATGAGGAACGTCGGCGCCCGGCCGTAGGCCTTCATACCGACGGCGTAGTAGCCGGTTTCCGGGTGGGCGAGTTCGTTCACGCCGTGCGGCGGCACGGTGCCGCAGGAGTGCTCGTTCGGGTCGATCAACGGCGCGAGGGCGCGGGTGGCGCCCATGATCGGGTCGAGGTCCAGGCGCAGCTCGGCGGCGATCGAGTGGTCGGGGCGGAAGCCGGTGGCGGCGACGATCCGGTCCACGGTGACGGACTCCTCGCTGCCGTCGGCGTGGCGCACCACCACACTCACCCGGCCGTCTGTCGGGGTGAGGGCGTGCACGGAGAAGCCGGTGAGCAGCCGGATCCGGCCGGCGTCGACGTGCGCGCGCAGCCGTGAGCCCAGGGCACCCCGGGCGGGCAGCGCGTCGGCGTCTCCGCCGCCGTAGGTGCGCGAAGGTGAGGTGGTCCGGATCGCCCAGGTCACCTCGGTGCCCGGCGTGGACCCGGCCAGTTCGGCCAGGGACAGCAGCGTGTTCGCGGCGGAGTGGCCGGCCCCGACGACGAGGGTGTGCCTGCCGGCGAAGCGGTCCCGGGCCGCGCCGAGAACATCGGGCAACGCGTGCTCCAGGAACGCCGCGACAGTGGTCTCGCCGCGGGCGGGCAAGCCGGACGCGCCCAGGACGTTCGGGGTGCCCCAGGTGCCGGACGCGTCGATCACCGCACGGGCGAGCAGTTCCTCGCCGTCGGCGAGGCGGATCAGGAACGGAGTGGACTCACGACCGGCGGTACGCAGCCGGTCCAGGCCCAGTCGGCTGATCGCCTCGACCCGAGCGCCGTAGCGCAGGTGCGGCTTGACCTGTGGCAGCTGCGCGAGGGGCTGGAGGTAGTCGCCCGCCAGCTCCCCTCCGGTCGGCAGTCCCTCCGGGTCGGGGGCGACCCAGCCGGCCTCGTCGAGGAGGCGGAGCGCGGCCGGGTCGATGTTGTACCGCCACGGGGAGAACACCCGCACGTGGCCCCACTGCCGCACGGCGGCGCCGGGGGTGTCGCCGGCTTCCAGGACGGTGAAGGCGATGCCCCGCTCGTGCAGGTGCGCGGCGGCGGCCAGGCCGACCGGGCCGGCGCCGATGACCACGACGGGTAGCTCGTTCAGGGTTCTCATCGATCAAACTCCTCTGTTTAGATAACTGTCGAATCACATGGGTACACGGAACCCACTGGCGCGGGGCCGGGATTGCTCAGCTCGACGAGCTGCACCCGAGTCTGACCATGATCTCCTCCACTTCTCCACTGTCTTGACGTCTGTCGAAACAGACAGTTGCACGTTGATTAGAGGGATGTCAACCTAGAGGAATGTCGAAGCAAGCTGCGCCCCTCACCCTCGTCGACGTGACCGCCGATGGGTTCTGCTGCCAGCCCTTGGCGCAGCACCGCGTGCCGGCCGAGACCGCTGCGGTGCTCGCGCCGGCGTTCAAGGCCCTCGGCGACCCGGTCCGCCTGCAGCTGATGTCGATGATCGCCTCCGCCGACAACGGCGAGGCGTGCGTGTGCGACCTCACCCCCGCCTTCAACCTCACCGGCCCGACCATCTCGCATCACCTCAAGACCCTGCGCGAGGCCGGCCTCGTCGACGCGGAGCGGCGCGGCACCTGGGTGTACTACCGGGCCCGACCGGCGGTCCTGCGCCAACTCGCGGCGCTGCTCACCGTCGAACCGGTGACCGCTTCATAGCCTGCCGGCGACGCCACGATCCGCCGGACTCGTCGCCATCAGCCTCGGCCGAACCTCCGACCGGTCGGACGCGCCCACTCCCCCACCGGCATCGACTCGGCACAGTTGACAGCAACCAGGTCGCTCAGCAATAGTTGAGTCAATGACTACTGAGCTTGCCTCTCTGCAGGCGCGCGCCCGGGTCCACGCCGCGCTCGGCGACCCGGCGCGCCTGGCAATCGTCGACGCGCTCACCCTGGGCGACGCCTCCCCCGGCGAGATCGCCCACGACCTCCAGATGCCAACGAATCTGGTCGCCCACCACGTCAAGGTCCTCAGCGACGCCGGCCTCGTCGTCCGCAGCCGATCCGAGGGAGACCGCCGTCGCACCTACCTGCAGCTGCGACCCGAGGCGCTTGCCGCGCTGATGCCCGCGCCGATGGCCGGAGTCGGTCGGGTGGTGTTCGTCTGCACCCGCAACTCCGCCCGCTCGCAGCTCGCCGCCGCCCTCTGGTCGGAGCGCACCCACACCTGCGCGGCGTCGGCCGGCACGCAGCCGGCAGATCGGGTGCACCCGCGCGCCGTCGCCGTGGCTCACCGCCACGGGCTGCATCTGGACGCGACCGGCACCGCGCACCTCGCCGACATCGTGCGTGACGACGACCTGCTCATCGCCGTCTGCGACAACGCCCACGAGGAACTCACCGGCCCGGTCCGGCCCCGGCTGCACTGGTCGGTGCCCGACCCGGTCCGCGTCGACACCGACGCCGCGTTCGAGGCCGCGTTCGCCGACCTCGCCAGCCGCATCGACCGCGTCGCCCCCATCGTCACCAGTTCGCCAGGCCGTCATGACTGACACCAGCCGCACCTGCGAGATGACCACAATCCGGCGCCCAACCACAGCGCGTGAGCTTCACGCCGCCGATTGGGGCGGACCAGACGCATCGGAGCGTGCTGGATCCGTCGCGTCCCGCCGCCGTTACCGCCTGCTCGACCGCAACAGCGCCCCCGCCCGCACCCTGCTGGCGATTCCTGTGCCGGCGCCGGTCAATAGGCCCGGCAACCCGTACTGCAAGGAAGGCTCCTGATGTCCGACAAGCCCAGCGTCCTGTTCGTCTGCGTGCACAACGCCGGCCGTTCCCAGATGGCCGCCGGTTGGCTGCGCCACCTCGCCGGCGACACCGTCGAAGTGCGCTCCGCCGGCTCCGCCCCCGCCGACACCGTCAACCCTGCTGCCGTCGAGGCCATGCGCGAGGTCGGCATCGACATCACCGACCAGACGCCAAAGCTGCTCGAGTACACCACCGCGGAGTCCTCGGACGTCATCGTGACCATGGGCTGCGGTGACGCCTGCCCGGTCTTCCCCGGCAAGCGCTACGAGGACTGGAAGCTCGAAGACCCCGCCGGCAAGGGCGTCGAATCCGTACGCCCCATCCGCGACGAGATCCGTACCCGGGTGGAGAAGCTCCTCGGCGAGCTGCGCACCGCCGCCTGACCCTGTCACCATCCCCAGCCCGCCGGCCCCGCCGCCGGCGGGCGGCTGCCCCCTGATCAGGAGCTCTTCGTGTCCGACTCGCACCGTCTGATCATCATCGGCTCCGGACCCGCCGGATACACCGCCGCCCTCTACGCCGCCCGCGCCAACCTCACGCCGCTCGTCATCGAGGGCAGCCAGTCCGGCGGCGCGCTGATGACCACCACCGAGGTGGAGAACTTCCCCGGCTTCCCCGACGGGATCACCGGCCCCGACCTGATGGACACCATCCGCAAGCAGGCCGACCGCTTCGGCGCCCAATTCGTCACCGACGACGTCACCCGCGTCGACCTCACCGGCCCCACCAAGACCCTGTGGATCGGCGAGAAGGTCTACCAGGCCGAGGCCGTCATCCTGGCCACCGGTTCCGCCTGGCGGCCCCTCGGCGTCCCCGGCGAGCAGGAACTCCTCGGCCACGGCGTGTCCGCCTGCGCCACCTGCGACGGATTCTTCTTCCGCGACCAGGACATCGCCGTCATCGGCGGCGGCGACACCGCCATGGAAGAAGCCACCTTCCTCACCCGCTTCGCCCGCAGCGTCACCATCGTGCACCGCCGCGACACCTTCCGCGCAAGCCAGATCATGGCCGACCGCGCGTTGAGCAACACCAAGATCCGGGTGGCGTGGAACAGCGTCGTCGAGGAGATCCTCGGCCAGAACGGAGCCGTCGTCGGGGCCCGACTGCGCGACGTCCACACCGGCGAGACCCGCGTCCTGGATGTCACGGGCGTGTTCGTCGCCATCGGCCACGACCCCCGCAGCGAACTCTTCCGCGAGCAGGTGAGCCTCGACGACGACGGATACGTCACCGTCGACTCCCCCGGCACCCGCACCAACCTGCCCGGCGTCTTCGCCGCCGGCGACCTTGTCGACCACACCTACCGCCAGGCGATCACCGCCGCCGGCACCGGCTGCGCCGCCGCCCTCGATGCCGAGCGGTACCTCGCCGCCCAGTCCTGAGCCGCCCCGGTGCGCTCCGGTCAGCGGCCATTCGAGGGCGGCCGCATCCACTCAGGAACCAACAAAGGAACCGAGCACATGACGACACTCGCCACACCGTCGAGCACCACACCGCGGCTCTCGACGCTGGACCGGCTCCTGCCGGTATGGATCGGCGCCGCCATGGTCGCCGGGCTGCTCCTGGGCCGACTGATCCCCGGCCTCGACGACGCCCTCGACCACGTCAAGGTCGGCGGGATCTCCGTACCCATCGCCCTCGGTCTGCTGATCATGATGTACCCGGTCCTGGCCAAGGTCCGCTACGACCGCCTCGACACCGTCACCTCCGACCGACGCCTGCTGATCTCCTCGCTGGTCATCAACTGGCTCATCGGCCCCGCTGTCATGTTCGCCCTGGCCTGGCTGCTCCTACCCGACCAGCCCGCGTACCGCACCGGCCTGATCATCGTCGGTCTGGCCCGCTGCATCGCCATGGTCATCATCTGGAACGACCTGGCCTGCGGCGACCGCGAAGCCGCCGCCGTGCTGGTCGCCCTCAACTCCGTCTTCCAGGTCCTCGCCTTCGGCCTGCTCGGCTGGTTCTACCTCACCGTCCTGCCCGGCTGGCTCGGCCTGGAGCAGGCCGGACTGTCCGTCTCCGGCTGGGACATCGCCGGCAGTGTCCTGGTCTTCCTCGGTATCCCCCTGGCCGCGGGCTACCTCACCCGCAAACTCGGCGAACGCGCCAAGGGCCGCGACTGGTACGAGGCGACGTTCCTGCCCCGGATCGGTCCGGTCGCCCTGTACGGGCTGCTGTTCACCATCGTGCTGCTCTTCGCCCTGCAGGGCGACGCGATCACCGCCCAGCCCTGGGACGTCGCCCGCATCGCGCTGCCCCTGCTCGCGTACTTCGCGATCATGTGGTTCGGCTCGTTCGCCATCGGTCGGGCGATCGGCCTGAACTACGAACGCACCACCACGCTCGCCTTCACCGCGGCCGGCAACAACTTCGAGCTCGCCATCGCCGTGGCGATCGGCGTGTTCGGCGTCACCAGCGGCCAGGCCCTCGCCGGAGTCGTCGGACCGCTGATCGAGGTGCCGGTCCTGGTCGCCCTCGTCTACGTCAGCCTCGCCGCCCGCCGCCGGTTCTTCCCCACCCAGGTGACCAGGTCCTAGCCGAAAGCAGACAGTTGCCGGCTCACCTACCAGCGTCAGGTGCAGCAGCCGTCGACGCAGCCTGGTGCAGTGGAATCGCGTACCACCGTGGTGGGGGTGCAGCAGGTGTCACCGCGCCAGGCTTCGCGGCCTTCCTTGACCGCGACGGCGGCGATGGTCAGAGCGGCGGCCGGGTCGGCCCACCACCAACCGAACAGCGAGTTGAGGGCCAAGCCGACGAGCACGACGGCGGACAGGTAGGTGCACAGCAGGGTCTGTTTCGAGTCGGCGACGGCGGAGGCGGAGCCGAGTTCCCGGCCGGTGCGGCGTTGTGCGGCGGACAGGATCGGCATGACCGCCAGCGACACGGCCGCGAGTAGCAGGCCGATCGTGGAGTGCTCGGGGCGGTCGGTGCCGAGCAGAGCGCGCACGGACTCCACGCTGACGTAGCCGGCGAGGGCGAAGAACGAGATCGCGATGACGCGCAGGGCGGTGCGTTCACGGCGTTCGTGGTTCGGGCTGGAGAACTGCCACGCCACCGCGGCGGCCGAGGCCACCTCGATGACCGAGTCGAGGCCGAAGCCGATCAGCGCGGTCGACGACGCGATCGTCCCGGCGCCGATCGCCACTGCCGCTTCGATGAGGTTGTAGGTGATGGTCGCGGCCACGAACAGCCGCACCCGGCGGATCAGCACCGCCCGTCGCACCGGCGGCGGTGCGACGGTCAGCGAGATGCGCGGCGGGCTCATCAGCAGCAGCCCTCGGCCTCGGTGCTCGGGCAGGCGGCCGGGTCGACCGCGAGGACGAGACCGAGGAGATCCCCCAGGGCATGTGCGAGGCGCCCGTCGGCGAGTTCGTAGCGCGACCGGCGGCCTTCGGGCACGGCGACGACCAGGCCGCAGCCGCGCAGACACGCCAGATGATTGGAGAGGTTCTGCCTGCTCGTGCCCAGCAGGTCGGCGAGGTCTGCCGGATAGCCGGGGCCTTCGCGCAGCGCGAGCAGGAGCCGGGCCCGGACCGGGTCGGACAGGGCGTGACCGAAGCGGGCCAGGACCTGCCCGTGCGTGAGCGTCTCCACCACCTGACGGTACAGCATCGGCTGAATTAACCGGACGCTGTACTACCTGTGGACGTCGCGTGCCAACCGGTGCAGTCCAGGTTGGGCGGCGCCCGGCGGCAAGGCTGACACGACCTCCGGTGCCATGTTCAGGCCGAGTGCCGGGCGTGGTGGAGCACTTCCGTGATGAGCCGCCTGGTGGCCTCCCCCTGCAGCGTGTAGGTGACTTCTCGGCCGCGACGCTTACGCCGGATCAACCGGGCCTCCTTGAGGTACCGCAGGTGGCGGGCGATGATCGTCGAGTCCGCGGACATCTCCTCCGCCAGGGAGGCCGGCGTCTGTTCGCCGTCCTGCAGCAGCACGAGAATGCGTATCCGGTGCTCGTACGCCATGGCGCGCAGCACGACCACCGCGCGGTCCAGGGCGGTCCTCGTCTCGTCGAGGTGCGCGGTGTTCATGCGGGAACGGCCCGCAGGCGGGCGGTCGCCGTTGGCCTGGATCTGACCAGCCGGGACAGCACGGTCGACAGCGCCAGGATCGCGGTGGCGGTCAGGGTGATGCTCGCGCCGGCGGCGACGTCCCAGCGGCTCGACGCGTACAGGCCGCCGAGCCCGCTGAGAGCGCCCAGTGTGACGGCCAGGGCGGTGATGATGCTCAGCCGGTGCGACCACTGGCGCGCCGCCGCTGCCGGCGCGACGATGAGGGCGAGGGCGAGGATCGTGCCGATGGCCGGGACGATCGTCACGACCGCCACCTGGATGGCGAGCAGGGGCACGACGTCCCAGACACCGGTGGCGAAACCGGCCGCCCGCGCGCCGGCCCGGTCGAAGCCGGTGTAGCGCAGTGGACGGGCGCAGACCAGCAGGACGGCCGCGACGACGACGAGCGCCACCGCGGTGGTCACGAGGTCCTGCGGGCTGACGGTGAGGACCGATCCGACGAGGAACGATGTCAGGTCTCGACTGAAGCCGTTCTGGGTGGCGACGAGCCCGGCGCCGAGCGCGAAGCCGCCGGAGAGCACGACGCCGGTCGCCGCGGCCGTGTTCTGGCTCCTGTGGCGGCTGAGTGCGGCGACGCCCAGCGCGACGACCGCGCCCGCGAGCACACCGCCGACGAGGATGTTGACGCCGATGATGGAGGCCGCCACCACGCCGGGAAACGTGGCGTGGGTCAGTGCCATGGTGAAGAAGGACAGTCGGCGGAGCACGACGTGGACACCGACGAGTCCGGCGAGCGCGCCGGAGAGCAGCACCTCGGCCGTGGCACGGTGCAGCGCGTCATCCCACCAGTTCATGCGGAGACCTCCTTGCGTCGGAGAGGATCCGCCCGCGGTTGCGCCTCGACCGCAGCACGCCCAGCGGGAGCAGCAGCAGGTAGGCGAGCACGAGCAGCAGGACGACCGCGGAGGCCGAGGTCAGGGAGATGCCGTAGTCGACCGACGCGGTCCAGCTGGCCAGCAGGCCGCCGTATGCGGCGACGAGAATGAGACCGGTGCCGATCACCGCCATCAGCGACAGGTGTGTGGTGAGCATGCGCGCGGCCGCGGCCGGCACGATCAGCAGCGCGACCACGAGGATGGTGCCGACGGCGCGTACCGCGGCGACGACGACGAGCGCGACGATGATGTTGAGTAACAGATCGAGCCAGGCGATCCGGAAGCCGGCGGCGGCGGCTCCGGCCGGGTCGAAGGTCCGGAAGATCAGGGCGCGGGCGCTGATCAGCAGCAGCCCGAGGATGACGACCGCCAGCACGGCGGTCTCCGCGATCTGACGCGGCGTCACCGTCAGGATGCGCCCGAAGAGGAACGACGTCAGATCCGAGGTGTACGAGGAGCGCCGTGACACGAGCACCACGCCGATCGAGAACATGGCGGTGAGCACCACGGCGGTGGAGGCATCGTCGGACAACGCCCCGCCATGGCTGAGCAGGGTCAGCACCACCGCGGTCACGACGCCGGCGACCAGCGCCCCGACGACGATGCCCTCGATGCCCCCGGCCAGGAACCCGATGACGACGCCGGGAAACACGGTGTGCGTCAGCGCGTCGGAGACGAACGACAGGCGGCGGGCGAAGACGAAGACACTGACCGGTCCGCAGATGAGGGCGAGCAGCGCGAGCTCGGCCAGGGCACGCCCCATGAACGGTGCGGTGAACGGCTCGATCACGGCTCCACCAGCACTGTCCGGCCGTCAGCCACCTCGATGGCGTGTCCGCCGTACGCGCGGCGCAGCGTATCGGCCGTCAACGTCTCATCGGGCGGGCCGACCGCCCACTGCCGGCCGTTGAGCACGCAGACCGTGTCGGCGAGCTCATGTGCGACCGTCAGGTCGTGGGTGCTCAGCACCAGGGTGGTCCCGGCCGCGCTGAGTTCGCGAAGAACGGACAGGATGGCGTCCTGGCTCACCGCGTCGACTCCGTTGAACGGCTCGTCGAGGAGCAGCAGCCGTGGCTCGGCGGCGATGGCGCGGGCGAGCAGCACCCGCTGACGTTGGCCGCCGGAGAGCACGCCGAAGTGGGTCCGCGCGTGATCGGCGAGGCCGAGGCGGTCGAGTGCCTCGTGGACGGCTCGTCGGTCGGCGCGGCGGGTGGGACGCCACCAGCCGATACGCCGGTAGCGACCCATCATGACGACCTGGCCGGCGGTCACGGGAAAGTCGGCGTCGAGGGTGTCGGTCTGGGGCACGTATCCGGTGCGGGCCCGGGCCTGGGCCGGCGTACGACCAAGCACTGTGGACGTGCCGGCGAGGACCGGCACCAGGCCGAGGATCGACTTGATCAGCGTGGACTTGCCGGCGCCGTTGGGCCCGATCAGGGCCAGGCGCTGCCCGGGGACCAGGTCGAGGTCTACATCGGTGAGCACGGGCGTGCCGTGGTAGCCGACGCTCACCTCGATGTAGCGAAGGGCGGCGTCGGCCACCGCGACATCGTCCATGTCAGCCGCCCAGAGCCGTGACGATGACCTGGGTGTTGTGCCGCTCCGCGCCGAGGTAGGTGCCCTGGGGCGTGCCTTCGGCGCCGATGCTGTCGCCGTAGAGGGCGTCCTCGCCGCCGATGACCTTGACGCCCGCCTGGTTCGCGATCGCCTCGGCGCTCTTGGGCGGCAGCGACGTCTCCGCGAAGATGGCCTTCGTACCCGTCGCCTTGATCTTCGCGACGAGTTCGTTGAGTTGCTTCGCGCTCAGCTCGGCCGAGGTGTCGAGGCTGGGGATGACCGAGCCGACGAACTGCAGCTTGTACCGGTCGACGTAGTAGCCGAAGGCGTCGTGGTTGGTCACGAGCTTGCGCTGATCGGCAGGGATCCGCGCGAAGGCGGCCTCGTTGTCCGCGTCGAGCTTGTCGAGTTCCGCCGTGTAGTTCTTCAGATTGCCGGCAAAGGCCGCCGCGTGCGCGGGATCGGCCGCGGCGAGGCCCTTCTCGATGTTGGCGACCATCGTCTTGGCGTTCAGCGGGTTGTGCCAGATGTGCGGGTCGTGCTCCTCGCCCTCGTGCGCGCCCTCGCCCTCCTCGTGGCCTTCCTCGCCCTCCTCGTGGCCGCCCTCGCGCAGGGTGACGCCCTGGCTGGAGTCGACGACGGTGCCCTTGAAGCCGGCCGACTCGATCGTCTGGTCGAGCCACTCCTCAAGGCCGACACCGTTCTTGACGACGATGGCGGCCTTACCGATCGCCTGGATGTCGGCCGGGGTGGGCTCGTAGTCGTGCGGGTCCACGTTCGGCTTGATGATCTGTGTGACGGTGACGTCGCTGCCGCCGATGGTGCGGACGAAGTCGGCCACCTCGGGGGTCGTGGCGACCACGGCGAGCCGGGTGCCGGACGAGGCGTTGCTGCCGCCCTCGGCGGCACCGTCACCCGAGCCACAACCGCCGAGAAGAACGAGCGCGGCGGCGGTCGCCGCGGCGATGATCATGCGTTGTCCATGCTTCACGAAAACACTCCATTCCTGAGATGCGGAACGGTAATCGTTTTCGCTAAGTATCGTCTAATAGCGAGATGACCACACGTGCATGTGTCGTCCCCGCGGCGCTCGGGACCGGGCGGTCGGCGTTCAGGCCACGGCCGCCAGCGCCGCGTGCCTGCCACATCGCCAGAGAATCCCGGCCTGGTCGAATCCGGCCTCACGGGCGGTGGTCGCATGCCATGACGCCGGAGCGGTGAACTCGGCCGGCAGGCGGGTCCCGAAGATCGCCTCCCGCTGTGCGAGTAGCGGGCGCAACACGTCCATCTCCCTGATGTCGCTCCACCACTGCGCCCAGGCCAACTCCGCAGCGGCTTCGTTCGGGGCCGGGTTCAACGCGCCCATCAGGGACGGGAGCCCCTCGTCGGGCATGAGGTCCGCGACGATGAGCAGTCCGCCTGGGGTCAGGCAGCGACGGGCGTCGTCGTAGAACGCACGCACCTGGGCCAGTGGCAGGTAGTGCAGGGTCATGACCACCGTGACCAGGTCATAGCCGCCACCCGCACGGTCCACCCAGCCCGACGTCGACAGGTCACCCTCCAGCGCCCGCACCTCGCCCGTCAAGGCACCGCGTGCCAGCGCGAGCAGAACCGGATCGATGTCCATGAGGGTGATCTCTGCGTCGGACCACCGCCGCGCCATTCGCTCGGCCAGGAGCCCGGGGCCGCCACCGAGGTCCAGCACCCGGCCGGGCGCCCGCCCGCCAACAGCCTCGGCGACACGACACAGCGTCTCCTCAAGACTGGCGAGGTGCGGCACGAATCCTGCCATGACCTGGGACCACGCCTCGCGCCACCGGACGATCTGCGTTGGGTCGAGCACGGCGCCGGGCGCGCCGGTGGTCGCTGCCATGGGTGCACTCCGGGACGACGCGCGGACAGGAGGGCTACACGATAACGGAAGCCATTTCCGACAGGATAGGCGATCCGAGCCGGCAAAACCGCGCATCGCGGTGCGTGTCCGTCAATCGCGGTCGAACTCGACCAGGACCGACAGGAGCCGGTCGATCTCCTCGGCCGTGTTGTAGACGTGCAGGCTCACCCGTACGGATGCCGTCTTCTCGCCCTGGTCGCCCTGACAGTGACCGTCCGCGCGGACCAGAAGCCCGTGCGCGGCCAGGATGAACCCGAGGTCGTTCGACCCGATCAGACGGTGGCGAAAGGCCACGATGCCCTGGCGCTGCTGCACCGGGGCGTCGGCCGCCAGGCTGCTCTGACAGCCCAGCACCTCGACGTCGGGCAGCTTGCGCAACCCCTCGGTGAGCCGCGCGCCGAGCGCGGTGTTCCATCGGGCGACCCGGTCCAGTCCGGCGACGTCGAGCCAGTCCAACGCGGCGACCAGGCTGATGATGCCACTGGTGTTGGGTGAGCCGCGCCAGCCGGCCGGCGCGTACGCCGGACCGCGCTGGTTGCGCGCCCAGATCGCGCCGCTACCCGGCAGCGCCATCGCCTTGTGCCCGGAGAACACCACGAAGTCGACATCGGTGGTCGCGGTGGACAGCGGCAGGTGCCCCACGCCCTGCGCGGCGTCGAGACAGATCGGGACGTTCGGTCCGGCTACCGCCCGCAGCCTGTGCACGTTCATGTCGTTGCCGTAGACGTGGTGCACGTGGGTCGCGGCGATCAGGCGCGTCCGATCGTTGATCATCGCCGCGAGCCGGTCGGTGTCGTAGTCGTGGGCGGCGTCGTAGGGCATGGCCCGAACGCCGATGGACGCGCCCTGGCGACGCAGCAGCTCCGCGGTCTCCAGCCAGGGCTCGTTGTTGGCGGCGTGATCGGCGAACGGCACGATGATCTCGTCGCCGTCGCGCAGCTGCGGGGCGAGCCAGTCGCGGGCGATGGCGCGCAGACCCTCGGTGGTGCCACTGACGAAGTGCACACCCGATCGCTGCGGCGCCGGATCGTCGAGGAACCGGCGTATCCGGTCGCGGGCCTGCTCGATGCGGGTGGTGGTCCGGTTCGCCCACGGGTACGTGCCCCGGGCGGCGTTGGCGTTTCCCGTCGTCAGATACGCCAGGACGGCGTCGAGGACGGCCTGCGGCTTCTGCGAGGTGGCGGCGCTGTCCAGGTACGCCACGTCGGGGTTGGCGGTGATCAGCGGGAACTGGGCGCGCAACGTCTCCTGCCACGGGCGCAGCTCGTCGAGAACGTCCATCTCAGTCGCGCACGAGCTCGGCGCCGGCGTCGCGCCAGGCGATGATCCCGCCGTCGAGCGAGCGCACGTCCGGATGACCCATCCGGGTCAGCAGAGCGGCGTAGCGGGCGGACTTCTCCCCCACCGGGCAGACCAGCAGCACCGGCTGGCGGCGACCGAACGGCAGCCCGCCGTGCAGCATTTCGGCGAAGAGTTCGTCGACGATGTTGATCGAGCCGTCGATGTGCAACGCCTGGTACGCGAACGGGCTGCGAAGGTCCACCACCAGCCCTCGGCGCTCGGTGATCCACCGCTCGGCTTCCGCGACATCGACGGTCGCCGCCTGCCGCACCTCCGCGTCGGTCACCGTACGGACGGAGTTACGCCGTGGCGGCCGACCGAACAGCTCGGGGCGTCGCTCCCGCAGATAGCTCATGTAGCTCTCGACGCGGTCACAGACGATGAAGACCGCCGTACGGCGTTCGGTGAGCTGCGCGTCGACGGCCCGCAGATGGCGTACCGCGCCCTGGTAGGCGCCGCCACCGGTCGGCCCGGCGAGCGTGCCGCACCGACGTACGAGAGTCAGCAGGCCATCGATGGCGTCGTCAGCGGTGATCGTCTCCACCGTGTCGTAGACGCCGGGGTCGAACAGGCCGACCTCGTGCACCTCGTCGATGGTGCGAATCCCCGGAATGAAGTCGGACTTGTGCGCCACCAACCCCACGACGCGCACGTCGGGGTTGTGCTGGCGCAGCGCGGTCGCCACGCCGGTGGAGGAGCCTGCCGTGCCGACGCAGGCGATGAAGTAGTCCGGGGCTCGGCCGTCGAGGTCCTTCACGATCTCCGGGCCGGTGCCGTTGAGGTGCGCGTCGACGTTGAGCTCGTTGAAGTACTGGTCGGTGTGCAGGTAGCCGCGGCCCGATCCGGCGAGCCGGTGGTACATCCTGGTCAGCGGGTCGTCGGTGTCGGTGGGGTCGAGGCACTCGGCCTGCCCGGGCAGCTCGTCGATCTCCGCGCCGAGCAACAGCAGCAGGTCCTTGATCTCGGCGACCTTCATGCGGTTGGTGACGCTCTTGAAGCTGAGCCCGTGCATCCCGGCGATGACGGCGAGGGCCTTGGCCGTGTTGCCGCTCGACAACTCGACGACGGTGTCACCGCGCTCGACGGCCTGGGCGAGCAGGGGGCGGGCCATGTTCCACGCGGCGCGGTCCTTCAGCGAGCCGAACGGATTGAGCAGCTCCATCTTGGCGTACAGGTCGATGTTGCGCAGACCGTGCACCGCGGGGTCGATACGCACCAGCGGGGTGTTGCCGATGGCATCGGTCATGGTCTCGAACCTCATGGCGCCTCCGCACGATGGTGAACGGGCCAGTACTGCTCGTCGAGGCACCACCGCCACGCGCCGTCGTCGCGGTAGAGGGCGACCTTGCGGCCGATCGGCTGGCGCAGCGCGTGGGTGGCGCTGAAGTCCATGAGGTAGCCGGCGGTGTTGACGAAGGCCAGCAGGTCGCCGGGGCGGGGCCTGGACGGCAGGAAGACCTTGCGTCGGGTGATGAGATCCGCTTCGAGACAGAGGTTGCCGAACAGGTACACCCCCACCGGTCCTGGGCCGGCCGGAGTCGTCCGGTGCACGACGACCGGGTCCATCAGGACGCCGTGCTCCTCCAAGCTGACATCGCGTGCGTTGCAGTCCAGGCGCACGATCGTGTCGCCGTCGGCCTCGTCACGCACCTCCAAGACACTGGCCAGGACAAGGCCGCACTGGTCGAGCAGGGCCCGACCCGGCTCGACGTGCAGGTCGTACATGTTGTCCAACAGCAGTGTGCCGAGTGGGCGGCGCTGCTCGGGCGCGCTGGTTCGCAGCAGCCGATCGAGGTACGCGGGGCCGGAGACGGGCCGGTGAGCGGGGTACAGGTTCAGCGAGCCCCGAACGTGGCCACCCTCGGCGCGCAACCCGTAGCCGTGCCCGTTCCAGGTCAGTGGCGCCCGCCGGCCGAGCACCGCCTCGGTCAACGCGGAGGTGTACTGCTCCCATTGCGCACCGTCAGCGAGGTAGTTGACGCCGAACCCACCGCCGATGTCCACCGACCATGGCCGCAGACCGCGTCGGCGGCACTCGTCGAGCGCGCCGAGGCAGCCCTCCAACGCGACAGCCTTCTCTGGCAGCCCGATCGTGTCGAGGTGAAACGCCACTCCGACCAGATCCAGGGCGTCGGCGTGTTTCTCGATCACGTCGAGAACCTCGCTCGTCGCGGCGGCCGACACCCCGAAGCGGCTGCGGCGACTGCCGAGTTGCACGCCTGTCGAGGTGAAATTGGACAGGCGTGCCATCACCCGTACGCGCGGCAACGACCAGTCCGCGACCAGTGCGGCGAGCGCCGCCAACTCGCCGACCGAATCGGCGCTGACGGTGACTCCGGTGCGCGCACACAGCCAGAGGAACTCCTTGTTCTTCGGCCCGGTTGCCATGATCCGCTGCGGCACGAAGCCGGCACCGAGCGCGTGCTGCAACTCGGCGAGCGACGCCACGTCGATGCCCGCGTCGGTGGCGGCGAGTTCTCGAACCAGGGCGCTGGATCGGTTGGCCTTGTGCGCGTAATAGATCTGACCGGAGAGGTGGTGGTCGGAGAAGACCGACCGGAATGCGGCGACGTTCTCCGACAATTGCTGCGGCAGAATCACGCCGAGTGGAGATCCCATCGCGTCGGCCAATTGTGTCAACAGGACGGTTTCGTCGACTGCCGACCGCAGTGTCGGATCGATTTGCGGAGCCAGATGAAAGGGCAATGCGACTCCTCAGCTGAGTCGTGGCGCCACGCCGCCGCCACCCCTCTCGCCGAAAAACCCTTCGTGACGACGGCCTGCTTCAACGTAACCGATGTTCCGACGCCCGCCAAGAGGCGGCAGACGAGCGACTGGACACCTTGCCGCCACATTAACGAATGCGCATATGTGGCGACGCTCGTCAATGCATGCGTCGACAATCCAGCGGAACCGACGAACACCACGCGAAGTCATTGCCTTCTCCTGCCGCACCGGGCACGCTGAACAATCGCGGCAGCCGATGCCGGATCGACGACTCAGCCTTCGGCGCAGGCCGCACCGATGCCCGACGCTCCCTCCGTGTGGCCCAGGGGGCAGGTCTCGCCGTACCTGTCACCGGCGATGTCGATCCGCCAACGCCCGCACGACGAGGGTCGAAGCCGGCGGCCCTGGTCGGCGCGCGACGCCTACCAGAAGCAGGCGCGCGCGTGTGCGCCGGCACCTTTCAGCACCGCGTGTACCGGCGCGCGGTGGTACATGTGCTGACATCACCAGGACGCCTTGCGCACGCCGGGCAGCTCGCCACGTAGAGCCAGCTCGCGGAACCGCACCCGGGACAACCCGAACCGGGTGAGCACCCCGCGCGGGCGGCCGTCGATCTGGTCGCGCGAGCGCAGCCGGACCGGACTGGAGTCCCGCGGCAGCCGGCTCAGCCGGCGCACCGCCTCGGCGCGTACCTCCGGGTCGGTGTCCGGATGGCTGACCAGCCGCTTCAGCTCCGCCCGCCCCTCGGCGTGCCGGGCTACCTGCTCCTCGCGGCGCGCCTGCCGATTGACCAGGCTCTTCTTGGCCATCAGCGGGCCTCGCGGAACTCGACGTGCCGGCGCACGGTCTTCAGCGCCTTCGTCGTCAGGGTGAGGCTGACCCATCGCCGTTCCGACGGCAGCCAGTAGCGGTGGTTCTGCAGGTTCGGGTTCCACCGGCGGCGAGTACGCCGGTGGGAGTGGGACACGGCGTTGCCGAAGCTCGGCTTCGCGCCGGTGACGTCACAACGTCGAGACACAGTGAACGCTCCTTGCTGACTGAACGATAACGACAATGGTTTTCAGTTCTACATCATCCGTTCGGGCAGAGCTGCCCCGGGTCGCCGGCAGCAGGCCCGGCCACGCCTCTCGGGCCGCCATTCGCCTCGCCGGCTTTCGTGTGCTTAGAATGACAATCGTTTTCAAGTATGTTTGAGAGGAGTGCGATGTCGTCGTCACCACAGGCCCCGACCCACGTCGTGACAACGGAGGCTGACACGCGGCCGTCGTTGACGGTGCTGTCCGGGTTCTGGCCAGCGCCGACGTTCGCCGTCGCTCGTGCGCTGCTCGCCGCCGACGAGTCACTGCTGCTGGTGCGGCACGACCTCACCGGGATCCGCGACGGCGTCGTACGTCGGGTGGTCCGCTCCAGCGCAGGCATCATCGAGGACGAGCAGGTCGACCTGAGGCGCGGCTGTATCTCCTGCACCCTGCGCGAAGACGTGCTGCCCACCCTCGTCCGACTCGCCCGCGACCATCCCGGCCAGGACCTGGTGCTGATGCTGCCCGAAGTGGTCGAGCCGGAGGCGGTCGCCGCCGCCTGCGCCCACTGCCTCGTCGACGGCGCACCGATCACCGAGCTCATCCGCGTCGACTCCTACGTCACCGTCCTCGACGCCGAACACCTACTCGACGGCCTCGCCAGCACCGACGGCCTCACCGCACTCGGCATCCAGGCCGCGGACGACGACGACCGCGCGCTCGCCGACGTCGTGGTCCGCCAGATCGAGTACGCCGACACCCTGCTGCTCTGGGGCCAGTCTCGGGAGGGCGAGTTCGACACCAGCCGGCTGTCGGTCCTGCTGCAGCGGATGGCGCCCTGGGCGGTGCACATCCGCGTCGACGGTGACCTCGTCGACGCCAGCGCCCTGACCCGCCAACTGCGTCACACCGATCGGCACCGACCGGAGACCCCCGGGCTGCTCGTCCGCGGCCTGCAGGGTTACACGCTGGGCACCCACGATCCGGAATCCGACTGCGGTGTGGTATCCGCCGTCTTCCGCGCCCGCCGTCCGTTCCACCCGCAACGCCTGCACGACGTCCTGGAACAGGTAAACGTCGAGATGATCCGCTCCCGAGGCCACCTCTGGTTGGCCAGCCAACCCGACACCGTGGTGGCCTGGGAGTTCGCTGGCGGCGGTCTGTCCATGGGCTCGCTCGGACACTGGCTGGTGAGCCTGCCCGAGGACCGCTGGGAGCACGTCGAAGACCAACGCCGTCTCGCCGCCGCCCTGGACTGGGACCCCTACTACGGCGACCGTCACCAGCACCTGGTCTTCATCGGCCTCGACGTCGACCCCGTCGACCTGCACCGGACCCTCGCCCGCTGCCTGCTCACCGACGACGAACTCGCCGACGGCGAAGAAACCTGGCGCACCTACCACGACCCGTTCGCCGGCTGCTTCGCCCTTGGGACGGAGGAACCGGCCGACACCGACACCGACGGAGCGCAACCCGCATGAAGCCCGGAATCCACCCCGACTACCGACCCGTTACGCCCGCCGCGGGGCGCAGGGCAGGTGACCATCGGGGTGCCGGTCGACTGGACCGGCCCCGCAGCTGGTTCACGCCACCCACCACGGTCGGGTCCGGCACCTGACGGTCGACCGCCATCTGGTTGCCCCAGCGACCGGATCGCCGTCGACAGCGCGAAGTCAGCAGATCGCCGGAGGGCGCTCGGCCGACTTGGAGCGGCCAGGCCGGATTCTGCGGATTTCTCCCCGCCCTGGCCTCAAGAAACGACCCGTTGATCGCTCAGCGCACGCACTCGGCACAGGTGCCGAAGATCTCCAAGGTGTGACCGACGTCGACGAACCCGTGCTGCACGGCAACCTGGTCGGCCCACCGTTCCACGGCCGGCCCGGCCACCTCGACCGTCCGCCCGCAGTCCCGGCAGACCAGGTGGTGGTGGTGTTTGCTCTGGCTGCAACGGCGAAAGAGCTGTTCGCCGCCCGGCAGCCGAGTCGAGTCGATCTCACCGGCATCGACCAGCAGCTGCAACGTCCGGTAGACGGTGGTGAGGCCGACCCCGGCCTTGCGCGCCAGCAGCATCTGGTGCAGTTGCTGCGCCGAGTGGAAACCCTCGACCTCGCGCAACAGCGCCAGCACCTCTGCCCGCTGTCGGGTGTTCCGGGTCACACTCGGCATCGCCTGCTTCACCGTGGCCGCCATCCTCCCGTGATTTCGGCCGCCGCCGGCCTGCCGCTTCCGACACATCGCCTCGCTGCCGGTCGGACCATTATGCGTCGTCGGGCATTACCGCCGCCGCGCCCTTTCCTGACCTGCCGATTCCCCGTGGTAAGACAGTGAACCCTTCTCGGTAACGACTCGTGACGGTTCGTGATCTTCGGTCAGGCGGTGCGGCCGTGTTCCAGCTGGAGCAGGACGAGGGCGGCTCGGGCGATCCGGGTGATGCCGCTGGGGGTCGAGGCTGACCCGGCGCAGGGCCTTGAATGTGACCTTGAGCAGGGCGTTGGCCCGCTCGGCGACCGCATGGACGCCTCGGATGATGGAGTTGAACGCCCGCTCCTCGTCGTCGAGTTCGCTGCCCTTGGGCTTCTTGACCGGGTGACGGAAGCCGTCGCCGGCGTTCTCGTAGCCGAGGTCGGTCAGGGTGGGGATGTCCAGGGTGGAGGCGAGCCGGTTGAGGGCGTCGACCAGGCCGTGGGTGCGGGCGCAGGTGGTGTCATGCTCGCGGCCGGGGCGGATGACGGTGCCGTCCAGGTTGAGATGGGTGTAGGCGGCGGCAGCCGCCCGTTCCAGCGCGGTAGACAGATCCGGGGCGTGGTCGGCGAGCACGGTCAGCCGTTCGTGCAAGTAGCGGTACGCGGTGGGCACCGTAACCCCGTTGTCCCAGGCGAGTTGGGCCAGCCGGGTCCCGTCGACGAACCACCGCAGCACCAGGACACCCTGCTTGAAGACGCCCAGAGCGCGGGTCCCCCTGCGGGTGCCGAGCCGTTCGCGGTGCTCGCGCAAGAGTTGGGCAAGAGTCTCGGCGGTCTCCCTGCCGACGTCGAGTGTTGCGGTGTAGGTGATATTGGTCAACGCGTGAAGCCTCTGGGTTACGGAACGTGATCTTCGCAGACCTGTCGGACGGGCGGCCTGGCCAATACTCTGAGCCCCGCCCGCACTATCTGGGAGAGTCATGACAAGTAGGTTCACCGAGTTAACCGTTGACTGCCACGATCCGGAGAGACTCGCGGCCTTCTGGTGCGAGGTGCTGGACTTCAAGGTGATCGACCGGAGCGAGGGCAAGGTCGAGATCGGCTCCTGGGTGCCGACCGTTGAGGATGTTCGGGCCCGCCAGATGCCGCCCACACTGCTGTTCATCCAGGTGCCCGAGGGCAAGACCGTGAAGAATCGACTCCACCTCGACGTCAGTCCGATCGACGGCAGCACCGAGGACGAGGTGACCAGATTACTCGGCCTCGGTGCCACCAAGACGGATGTGGGCCAAGGCTCAGACCGAAACTGGGTGGTCATGGCAGACCCCGAGGGCAACGAGTTCTGCGTCGTACGCACCCTGGCACCGCAGGCCTGAGGCCACGAGCGGCACCTACCCCCCGTCACACACCGCAACCGTCTCGTTGCCGAGAAGACCTCAGTGCAGGTCGGCCCGTTGTGAGATGCGCTGAGCGCCTGGGTGCGCGATTACGGCGGCGCGATCATCCCCGGCACTCTTATCCTCCTGTGGCGTTTGGCTGGCACGATGGCCCGATGGCGACAGAGCCCTATGGACCACCTACGGATATCGCCAGCTATGGTGCGGCTCCCCCGAATCCCTACGGTGCCTACCAGGCTGCTGACGGGTTGGGCGGGATAGCGGCACCTCTGCTGGCGGCGGCAGCGGTCACGCTGCTCGGCCTGGTGCTGCAGATCGAGAACGCCCTGAGGTGGCCGAGCCTGTCTCTGCTGCTGTTCGGGGCGGCGATCATCCTGCTGTTGCGGGCGGTTCAGTCGCACGGCCGCGCTCGTGGCTATTCGGTGACACCGAGCGAAGCTCTCGCCTGGTATCCGGACGCCGCGGACCTGCAGCGGCGTCGTGTCGTCCAGTGGGAGTTGCGACGTCACCAGGCCGCGTGGCGGTTCTGGATCGGCCGTGCCCGCCGCCACTACAACCTGGGGGTCCTGTTCCTGCTGATCGGTGCGGCAGTTCTCCTGGTGCCGGCCGATCCGCGGAACCTGACCGGTACGCGGTGGGCCGCGATCACCGTACTCGGGTGGGGATGCGTGGCGGAGACCATGGCGATCCTGATCGCCTGGCGTCGCCCTGGTTGGTGGGCACGGTGGTGGGCTGCGGACGCGGATCGCCGCCGCCCGGTGCGGTGGCTCAACCGGTTGATCCGCTGGGTCGCCCCGCCGGATCCCCCGGTGCCTCCGCAGGATCCGGACCTTGCCGAGCATCCGCGTCCCGGGCCGGCGGATCCGCCCGGCGGCGGCCGGGCCGCTGACGGAAATCCGACACCACAGCCGGCTGCCTGACTCCAACCGGGCGATCTCCGGTGATCGCCCTCGATGTTCGCCCTGGCGGCGGTACGGGCAGGTCGTCCGGGTGCCGCCGCGCTACCGACGCCGGTCGTCTCTTTCCTGCCAGATGCCGGTGAACCGGCAGGTGTCGAGGTGTCTGGCCTCGGGCGGGACCTGACAGATGGGACACCGATCGGGCTGTTGCGGTGGCCAGTCGCGGCTGGGTTCCTCTTCGGTCACCGTGCCAGTGTGGAGGCGCACCGTTCACTCGACAACCGCCCTTTGAGCGATGGGGAGAGTGCCGTGGTCGACACCGCCCAGCAGACGTCGGTACGACGGTTGGACCTGTGCGCTGTCGACGTGCTCGATCCGCTGCACTGGCGATGGGTGCTGGTCGATCCGGGCACCGGTCGGCAGCTCGCCGAACACGTCGTCACGCTCGACCGACGGCGCTGGGAGGTTGCCGCCTTGACCGACCTGCACGCCTACCTGAGCTGGCGCGCGGAGCCGGACCGGCGGGTGGCGAGCGCGGCCGAGGTGGTGGCTCGGCTCGGCGAGTTCATCGCACTGGAGGTTCTTGGCCCGGCGGTCATGGCGGAGCTCGGCGGACACACTCCGGTGCGCCTGCGGATCAGGGTGGCTGAGGCGACGTTCCTGACCGCGCTGCCCCTGGAACTGGCCCACCTGGACGGCGTCCCATTGGCCCGGACCGAGAGGGTGCAGGTGTCGTTCACGGTCACCGCCGACAGCGTCCACGCGAAGATGCCATCGGCTACCGGTGTACGGCTACTGGCGGTATTCAGCCTGCCGACCGGGACGACCGCGTTGCGGTTGCGCTCGGAGCGGCAGCAGCTGACTCAGCTGATCCACCAGCTGGACCGCCCGGTCGAGGTGGAGATCGTCCAGTGGGGCGTGACCCGCGAGGTGCTGACCGACCGGATGGCACGCGACGGTGGCCCCGACGTGCTGCACCTGTCTGGCCACGGGCGGCAGAGCAGGCTGCTGTTGGAGGGCCCGGGCGGTGCGCCGGACGAGGTCGACGCGTCGTCCCTGGTGGACCTACTCCGTCCGGGTCATGGCCGACTGCGGCTGGTATTCGTCTCGGCGTGCGAGTCGGCGGCTACGCCACCGCGTTGGGTGGATCTCGACAAGCCCGGAGCTCAGGTGACGGATCTCGCCGGCGCGCCGGCCAGTCTGGGGGTGCGGCTGGCACGTGAACTGGATTGCACGGTACTGGCCATGCGCTACCCGGTAACCGACGATGTCGCCGGCGACCTGGCCATCGCCTTCTACACCGGTCTGATCGACCACGGATTGGATGTTGGCACGGCGGCGGCGCAGGCGGTCCGGAAGGTCGCCGCGGCGGGTGTGTCGGCGGCCCGGCCGGCACTGTCGCTGGCAGCGCCGGTGCTGATCGGTCGGGATGACGTCAGCCTGGTCGGAGCGGACCTGCTGACCGCGCCGGCGAGTGCACAGCTGGTCTCCGCCGACCCGCTGACGGGGTCCACCTCACCGCCGAGGCCACCGTCGGCTGGGTCCACGCCTGCAGCGCCGGACCGGTTCGTCGGCCGGGAGCAGGTGATGACGATGGCAGGGGCCGCGCTGGGGCCGGACAGCGGCACCCCGGTCATCGTGCTGACCGGGATGGCAGCGCTGGGCAAGACGGCCTGCGCGGTGGAACTCACGCACCGGCATCGGGCCGAATTCGACCGGGTGGTGTTCTGGTCAGCTCCCGAGCGGGACGTCGACCAGCAGGACACGGTGACTGCCTTCCTCGACACCGTCGACCGTGGTGTCAGTGACGCCGTGGCCTCCCCACTCGCCGCGGCCGACGATCGGCAGGGGTGGCCGAAGGTGGCCGCCGAACTGCTCGACCGGTGCGACCGGCACCGGACCCTGCTCGTGCTGGACAATGCCGAGTCACTCCTGACGGCGGACGGGCGGTGGCGCGATCGACGGTGGTCGGACCTACTCACTGTGCTCGCCACCCGCTCCGGACCGACCCGGCTGCTGGTTACCAGCCGGATCCCGCCGGCCGCACCCACCGGTGCCGGGGTACGCCAGATAGGCGTCGAACCGTTGTCCGACAGCGAGGCGGGGGCCCTGGTCCGGCAACTGCCCAACCTTCGGCGGCTGCTACACATCGATGACCCTGCCAGCTCACCCGGTCCAGCCGGCTCGATGTCGGCGGACGAATCGACGTACCGGCTGGACCGGGAGCTGGTGACTGCGGTGCTGGCCGCCGCGCACGGTCATCCGAAGCTGCTGGAGCTGGCCGACGCCGCGGCGGTCGAGCCGGCGGAGCTGGCCCGCCTGCTCCAGGTGACCGGCCGGCCGGCCGCCGACGAGCAGTGGCTCGGCGAGACGCTGACGAGCTGGACCCGGGAAACGGTACGGCGGCTCGATCCGGCCGCACTGCTGGTGGTGCAGATGCTCGCGGCGGTCGAGCCGGCACACCGTTTCCCCGGCACCCTCCGCGTGGCCTGGGCCGACCTCTGGGGGGCGGTGGGTCGGCCGGGCGCGGCCCCACCAAGCGATGGGCTGTTGTCGGTGCTCGTCGCTGCCGCGTTGACGCAGCGGCGGACCCTCACGGGCACGTCGGCGCCGGCAGGTGCCGGCGTGGTAGGGGCCACCGACGTGATCCGGTACGAGTTGCACCCGACCGTCGCTGCGACGGTACGGGTCGACACGCCGGCGCACGTCGCCAGCGCGGTGGACCTCGTTCTTGCCGACGCCTGGCAGCAGGTCGCCCGGGCGCAGGAAGCCCGCGGTGACCGGGAAAGCACCTCGGTGGTGGTCGGCGCGTTTCTCGCGGCGGTGCCGTACCTGCTCCGGCAGTCGAGCTTCGCCCGCGCGGCCGGATGCCTCGGCGCGGCGCTGGTCCGCGACACCAGCCCGCGGACCGCGCGGACCGCCCTGTCCTACGCCGCCGCTCTGGACCCTGCCACACCCGGACGGGACCTGGTCGTCGCCATGGCGCTGCAACCCCTGGACCCGGTCGAGGCGGAACGGCTGCTGCGACAGGCGTTGTCCACACCTGATGAGGAGGTCGCAGCGGTCGCCGCCGGCGCCTTGGCCAACCAGTTGCACCAGCAGGGACGGCTCGCCGAAGCGTTGGAGCTTGCCGAGCGACATGAGCAGTTGGTTCAGCGCGCGGGTCCATGGAGACGGGCCGGAGCCCGGGTGACGCGGCTGCAGGTGATGCACGAGAGCGGCCAGGCCGGGCGTGCACTGACCGAGGTGACGAAACTCCTCGACGAGCTGCGTACCTTGTCGACGGAGCCGACCGCCGCCGACGGGCCGCCGGAGGGCGAAGTGGCGTGGCTCGTTCGGCAAACGGCCCTCAGCCTAGCGGTGAGTGCCGCTCTGAGCCTGGAACTGTGGCAGGTCGCGCTCGACCACAACCAGCTTCTGCTGGACAGCGTCCAACGGCGGGGGGCGGCCGAGGCAGAGGTTGCGTTCTTCTGGTTCAACGACGCCAACGCACTGATTCAGCTTGGTCGCTTCGACGAGGCGCGGAAGGTGCTGACGTACTGCCAGCGGGTCTTCGACGAGCACGGCGCCGAGCTGAACCTGTCCCGGGCGATCGGCGCCCGGGCCCTGCTCGCCGCGAAGCAGGGCAACCTGACCGAGGCGGTGGCCCTGGAACAGACCGCGCTGCGGCTGGGCTACCGGCATCCGCTCGCCGCCGACCTGGCCGCCGGCCACCAGATGCTCGGCAACCATCTCGGGAAGCTCGGCAGCGATCCGGCCGGCCAGCTCGGCCACCACCTGGCCGCCGCGCTGCTGACCCGGGTCACCGGTTCGGCCCTGCTGACCGCGTTCCTGCACCCGGTCGCCACCGATCTGCACACCTACGGGCAGAGCTGGCTGCCGGCGGACCTCGCGGCGCTGGCGGCCCGGGTAGAGCGCGTCGACGGCGTGCGCTTTCTCGAGGTGGTCCACGCGCTGCTCGCCGCCGATCCGGCGGAACAGGACCGCATCTCTCGGGGGGCCGAGGCGTCGGAGCAGTGTCGCAGCCGGGCCGAGGAACAGTTCCATGGACTTCTCGGTGACGTCCGGCGTGCCGCCGAAGAGCAGGGCTTCGACCTGACCGGGAATCTGCTGCGCTGGGAGGGTCTGATGTCGATGATCGCCATGGCGGCGGCGGGTGACGTGCAGGCGAATCGGCAGCTCACCGCGATCCTGCAGCCGATGAGGCCGGGAACCGACGCCGGCGGGACAGCCGCGGCGATCCGTCGGGTGGTTGGCGGCGAGCGCGACGCTGCCGCCCTGGTCGCCGAGCTTCATCCAGCCGACGCCGCCCTCATCCGCCGAGTGCTGGAGACGATTCGGTGGCGGGAGAAAGTGCGGGGCCGCCCGGAGGACGATCGGTTGGCCCTTACCGAAGCCGACTACCGCGCTGCGGTGGACGCTGACGATCACGTGCGGGCGGGGCTGCGGGCAGCGGAGCTCAGCGGCCTGCTGCGCGTCCGCAAGCAATTCACCGAGGCGCTGCCGTACGCCGATCAGGCCATCGCGCATCGTCGACGAGCTGGATTCGGGCTCTGGAGCCAGCGATTCGATCTCGGACGGCGACTACAACTCCTCAACGACCTGCGCCGCTGGGAGGAGGTCCTCGCGGAGCTGGCACCGCTGCGCAACGAGTTGCGCGGTGAACCGGACCTACCCAGCCGCACCGACCCGGTGAACCCGTCGACGGTACGAGACCAACTGCTGACCCTCGGCTTGCTGGCCGCAGTTGCGCTGCGCCACTGGGAGCTGGCCCTCGAATTCCACGACGATCTCGCGGCGAACATGCGGTTGCGCGGCGCGAGTCGCGTCGAGCTCGCCCTGCACAAGCTGGACCGGGCCACGCTGCTGAGTCCTCTTCGACGCATCGCCGAGATCGGAGAAATGTACGACGAGGTACGAGCGGTGCTCTCGGACAACCTGGACCGGGAGACTCGAGCGGAGTTCGACGTGGCGTTGGATCGGGCCGCGAGATCGCTGGCACCAGAGGCGCCGTGGCGTCGGCAGGCGCTGGCCGACGCGTACGACGGGATGGACAGCCAGGACGTCAGCCTTCCACTGATCGCGCTGGAGCACTACTACTTCGCGAGCGGTGACGGACCGGCCAGAACGCCGACCGCCAAGGCGTCGCATCTGCTCGCTTCGGCGGTCGTCTGCACCCTGGACGGTCAGGACGCCTCGGCCGACCTGACGATCCGGTACCTGGCACCACACCTGTACCAGCCCGACGGCACCCGTTCCATTCCCACCCTGGACAGCATCGTCGCCGTCGTGGAGGAGGTGCCCGGCGTACGGTTCAGGGAACTTGTCACCGAGGTAATCGGCACCCCGCCCCGGGCGGAGGCGGCGGTCGCCGACGCGGTGCAAGCGGCGTACCGAATCCCGGTAGCCGAGTTGTTCGGCCTGGACCAGGTGGTCGCGGACCACGAGACGGTGATCGCCGCGGTGGCGGCCGCTCACACCGGCACGCTGCGGCAGCGAACGGCCTGCGAACCGCTGCTGGCCGAACTGGCGACGAAGCCGGACAGGGCGCCACTCGCTGCGGCACTACGCCGGGCGGCGGCCGGGAACCTGCTGTCGGTGGACGAGCAGGAGGCGATGCACCCGGTCCACGCGGCGGTCATCGGCGCGCTGCGCATCAGGATCGACAGCATCGGCCGTCAGGGGTGACCCACCGGCCAGCCGCGCTCGCCGCCCTCGGTCGCTGAACCACCGATGGGGTCAGGAAGTGCAGAACGACGCCGGCCCGGTCAGGCCGAGTTCCTGGCAGTCCCATCCGGTGCCCTGGTCGTGGAATCGCCAGCCCGTGCCGGCCGTGTAGTGGAACAGGTAGATCACGCCGCTGGCGTCCGGACGCCGCACGTCGGCCGCCGCCCACGTCTCGACGCACTCCACTGCCCGGGAAGCGAATGACCAACCCGCCGGCAACTCGACCAGGATCCCGAGGGTCTGCGTCGACGGACAGCTGGAATTCTGGCGTCCGTCACTGGTGTGGGTGGATGCGGGTGGCGTCGGAGGGTCTGGCCGGTGGCGGGCGGCGAAGGCGACCGTACCCCCGATGGCGAACACCACCGCTGCGGCCACGGCGCCGGTGGTGACCGCCCTTCGTCGTTGTACCTGCCGCGATTTGAGCAGGGCGCGCTCGTACATGTCGGCGGTGCCGCCGTGCTCGCTCAGATCGGACATCGCCTGACGCAGCGGCCCGAGGTCGTCGGTCATCAGGCCTCCTCCATCACGGCCGAGAGCAGCTCGGGCGCTATCTCCCGCATGCGGGCCAGCGCCTTGCTGGTCTGACTCTTGATCGTGCCGACCGAGCACTGCAGCAGATCCGCGGCCTCGGCCTCGCTGCGGTCCTCGAAGAACCGCACCACCAGCACGGCCCGTTGCCGCTGGGTGAGTTGGGCGAGAGCCTGGTGCAGGGCAAGCTTGAGATCGGTACGGCGAGCATGGTCACTGCCGGGTTGAGCCACGTCGGCCAGTTCCCCGGGCAGGGACTCGGCTACCTTGCGGCGCCGCCACCAGCTCACATGCTGGTGGTACATGGCTCTGCGGGTGTACGCCTCGAAGTGCCCGGGATCATCCAGCCGGCGCCGGCCCCGATGCGTGCGGGCCAGAGCATCCTGCACCAGGTCCTCGGCGAGGTGCCGGTCGCCGGTGAGCAGGAACGCCGTCCGCAGCAACGCCGGCGAGCGGGTCCGAACGAACTCACAGAAAAGATCGTCTATGGAGTCCGCCATGCCCCGCTCGTCCCCCACGTACCCCAAATTCCTTCAGGCAGCGGCGGCGTCGATGCGGCCGGTTGGCTGTGGCGCACACCATAGCTGGTGTGCGTCACAGCAAGCGACCACGGTCAACCCGCTCAGGAGATGCAGAACGGCGCCGGCTCGCTGAGGCCGAGGTCCTTGCAGTCGTATCCGCTGCCCTGGTCGTAGTACTTCCAGCCCGTGCCGGCCACGAAGTGGAACAGGTAGACGCCGTCACCGGCGGTCGGGCCCTGCGGATCAGCTCCCGCCCAGTCCTTGACGCACTGGACACTGCCGAACGTCCAGCCCTTCGGAAGCTCGACCAGGGTCTCGAGCGTCGCCGCCGAGGGACAGTCGGCAACCCCGGCCGCACCGGTAGCTACAGCGGGCGACGCACTGGGAGCGCCAGTGGCCACAGCAGTCGACGTCGGCGCAACTGCGGTTGGGCTCGGGCCGGGAGTCGGCTCGGCGCCGCAGGCAGACACTCCGATCAGGACGGCGGCAACGGGCATCAGCAGAAGGCGACGTGCAGACATTTCCGGACCCCTATGGATCGTGCGATCACTGCTTACATCCGGGTACATGCGATCCATCGCCTGCAGGTTGCCGCCGACCAGAATATTTCTCCAGATCTTCGGCGACGCACGCCGGGCCGAGCAGACCGACAAAACGGAGCGGCGGCAGGGCCAGTGGCGAGCTCCCGGGACCGGCGGACGGTGGTCTCAGACATCACCTCTCACCACCGCCGCGCTCCCGCGCGATGTCGCAAGGCGACGCATGGCCCGGAAGAGGGGATCCTCCTCTTCATCCTCCTCCTCGAGATCCGGGTCATCGCCTGCCAGCGACTCGAGAAGCAGCTCCAACTCCCCCAGCCTGCCGGCCTCGGCGAGCAACCATGCCTTGACCTGCCATGTCGCGTAGCCCAGTCCGCCTTCCTGATCGGCGATGTCCTGCAGATGACCACGGTCGAGCAGTCGAACAAGGCCAGGAATCTCCTGACGGAGGACGTGCTCCAACTCATCGACGACCGCGGTGAGCGTCGCCTCGGAGTCGATCACCCAACGCTTGGACGTGTCGCCGAGCCGAGGATCGAACCGGGTCCGCCAGAGGCAATCCACCACTGAAGGCACCTCACGTTCCCTCGCCATGGCGCTCCGGCTCCAATCCCATCTGGCACTCATCAGGAATCCGGCATTGACGTAGAAGAGGCGCCTCGACCGGTTCGATGCGTCCGACGTCTGCACGTCGACCACGACCCAGTCACCAAGCGGCGACCGGAGCCGAAACTCCCGGCCAGCGGCAGAGAACCCGTAATCGGCAAGGGTGCGACCTATTTTCCTGACAACGACGTCGATCGGTGACCGAGATTTCACCACCAACTCCTTCGCCGGAAGCTCATCAGCACCGGACCGACAGAACTACTCCTGAACCATCACAGCCAAGTGAGCCATCCCGCGCAACGGGGTGGGTGCGGCGAGCGACTGCCCGGCCTTGGATCCGACTACCTCGCACCGTTCGTGGAAGAGCGGGACAGCCTCTTGTGACGACACACCGCCCTCGATACGGTCATCGCGCTCGTCACGCTTCAACGGGGGTTGTCTGTGTCGACTGTCATCACGCCTGCCCGCTGGCGCGCTCGGCTGACCGTCCTGGTGCTCGGCGCGTCCTGCCTCGTCGCCGTCTCCGCACCCGGCCCGGCCGCGGGGGCCGAACCAGCTGTCAGCCGATCGGCAGCCGGTCAGCTGGCCGCCATCGAACCACCAGCCGACATCGTGTCCCGGATCGCCGGCCGGCCGCATCCCCGGCTGCTCGCCACCGCGGAGACCTTCGCCAGCGCGCGCAACCGGCTCGCGACCGACAGCCGGGCACAGCGGTGGTTCACCGCGGTACGGGATCGCGCCGATCGGGTCCTCGACACCAACGCGGAGAAGCTGCCGACCAACGAGCGGTTGACGAGCGGGGAGGTCACCGCCGACGACGTGAAGCGCCGGATCTACGCGCTGGGTCTGGTGTGGAACATCTCCCCCAGCGGAGGGACCGACCCGCAGGAGTACGCCCAACGCGCGAGGGCGGAGCTGCTCGCCGCCGCCGGCCTGCAAACCTGGAACCCGCAGAGCAGGTTCCTCGACGTCGCGCAGATGACACACGCCCTCGCGATCGGCTACGACTGGTTCTACCAGTTCCTGTCCGCGAGCGACAGGACGACGATCCGTGACGCGATCATCAGGCACGGCATCGATGCGACGCTGCCCTTGCTGGGCGGGGGGAACTTCACCGCGCCGCACAACTGGAACATCGTCTGCAACGGTGTCGCGCTGGGAGCGCTGGCGATCGGCACCGACGCCGGCGACGCGGTCCGTACCAAGGTCAACGATCTGCTCGTCGGCAGCGTCCGCTCCATCCAGTACGGCATCGCGGAGTACGGCCCCGACGGCGCCTACGCCGAAGGTCCGGCCTACTGGCTCTTCGCCACTGAATACCTCGTCACCTGGCTGGCCGCCTTCACCACCGCGACGGGCACCGACTTCGGCCTCTCCGGCCTGCCCGGCCTGGCGAAGACCGGTGACTTCGCCATCCAGATCAGTGGACCCAAGGGAGCGCTCTTCAACTACGGCGACGGGGGTACGAGCTTCTACAACTCGCTTACCGCCGGGGGCCGGCAGGTGCCCTATCTGATGTGGCTGGCCCAGCGTCACCAGCGGCCCGAGTGGGCCGCCTGGGCAGCTGCCCGGGCCGACGAGGGGGCCACGCCACTGGACGTCCTCTGGTACGACCCGGCGACCGCCGCCGGAGCCACCCATCCAGCCGCGACCGATGCGTACTTCCGGCACGTGGAGGTGGCCACGGCGCGCAGCGACTGGGACGATCCGAACGGCGTCCATGTCGCGACGAAGGGACTGCGAGCCGGGTCGGACCCGGTTGCCGGCCACCAGAACCTGGACGCCGGTTCGTTCGTCCTGGACGCGGGTGGGACACGCTGGTTCGAGGAGCTTGGCGCGGACGACTACGACCTGGCCAACTACTTCACCTGGCAGAGCAACACCGGCGGCCGGTGGGACCATTACGTGAACCACCCTCAGGGGCAGAACACCATGCTGCTGGGTGCGGGCCCGACGCCGTCCACCGCGCTGGCCCAGGGCGCCCGGATCGTGTCGACCGGCTCCTCGCCCCAGCAGTGGCATGCCATCACCGACCTGACCGCCATGTACGGCGGCCGCGTGCAGCAGGCCCGTCGCGGCATCCAACTCTTCGACGACCGTCGGCAGGTGCTCGTCCAGGACGAGGTACGGTCCACCACGGCGATCGACTACCGGTCCTTCCTGCACACCCGCGCCGATGTCGTGTTGGCCCCGGACGGGCGCTCCGCGACCCTGCACCGGGGGGACGAGCGCCTCGCGGTGCAACTCGTCGGCCCAGCCGGTGCGACGATGTCCGTCGGACTTCCCGCCCCGATGCCGGGCAGCCCCAACCCGCCGGGGCAGAACTCCCAGTCGGGCCTCCGGAAGCTCGTCGTACACCTGCCCGGTGTCACCAACGCCACCCTGGCGCTGCGCCTGACCCCGTTGTTCGGCGGCGAGCAGCCGCCGGCGGCGCCCTCCCTGACGCCGCTGGCCAACTGGTCCCTGCCGGCACCACCGACGACCCAGTTGGCCGGGCTGAACGTCGACGGCGCGCCGGTGGCCGGTTTCACGCCGGACCGCTTCCGGTACGACGTGGTGCTCGCCCCCGGCGCCACCAGCCCACCGCAGGTCACACCGGTGAGCCAGAGCGGCGGGTACGCCCAGGTGAGCCAGGCAATCGAACTGCCCGGCACGGCCACCGTGGCCACCTACCGCCAGGACGGGGCCGCCGGCCCGACCTACAGGATCCACTTCCGGGTGCCGGGGAAGACCCGCGACTCGCTGCCCATCGCCTCGGTGACCGCAGGCGAGTACGCCCACCGGGCCGCGGACACCATCGACGGCGACCTGGGCACCACCTGGGCCGGCTCGACCCTCGACGTCGACCTCGGTGCGCAGCGCACCGTCGGCGCGGTGAACGTCGCCTTCGCCTTCGGCTCGCAGCGAAGCTTCGCATTCGACCTGCTGACCTCGACCGACGGCACCAACTGGCAGGCCGCCGCGACCAGAGCCGTCTCCTCCGCCGCCACGGACAACGCCGAGGTGTACCCGATCACGCCGACCACCGCCCGCTACGTGCGCCTCGTCGGGCAGGGCAACTCGTCCACCAGCTCCACGGTGGTCGCCGAGGTCCGGATCTACGCCAACACCACCGACGCGTACGCGGACATGCCGGCCCGCCGGATGACGCCGACCGCCGACGCCTTCGTCCGCTGTGGCAGCTACGCCGGCACCAACTTCGGCTGCGGAAGCCAACTGGAGATCCGCAACCATCCGAACGACCCGACGGTCGTAGCCGACTACCGGCGGTTGAGCTATCTCCGGTTCGAGCCGACCTCCGTCCCCGGCACGGTTCGCAGCGCCACCCTGTGGCTCTACGGTGGGATGGGTGCCGACCCCGACGCGGACTTCACCACGTCGGCCGTCCTCAGAGTGGACTCGCCGTGGAAGGAGAAGGACGTCACCTGCGCCGACCGCCCGGCGTTGGGCGCGATTCTCGGCGTGATCGGCTCGGACGAGCAGAAGATGTGGCGTCGCCTCGACCTCACCAGCTATGTCAAGGACCAACTGGCCGCCGGCAAGCCCATCAGCATCGGCGTCGCACAACTGGCGGCGGGTCACGGCCCGTGGGTCGGCTTCAACAGCAGGGAGGCCGGCTTCCAGCGGCCATTCCTCGAGTTGACGGTCTCCTGACCGAGGCGACCGCCTCGTCGCTGATCTGCCGAACTATCGCAGCTTTCCAGCTCATCGGCGCAGGCGGCCGGGCGCGATTTCGGGTCACTCCTGCGGGGCGATCAGCCGGTCATCGGTGGCGTCGCGGACCGTGATCGCCTCCACCGGGCACGAGTCGGCGGCGTCGAGGATGACCTCGGCCGGGGCGACGACGTCGGCCATCGGCGCGGACAGGCCGCCGACCAGGCGGAAGTGCTCGGGCGCGGTACCGGCGCAGATGCTCGTGCCGATGCAGCGGCGCGTGTCCACCCCGATCCGCCAGGCGGTGCTCACCAGGCCACCGGCATGCCGAGCAGGCCCCGCACCAACATGCCCCGCTTCCACTCCAGCTCGGCTTCCGGTACGGCGAGCCGCAATCCGGGCAGGCGAGTCACGAGGGTGGCGACGGCGACCTGCAACTCCATGCGGGCCAGCTGCGCGCCGACGCAGTGGTGCACGCCGTGCCCGAAGCCCAGGTGCGGGTTCTGCTCGCGGTCGAGATCCAGCCGGTCCGGGTCGGCGAAGACGGTACCGTCCCGATTCGCCGACGACAGTGAACCGAGAACCGGCTCACCGGCCCGGACCAGCACCCCGCCGACCTCGACGTCCTCCTTGGCGTACCGGGCGAAGGAGGAGCCGACGCCGAGCGGCACGTACCGCAACAGTTCCTCGACCGCGGCCGGCACCAGCGACGGGTCGGCCCGCAGCCGAGCGAGCTGGTCCGGATTGTGCAGCAGGACGTAGACGAAGTTGGGGATCTGGGTCACCGTGGTCTCGTGGCCGGCCGCGAGCAGCCCTCCGGCCAGCTCCACCAGCTCGGTCTCGCTGAGCCGATCCTGGTTCTCGTCGCGGGCCCGCACCAACGCGCCGAGCAGATCGTCGATCCCCGGCTCGCGGCGGCGCTCGGCGACCAGATCACCCATGTAGCCCCAGAGATTGTTCAGGTACTCCTGGATCGTTTCCAGGGGCAGGGAGGTGGTCGAGACGATCGCCTCGGACCATGTGTGGAAACGGTCGCGGTCGGCGTACGGGACCCCGAGCAGCTCGCAGATCACCTGGATCGGCAGCGGCGTGGCGACGTGCTCCACCAGGTCGGCCGGAGGACCGAGCCGAACCATGTTGTCGACCAGTTCGTCGGCGATCTCCTGGGTTCGGGGTCGCAGCGCCTCCACTCGACGTGCCGTGAACGCCTTCGCCACCAGCCGGCGCAGCCGGGTGTGATCGGGCGGGTCCATGGTCAGCATGCCGCTGTACTGCTGGCGCGCGGTGAGCCTGGGCTCGTCGCGCTGGACGGCCGGGGCGCGGCCGAACCGCACGTCACCGAGGACCGTACGGACGTCCTCGTACCGGGTGGCGAGCCATGCCTCCTCGCCGTAGGGGAGCTTTACCCGGGTCATCGGCTCGTTCTCGCGCAGCTCGCCATAGGTCGGATCGACGACGAGGCGGTCGGGCACACTGAACGGGTACGGCCGGGCGGGCGGAAGGGTTCGGCTCCCGGTGGTCTGCGCGCTCTCCGTCATCCGGATTCCCTTCGTCGAGACGGCGTGATCCTCGGGCCGGCACCACGTTCGTAGCGGCGGCGGATTGCCAGCATCCAGAGCTCTCACTACCGGCACACACATCGACGCTTGGTAATGTGTCGGTATCGGATCGTAGTCAACATCGTCGATGATCGCCATGTCGGCTGGCCTGTCCGGGCCCGCGCTGCCCCAACGACCGGACGCGGATGCCGACTTCGATCGACCCCTGAGCGCCCCTCGGGCCGGCTGGCGGCCAGCATGCCGATCAGAGCGCACGACGAGGTCTTCGTCACCGAATCGAAAACATGAGGCGTTAACCTCCCGGCCAGGAGGTGGTCATGAGGGCGGCAGACGTGGCGTGTCCCGAATTCAGCACCACCTGGCTACGATCCGGCCAATACCTCAGCCTCGACTCCAACCACGTGCCGGAAGAGGTGCTCTTCGCCGAGCGATTGCCGGGTGTGCATCTGGTTCACCTGGCCGCGGACGCGCTCGCGTCCCCGGCAGCGCTGGCCGCGCTGATGACGCAGCCGCCGGCAGTCATCGCGCAGATGGTGGAAGCCCCGTCGACGGCGACCCTGGCCGGTCTGGATCTGGCCGGGGCGATCGCCCGTGCGGACGCGCTCGGTCTGCCCGTACGCCTGCCCGCCGGGACTGTCACCGGTAGTGACAGCGATCGGGTCGTCCGGATCGACGGTCAGGGGCACGGCGCCGCTTCGGGCGCTGCGGAATACGTGCTGGTGACACCGGCTCGTCATCTCGTCACCGCGCATCCGGCGGCACTGCCGTCGGACGTTGCCGCGCCGTACCCCGGCGTGGCGGTCAGCACCGGCACGACCACCCGCGACGAGGACGCGGCGCCAACGTCGCCCGAGCGGCCCGACGGGCTGGCCGATATGGCCGCGGCCCTCGCCTGGGAGGCGATCCGACCGACCGCGATGGGTAACGGCGTTCCGGCGGCCTGGACCTCACTACAGCCGTCGGCCGTCGGCCGGCGTCCGCCAGCGCGGCGGCGGTACCGGGAGCGCACGGCCGTTCGGATAGCTCGGGCGGAGCTGATGCTCCTGCTCAACGCGCACCTGGAGACGTTGCAGGGTGTCGGCTTGGCCGGACCGGACGCCGCAGCGCGGGTGATTGAGCTTCCCGCCGGCTCAGTGCCGCCGTTGCGCCAGACGCAAGCCCCGGAAGGCCCGGCACGTCTCTCCGAGCGCGGATGGGAGATGCTGCGATCGGCGGGAGTGGAGGCACTTGTCGCGCGGACGTCGTCCCCGGGGCTGTCGGTGTCCCGGTTGGCACGGTGGATGGCCACGGTGGAGCCCTCCGGAGCGGCTGCGCCGATGACCACCCCGGACAGCCTGGTCGGCGCCCTCGCCGTCTTCGCCGTCCTGCACGGCCGGGTCGCGAACGGGCCCATCCCCGCCGACTTTCTCGTTCGGCCCGATCCGGCCGGGCTGGCGACCGCGTTGGGTGGCACGTTCACCTCGGTGGGCGACGCCGGGCTGATCTATCAGGCGGTCCACCGGGTGCCAGGATCGAGCGCCCTGTTTCGGGTGCCGGGCGAGCCGGACCGGGCGTTCTGGCTGGTCGCGGACGACCGCGACGGGGTGGTCGTGCCCCGGTACGTCGACCCCTGCATGGCCGGATCGATGCGCCGGCCTGCCGCCGCCCCGGGCGCGGCTACGGACGCTTGGACCCAGGCACTGGCCACCCCGGGCGCCCAGGTGCTGCTGCTGGATCCGGCCGGCCGGCCGACCACCCACGAGGCGCTGCTGACTGTCGCACCGACCGGGCGCGGCGCGCTCGAACCGGATCGGCTCCCTGACCGGGGCGCTCAGCCCGCGCGGGCCCAACTCGATCCGGTCCGCACGAACCGACGGCCGGCCGGAACGGCGACCACGTCGCGTCCTGGTCTGCCGGCTCGGGCGTTCGCCGACAACCTGCCGGCGCTGGGTCGCCCCCACCTCACACCGACGCCGCCGACCCGAACGCCGGCCGCGGCAGCCACCCCGACCGACCTGGTCGGCGCGGAGATGGGCACGGCCACCGTCAGCCCACCGCCCGGGCCCGACCCGGTCTGGTCGTTGGTCGAGAAGGTCGACGCGGAGACGGCGGACAGGGTCCGGAAGGTCGTCGCGCGCATCCCGCAGTTGCTCAACACCCCGGCCACGCCTGCCGACCCCGAGGGCTGGTCCACGGAATTAAAGAGTACGGCCACCGACATGTTGACGAGGCTTGGTCTGCGCGTGACGAAGGACGACCCGCTGCTGCGGGCGTTGGGTGAGCAGCCGGCCACCTTCCTGCACTCCCACCGCGCGTTCGACCTCCCGGTCGCGGGGAGATCGTCGTGGCAACGGAAGAAGTACCGCACGGTCTGGGTCGAGTTGGTGCCCACGCCGGTGGCCACTGACGAGGTGCGTCGAGAGCAGGGCAACCGGATGACCCAGTCCCGCCGGGACCGGGTGACCAATGACCGGAACCGCCAGTCTCGACGGCGTGGGCTGTGGTACGCGACGGTACCGTTCGAGGCTGCGGGGGTTCCCGTGTCGGTGTCGGCCGGCGTCTTCGATGCCCGGCCCGTCCAGAGCGGCGGCACGTCGGGCACCGTCGTCGACTACCAGGTGGTGTACGGAGACTCCGAGGCCTACCTGACGGCCGCCGGAGTGACTCTCCGGATACGGCTGGATCAACCGACCGCAACGCCGGTCGACGAGCATCTCGGGCTCCACTGGTTCCGGATCACCAAGAGATTCGCGCTGATGGAAATCGCGGATCAGGACGCCTCGACACACACGCTGGATGACGGGGCCCGGGCGCTGTTGTCGTCGAACCGGTTCCCGTTGCAGGTGATCGGCGACGGCAACGCCGCCCAGCACGCGGTCGATCTGTTGCACGACGTACCGGTGGTCGAGCCGGGCAGCAGAACGCGGCAAGCGGTCCGCGACAAGTGGTCCCCGTCCGAACTGATCCGGATGCTTATAGGCACCCGGGCACCGCAGACGGTGGCGAGCCGAGAGTGGATCGGCATGCCTGCCGCCGCCGGTGGCCTGGCCGCGAAACCCCGCCTGACCTCGATGCGGCTGCTCGGCACCCCGGACGGCGACGCCCGGCTGCGACAACAGCCCACATTCGTCGCCGACTCCAACGCAACCACCGAGACGACCTCCGGTCTGTACCTGCGGCCGGCGGCCGGAGCCCGGCTCCCCTTCGCGCGGGTGAACGTGGCACCCACGACGTTCACCCATACCAGCACCGCCAGTACCGCCTCGTCGCTCACAACCAACAGCCGGGTGGGCCAGGAACTCACGGTTCCGACGGTGCTGGTCGAGACCAGTTACAACATGACGATCCTCCGCGCCACGTACCGATCTCGGCGCCGCTTCTGGGTCAAACGTGGGAACACGCCCGCGAGCCAGACGGTGACCGTCAGAGCCCTCGAAGAGGCACCCGCCGGCGTATACCGGGCGGTTACCGCCGCAACGCCCACATCTGTCACCGACGGTGTGGCGACAACCGATCCCAACCCCACGGCCGGTCCGAGCGCCCTCGCCGGGGCGCAGCGACCGGACGAGCAGATGATCGCCCGGCTGCGGACCATGATGGAACGCAGCGAGATCCGACACCTGGCGAGATACATGTGGGAGGGCGGCCGCCTACGGACCGGCCAAGCCACCATCTTCGGCGCCGAAAAGCTCGCGGACCGCGTCGCGGCAGAGGTACGGCGGATCCTGGCGCTGCCCGAGAACGCCGACGTACGCTCCGTGCTGCCCAACTGGGACGCGCCGCGAACCAAGAAGGCGGTCATCGAGCAGGTGATGAACGCCCTGGTCAACGAGGAGGCGCTCGCCACCGAGGGTGGACCGAGTCGTCTTGCCGCCGAATTCCTCACCCTCACCGCCGGCCAGGTCGTGATTCGACTGGAGCTGCCGGACGGCGGCCGGCGGCTCGGTTTGACCCTGATGCTCCGCGCAGAGCGGGTCCGGCCGGACGAAGAGCCGGAATACCTCGGCGTGCGGGATGAAAACCGTACCGCCCAGGATCCTCTCGAGCAGCACCTCGACACGATCGTGGAGCAGCCGGAAGGGGATGTCGAAGCCGAGACGACCAGGCCAGCCCCGGTGTGGCGGAGCGTGCTGCACCGGGCGCGCAAGCTCCCCAGGAGTCTGCTGCGTCAGCGCTACGCCATGGAGTCCGGGACCCGTGTCGCCACGGCGAAGTCCATGAGTTTCGGCCCGGACATCGACGTCCGGGCTGCCCGGGCCGTCCACTCGGGCATCCGCTTTCGGTACGTGAAAAGCCGTCGGGTTCAGGTGGGCAGCGGCAGCGAGGAGGTGTGGCTGGATCTGGGCGACACCGCGCAGGCCCTCTTCGCCGACGAGCTCCGGTTCACCATCGAACTGCATGCGCTCGACGAGGCGACCGGCGTGCTCCGAAACCTGTGGCGCCGAGCGTGGGACAGCACGCCCGGCGCACGGTCGTTGCCCGGTGATGATCTGGGGACCTTCCAGCAGTGGCTGGCGTTTACCGTCTCCAAGGACATGACGCTTCGCGTCGACCAACTCCACCTGGCCGCGGAGGCTCCGCTACCGACTCCGGTGATCAGCGACCTCACGCTGGCAGCGCGGGACTTGCCCGACCAGGGCACCGACCTGACCGACCTGCCCGTGGATGGTCATCGTGTCCGGGACTTGGACAGCGTCTCCTACGTACACGGTTCCGAAGAGCTGATACTGGCGGTCCAGCAGGCAATTGTGGAAGCTCGCCGGCTGATGGTCGAGGACGGCGCGTTCGAGCGGGGCACCCGGGTAAGCGTCATCACGCCGGGCAGTGAGTCCCATCTGGAGCTGTACCGGCAACTCAGCCCGGACCGGTTGGCGGCCATCCTGCCCAGCATCGCCCGCCGGGCGATCCGCCTGCACAACCTCGGCAAGATCATCGGTATCCCGGAGGCCCACGGCGAGGTCTTCCTCCAGGCGGTCGTCGACCAGGCCCGCCCGGGCCCGCTGGGTGTGGTTAACCACGGTGGTGAGCACAGTCTCAGCGGCCTAACCAGTGTCAGCGCGTCCCGTACGAAAGGGTTCGAGGTCGCCGCCTCCGCCGGCCTGGGCGGCAGCGGGGAGGCGGGCACCAGCGCCCTCGGAGGTCAGGCGGTCCAGCGACGAAGCGCGCGGCGCACCCACACCGAGACGGTGGCGTTCAGCGCCGGCATCGAACGCGTCGACACGTGGGACCCTGGCGCCGGGTTGGCGGTGCCGCTGGTAGCGCGGGTCCGGTTCGTCGTGCAGGCCGTGCTGATCAACCCGCAGAAGATCGGCCCGTCGAAGCGGTACACGGCCAGCCGCCTGATCACCGACAGTGCCGCGCGCGGCATCGTCATGGAGGAAAACGCCCGACACAGCGGCGTTCTCGACCGGCCGCGAACGGCGACCGCCAGCGAACCGGCGATGCAGGCGCCACTGTTGGCGAACAGGGTGTTCCAACCACCATTCACCTTGCCCGCGGGTCCACTTCCGACCCCGCCCCGCAACCTCGGTGCGGGTCGACACGTGGACCTCCCGCCGCTGGGCGCCACGATCATCAGATGGCTGCGCGGCCTCCATCTCCCGCAGTTCGTCGAATGGGGCGACGGGCTCCGGGTCATCCAGGACGACGAGGCCGGCCTGGCGAACATCCCGGCGGTGTTGGACCAGACAAGCGTCGAATTCATCGCCGGCCACTGGGGGGCGGCCACCGACGGGTCCATCTCCATCCTGCTCACCTACCCGGGCGCGGTCGGCCGCGACCACGTGCAGGTGCTGATGCAGGTGCTGGCGGCGGATGTCGACGGGAAGGCGACCGAACCGTCGGTCCACCGGGTCGTGGCGAATCAGAAAAACCACGAGATGGACGTGGCCGGCGCGTCCACCAACAGCAAGATGTCCACCGTCGCTCACACCCGGACCGACCTGTACGGATTTCAGCCTGGGGGGCAGGGCGGGCGGGACGGGGAGCGGATTGGCACGGCGGACGTCAGCGCACTGAGTGGCACCTCGACCAGCGTCAATCAGTTCAAGTCCAGCACCGACCAGCATCTGACCATTATCGAACTGGTCGGTCCCTGGGCCGAGGTGCGGCAAAAGGTCACCATTGAGCTGCGCGCCTATCACGCCGGCAAACAGTTGGGCACACTGCGGATCGGGCATGACCTGAAGGTCGAGAAGTTCGCCTACCACCTGTCAACGGTGGGCGCACCGCAGCGGCCGCTGCCGGATCCCACCATCCTGGCCCTGCCGTACGTGCCCTCGAAGGAGCAACTGCTGAGCTGGCAGGCGGGCACGGCAGAGCTGCTCCCCGGGGAACACACCCCGTTGGCGCTTCCGGAGCAGTACCAGGTGACCGACTTCCGGGGGGCGGCTCTGGCTCAGGCCGCGGCAGCGCAGGCGCTGCACCTCGCTGGTGCCCCCGCCCGGGTGACCAGGCTCGGCGGGGCAGCCGCCCATCAGTTGATCACCGCGCTCGGACAGACCGCGCTGTGGGGAATGACCCGTCGGCGGATCGCCGAACCGGGCGAGATCCCGGTCGAGGATCCGCACATGGCCGGGAGCCGGCTGACTGTCAACGTCTACAGCCGGGTGATTCGCGCGCGGCTCGCCCAAATCGTTCCGTCCTACTACCGCGACGTACGACGCTTCCAGGTCACCATGGAAGGGGTCAAGGCCGCGATGAGCCGGGTGGATTCCGCCGCGGTCGCTGGCGGAGGCGCACACCACCTCGGCGACGCGAAGGACGACGTCGCCGAGGTTGGCACGAATTCCCAGGGCCAGGCGCCGAGACAGACGCCGACCGACCGTGAGCGGGTGGCGGACGCGTTCGGGGCCGGTGACGTGCGGGATCCGGCGTCGTACCGGATCGGCGGTGAGGGTGCGTGGTGGAGTGGCGGGCCGGCGGGGTCCGCCAAGGGCGCGGCGCACGGCGGCTCCAGCGAGACCGTCATGTCGTACGGGTCTCCACCGGGCGCGCTGGTGGAGTGGACCGAGGAGATCGTCCTCGTGGCGGAGGTGCCGCACGCGTGGGGCGACAGCTACGCGGCGGTGAAGCTCACTGTCCCCGAGTCGACGCAGGTTCAGATGGATCTGCTGGATGCCGCCCGCCACCTCGGCCTCAGTGACAACGCCACGGTGATGGCCCGGCTGGCCCAGGTGAACTCGGATGCGCTTGCCCTGGGTGAGCAGTTCCAGCAATGGCAGCAGGCGAGCCGTGAGCTGGAGTTGGAACGGCTCGGCCCGGAGTTGGAGCGGAGGCGTGACACCGGGCAGACCGGACCCGGAACGGTCCCTGAGTGGCCCTCCGAGGAGGAGGTCGCGGACGCGGACAACACCGCCGCCGCGACCCGGTACGTACGGGCCCAGCAGGAATGGCACGCGCGGAAGCGGAAGTTGGACACCACCGTGTCCGAGCTGGCCGAATTGATTCCCGGCATGGTGCCGACAGTCGCCGTCGACGCGGCGACGGCGTCGGTCCCGGTGGAGGCCACACCGCAGGGGACGGCGACCGGGAAGGCATCGAAGGTGGATTCCGGCCGGCCCCAGGACGTCGACGCGGGCGTCGCCGCGCCCGCTGCACCCCGGTGGTCGCTGCGGCTACCTGACTCCGTCGCCCGGCGTGGCGATTTCTACGTCATCTCCGCCCAGGGTGAGACGGCGTGGGCATCGCTGCTCACGAAATTGGAGCGCGCCGCCACCGGAGCACGCCCGGTGATCCTGCTGGACAGTCCGAATATCGGCCGGCCCGCGCACGCCTCCCGTTTGGCCATCCTGAACATTCTCCTGGAACAACTCGCCCAGCGTGGCGTACTACCGCTCGTGGTCACCCTCGCCTCGATCGACTCGGTGCTCGACGTGGTGGAGAAGTACGGCGCCGCGGTGCTGCACCCGACGCTGGAGAAGACCGGGATCGCCGACGTTCATCTCGGCTACCGCTGGAAGGCCACGACCGTACGGCCTGACGGCCAAACCGTCACGTCGGACGAGATCTGGCCGGGCATCTCCGCCGCTGTCCTGGACGCCGCAGGCACACTGGCCCGCCCCACCGGCGCCGTCGCCCGGGTCGACGACGACCTCGGCGAGCTGATCTGGGCGGCCGACCTACGGGCCAGCCGCGACATCTTCCGCCGGCTGCAGGAGCGCTGGTCGGCGGACCAGATGGCCGCCAACCTCGCCCTCGTCGAACGGATGATCCAACGGGTGCCTGATCGACCGGAGCTGAGCGTGTTCGCTCCGGTCCTGGATCTCGGCGTCGCCGGCCACGCCGACATCGCCTTCGACTACGCCGCCGCCACCGAGGCGGATCGCCCAGCCACGCTGCTCACCTCGGTAGGGCGACTGGAAGCTGCCGGGCAGTTCGCGACGACCGTCGATGGTGGCCTGACCACCGCCCGGCTGACCGCGATGGTCACCGCGGTCGGCGGAGAACCGGACGCGGTGTCGGTGACCGTCCATCTGCTCGAATTGATCAATGACATCAAATCCGAGCAGTTCCAGGACGCGCACAAGTTCATCGAGACCAACAGCGGCAAAATCAGCACCGCACAGAAGGCTCAATTGGTCAATGCCATCGCTGACCTACAGCTCGTCATGCCCGCCCACCTGCCGAAACTGAAGCTCCTGTCCGAGGCCGTCTACAACTGTCCTCCGAAGGAATCCAATGTGTAGGCTGCCTGAGCTCCGCTGACCTGCCATGCGTGCGCGGCCGAGTTCACGCCTGCCGGTGCTGATCCGCTCAGGCACGGGCCGCGGGACTACCACCGCAATCAGCGACCTCGGTCCCGGCCGAGGAAGCACGACAGCAGTTGCCGGAACTCGTGCGGGTGCTCGATCGCCGGCACGTGCCCACATCGGCCGAACACGTGCAGACGGACATCGGCCAGGTGTTCGAGCAGGGGCTGGACTGCCGTCCCGAGCGGGGTGACTCGGTCCTCGGCGCCGTGCACGAGCAGCACGGGCGCGCGGACCGCTGCCAGCGTCCGCGCCGAGAGGGTGAGGTCGTCGACCCACTGCGCCCGGGGCGGAGGGAACAACGACGCGAATGCGGCCGCCCCCGCTCGCATCGCAGCCGCACGGGCATCGACGGCCGAATCGGTCACGAGCGATTGGTCGAGGACGAGGCGACTCAGCATGTCTCGTGCTCCGAGCGGGCCGGCGGGGGCGGCCCAGATCGCGTCGAGCTCGGCGGACAGCGGCGCCCCGGGGGCGCCCATCGTCGAGACCGCCACGACACGGGTGACCTGTTGGGGGCGTGCGGCCGCCAACGCCAGCGCCACGGCACCGCCCATGGAGTGACCCACCACGGCGTAGTGCTCGATACCGAGGGCATCCATCAGGCCGGCGGCCTGCTCCGTCCACAGCCGGAGCCCACCTCTGGCGCCCGCTGGGATGGGTGTACGGCCGAAACCCGCCTGGTCAGGAGCCACCAGGCGCCAGGACGGGCCCAGCGCCTGCGCCGTCGTTGCCCAGGCGCCGGACCCGGTCGTGCCGGGTCCGGAGCCGTGCAGCATCAGCACCGCGGGCCCGGTGCCGCCCTCCAGGACGTGGACGGCGGAGCCGTCGACTGTGACGGTCCGAAGTGCTGTCACCGGGGCGGGCCAGACGCACTCATGCCGATGCGGAGTTGACGGACTTCGAGAAGAGCTCCATCATCGCCCTGCCGAACTGCGGCATGTCGGGCCATCCCCGGCAGGAGACGAGGTTGCCGTCCACGACGTCGGGAGCGTCGATGACCGTCGCGCCCGCGTTCTCCATGTCGCCGGTGATGGGCGGGAAGCACGCCGTCTTCCGACCCTTCAGCAGCCCGTACACCGCTGGTACCTGCGCGCCGTGGCACACCAGCGCGGGGGAGGTTGCGCGCGAAGAAGTGTTCGGTGATGCGCCTGACGTCGGCGTCGACCCGGATCCACTCGGGGGCACGTCCCCCGGGGATGATGAGGGCGTCATAGCGCTCGACGTCGACCTCGGCCCAGGGCACGTCGACCGGCAGCTTCCGGCCGTTCTTCTCGACGTAGGCGTCGGAGTTGGGGTCGAACTCGTGGATGACGAGTTGCACGTCACGCAACGTCCGTGACGAGACGTCGACGTCCCAGCCGCCCTCCTGCACGCGATAGTAGGGATACATGGTGTCGAGTTCCTCGGCGGCGTCGCCGGTCAGGAGCAGCGCTCTGGGCACCTGCTTCTCCTCGCATCTGGTGGCGGTGGGGTAGATCCAATCCGATCCGATCCGGTCGCGTTAGCATTCCTCGGCCCCGCCCGCCCGTCAAGCCTCTACCGCTATTCCGTCCGCCTCCTTGACCTCGTCGAACAATCGCCGGAAACGCCCGCCGGACCGCAGGATGTGCCGACGCATCGCGTAGGCGGCGGCGTCGGGGTCACGCGCGGCGATCGCGGCCACCACTTCCTCGTGCTCGGCCATGGCCAGGTGGGTGACCTGGGTGTCGTGGTGAAGCCGGAAGAGGTGCACGTGACTGTGCAGGCGAGCGAGCGTTTCACGGATGACCTGGTTCTCCGCGCTCAGGGCGACAAGATCGTGAAAGGCGGCGTCGCGTAGCCCGAAGGCGCCATAGGCCGTGGGCCCGTCGCCCCCCTCCAGTTCCGCCATCTCCTCCAGCATTCGTCGCAGACCGGCCACCTGCTCCGAGGATGCGCGTTCGGCGGATCTGCGCGCCGCCGCCGGCTCGAGGAGCAGGCGGACCTCGAGCATGTCCTCGAATCGGTGACGGGTTATCTGGGGCGGAATGCGGTAGCCGGCATGGGGCACGCGCACGACCAGACCCTCGGCCTCCATGCGGTTCAGAGCGTCTCGGATCGGCGTCTGCGAGACCCCCAGCTCTCGCGCCAGGACGTCGATCGTGACGCGGGAGCCAGGCTCGATCCGGAGCGACATCAGCTGTCCGAGCAGCGTGTCGTACACCTCGTCGGCAAGCCGGCCGCCAGATCTTCCCGGCGGCGATCCGCCCGTCACGGCCCTGCGGCCCCGCGCGCTCATCGCTTCGTCGTCCATCGTGACGTGAGGTCCTTTCTTGCACCTTCGGGAACCTGTTGACATCAGTCACAAGGCTGCGACATGCTGACGCCCCCAACTGGATCGTATAGGAAAAGTGACGGATGCCTGGCATCCTGCACCATCGCGGAACCGCCCGCGATCGCTCTACTTCGATCACCTGGAGCTCCCATGAGCGTGCTCGACGTCCCGCTCGGTTCGTCCCCGGCCCGCAGCTGGACCGAAGGACCTCTCGACGGCACGAAGACCCGGTGCATCGTGGCGTGCTCGTGACGCCGGTCCGCGCGTCAGCCCGACGACACGCCTGAACGACCCAGCAACTGCTCGGCGAAGCACATAGCGAGGTTCTAGAAGTCCCCACCACCCAGAAAGCAGGCTTAAAGATGCGCCATCCGAAGCGAATAGGAAGAATGTCCGGTCCCGGCCGGAAGGTGCGGCTGGCGACGGCGGCCATGCTGCTGGTGGCCACGACCGTAACGGCTTGCGGCGAGGGCAAGGACGACGGCGGGAAGGCCAGCGCCCCCAAGGCGCCCGCGACCATCCCGGAGCTCACCAAGGACCCGCTGACCCTCAGCTTCATCTGGTTCGACTGGCCCCCAGCCCAAGCACTGGAAGCCTTCGCGAACGCGGAGTACAAGAAAGAGCGGCCGAACGCGACCATCAAGGTCAACACCGTGCCGAACGCGAACTGGCACGACGCCATGTTCACCCAGTTCGCCGCGCGTAAGACCGACTTCGACATCGCGATCTTGGACTCACAACACATCGGCGAGGCCGTGACGAACGGCAACATCCTCGACCTCACCGACTTCGTCAAGAACAACATCGACGTCACGGCCTACAACCCGTACCTCCTGGCGGCGTACGGCCAGTTCCCCCAGGCGGAGACCGGCAAGCGCGACGAGAACGCCAGCCTGTACGGACTGCCGCTGCTCGGCGACACCTGGACGATGATCTACCGCAAGGATCTGATCGGCGACAAGCCACCGCAGACCTGGGACCAGATGATCGCAGCCGCCGAGAAGTGCCAGGCGGACAACCCTGGCGTCAGTGGGCTGGCGTTCCACCAGGCCAACGGCTCCGACGCCGCGGCCGTCACCTACAACACGGTCAACGGCGTCTACGGCGGCAACCTCTGGGACCCCAAGAACCGCAAGATCGAGGGCATCCTCAACGACGCTGCGGGCCAGGAGGCGATGGACGTCCTGGTCAACAAGATGAAGCCGCTGACCGCCAAGGGCTCCGGCAACTGGTTCATCGACGAGGTGAACGCGGCGGTCGCCCAGGGCAAGGCCTGCATCGCGTTCAACTGGATCGCCGCGAGCGGCGGCCTGCTCGATCCGAAGCAGTCGACGCTCGGCACCACCCGGGAGCAGATCCTCGACAAGCTGGGCTTTGCCACCCTGCCGAGCCAGAAGACGAACCTGGTCCCGCTCGGCGGTATGGGGATGCACGTGTCGGCCTACTCCGCCGCGGCAAACCAGACCGAGGCCCTGAACTTCATGAAGTGGTTCGAGCGGGCTGACATCCAGAAGAAGTGGGCCGCGGCCGGTGGCGTGCCATCGCGTACGGACGCCCTCGAGTCGCCCGAGTTCCTCAATGCCGGGCCGTTCAACCAGGTCTACACCGACTCGGTTCCGCGGATGCGGGACATGTGGAACGTGCCCGAGTACGCGCGCCTCGTCGACATTGAGAACACCAACGTGAACGCGGCTCTCAACGGCGCGAAGAGCCCGAAGGATGCGCTCGACGACATCGCCAAGGAGCAGCAGAGCGTGCTCGACTCGAGCAGCCGCAAGGGCGGCGGCGGATTGTGAGTGACGCCGTCCCCCTGACGACCGATCACCCCGGGCAGGTGGCGTCCGCGACGCCACCTGCACCGGGTCGGTCCCGCCGGTTGAGCGACCGCTGGCTCGCCGTGACCTTCATCGCGCCCGCGATGCTGCTGTTGCTCGCCATGTCGGTGTTCCCGTTGCTGTGGGCGTTGTACCTGTCTTTCACCGACTACTCGGCCACCCGCGGGGGGCCCGCCAATTTCATCGGGTTCGGGAACTACACCGCCATCCTGACGTCGGCGCAGGTCCACACGAGGGCCTTGACGACGTTGATCTACGTGGTCGGCGCGGTCGGTCTGCAGACCGTGCTCGGGTTCGGCATCGCCTACCTGATCTCACGGCGCACGCACGGGCGAGGAGTGCTGACCACGCTGTTCCTGGTTCCGATGATGCTGTCGCCGGTCGTGGTCGGGCTGTTCTGGCGATTCATGCTCGACGCGCAGTTCGGCGTGGTCAACAGCATGCTCGGCTCGGTCGGCCTGGGGCAGGTGGAGTGGCTCACCCGGCAGCGAACGGCATTGATCTCCCTGATCGTGGTCGACACCTGGCAGTGGACGCCGTTCATCATGCTCATCGCACTCGCGGGCCTCACCGCGGTTCCCAAGTACCTCTACGAGGCCGCCTCGATCGACCGGGCGTCCGAGTGGTTCCGGTTCCGCACCATCACTCTTCCGCTGGTGTGGCCACTGCTTCTCATCGCCGTGATGTTCAGGGCCATCGAGGCGTTCCGGCTGTTCGACCTCGTCTACATCCTTACCAACGGAGGTCCGGGCGTCTCCACCGAGACGTTGTCGTTCCACATCTACAAGGTCGCGTTCCTTGGCTTCAACACCGGAACCGCCTCGGCGTACGGGATCCTCATGGTCCTCGTCGTCATCGTCCTCACGCAGTTCTACCTGCGCTACCTGAACAAGCTCAAGGAGGGCTGATGGCCGTCTCCGTCGACGAGGCCGTGGCCACAGGTCCTGCCCGGGATCACGCACCCCCCGCGCGCCGCCTTGGCAGCCGAGGCCGCTCCGCGCTGGAGGTCACGCTGCTGACCGTGCTGGCCGTCGTGATGCTCTTTCCGGTGCTGTGGATGATCGAGACGTCCATCAAGGAGAACCGGGACGTCTACGCCATCCCGGCCAAGTTCTTCGACTTCAAGATCACTCTGGCCCATTACAAGGACGTGTTCGTCGGCCCCGACGGCGGTCGCTCGGCCTTGTCCGTCTCGTTCCTCAACTCCGTCGTGGTCGCCGGAGCTTCCACGGTGCTGGCCACGGTGCTGGGGGTCCCGGCGGCCTGGGCCTACTCACGCTTCGCCGTGAAGGCCAAGAAGGACCAACTGTTCTTCATCCTGTCCACCCGCTTCATGCCGCCCGTCGTGGTCGTGATTCCGATCTTCCTCATGTACCGAGAAGTCGATTTCACCGACACCAAGATCGGCCTGATTCTCATCTACACCGCGTTCAACGTCCCGTTCACGATCTGGATGATGAAGGGGTTCGTCGACGAGGTGCCCGCGGAGTACGAGGACGCCGCCATGCTCGACGGCTACACCCGTTTGCAGGCGTTCCGGCGATTCACCCTTCCCCTGCTCGTGCCCGGCATCGCCGCGACGGCGGTCTTCGCCCTCATCTTCTCGTGGAACGAGTTCGTGTTCGCCACCTTCCTCACCTCCAGCGACGACGTCCGGACGGCCCCACCCGCCATCGCCGGCCTGATCGGCGGCACCACTACGGACTGGGGTCTCGTGGCCGCCGCCTCCGTGGTGTTCGCCCTACCGGTGCTCGTCTTCGCGTACCTGGTGCGCAAGCACCTCATCGCCGGTGTGACGCTCGGGGCGGTGCGACGCTGATGGCGGGCATCGAGGTGACCGCCCTGCACAAGCGCTACCCGGACGGGACGGTCGCAGTTGATCACGTGGACCTGTCCATCGGCCACGGCGAGCTGTTCGTGATGCTCGGCCCTTCGGGTTGCGGCAAGACGACCACGCTGCGGGCCATCGCCGGTCTGGAGAGGCAGACGACGGGCGACATCCGCATCGGCGACACGCTGGTCAACGACCTGCCGCCCGCCGAGCGCGACATCGCCATGGTGTTCCAGTTCTACGCTCTGTACCCACACCTGCGAACCCGCGACAACCTGGCGTTCCCACTGCGGGCCGAGGGACTGCCCAAGCAGGAGGTGCACGCGCGGGTCGACGAGGCCGCCCGGCTGATGCGGCTCGGTCCGCTCCTGGACCGGCGACCGCGCCAGCTGTCCGGCGGGGAGCAGCAGCGTGTCGCGCTTGCTCGCGCCCTGGTGCGGCGACCGCGCGCATTCCTCATGGACGAACCTCTCACCAATCTGGACGCGGAGCTGCGGGCGGACATGCGCACGGAGATCAAGCACCTGCAGGGAGAGCTGGGGGCGACGATGGTCTACGTCACCCACGACCAGGTCGAGGCGATGTCGCTCGGTCACCGAATCGCGATCCTCAACAAGGGCCGCGTCGAGCAGATCGGCACGCCACTGGAGGTCTACGACCGTCCGGCGAGTCTTTTCTGCGCCGCATTCATCGGCTCCCCGCCGATGAACCTGCTCGAGGTGGAGGTGGCCGACGGGAAGCTGCACAGTCAGGGCGGACTGGTCCTCACGCCACCGCCAGGCCTGCCGCGCGACCGTCGCCTGGTCGCCGGCGTCCGGCCGGAGGCGCTGGAAGTCACCGCACCAGGGGCGGAACGTTCGGTGCCGGCCCGCGTGGTCTCGGCGGAGTGGCTGGGCGACGAAATCATCTACGTGGTCGACCACAACGGCCAGCGCGACGTCCGGGTTCGGATGCCACCGACCGTCCGCTTCGCCGCTGACGCGAAGGTCGGGCTACGGCACACCGGCGGGACCCCGGCGGTCTACGACGTGAGCACGGAAGAGCTGGTGGCCTGATGGGAACCGTGGCAGTACAAGGACTGCACAAGTCGTTCGGCAAGGTCCGGGCCCTGGACGGGGTGACGCTTGACGTGCCGGACGGCTCGTTCTTCGTCGTGCTCGGGCCCTCCGGGGCAGGCAAGACGACGACCCTGCGAGCGATCGCCGGCCTGGACAAGCTTGACGCCGGGTCGGTGCATCTGGACGGGAGGGACGCGACCGGTGACGCCCCGGCCGCACGCGACCTGGCCATGGTCTTCCAGAGCTACGCCCTCTACCCGCGACACACGGTGTACGAGAACATCGCGTCGCCGCTGCGGGCACGCCACTGTTCCTCGAGCGAGATCGCCGCTGCCGTCGAGCAGATGTCGGGCCTGCTGCACATCGAACGGCTGCTGCAGCGTCGTCCCGCGCAGTTGTCGGGCGGTGAGATGCAGCGTGTCGCCCTGGCCCGGGCGCTGGTCCGTCGCCCGCGCGCGTTTCTCATGGACGAGCCGCTGACGAACCTCGACCTCAAGCTCCGCGTCGAGATGCGCACCGAGCTCACGCGCATCCACCGGAGCCTCGGAGCAACCTTCGTCTACGTGACCAACGACCAGGTCGAGGCCCTGTCCATGGCCGACCAGGTCGCGGTCCTCAAGGAGGGGAAGGTGCAACAGGTCGGAACGCCGACCGAGGTGTACGAGCGTCCAGCCAACCAGTGGGTCGCTGGATTCGTCGGGAGCCCGCCGATCAGCCTGCTCGCCTGCCGCGCCGAGGGAGATCGTCTGGTCGGTGCGGAAGGCTGGACGCTGCCGCGGCCCCGCTGGGCCACGGCTGAGGACGGTCGTGCGCTGCTGCTAGGCCTGCGCGCGGAGGACCTGTCCGTCGAGCAGCGTGGGAACGCGTCGTTGTCGGGAGAGCTCTACGGGCTTGAGCCGCTCGGTGACCGAACGGTGGTCGACGTCCGGGTGGGGACGGAGATCCTCAAGGTCAAGGCACGCCCCACCGTCACCGGTACGCCGGGCGAGCAGCTGCTCGTCACGGTCGATCTGGACCGTGCGCACCTGTTCGACGCGGGTACCGGGCTGTCGCTGTCCGAGGCCGGGCGGTAGCCACGCCGGGCGGCGACGACACCATGCGCCCGCACGTGGCAATCCGGCCTCGGCGAACCGTCACCGGTCAGAAGGCGTTCGGTGGCGCGGGGCGTCGCCCTGCACATCACCAAGAAGATCACAGGAGGCGACGCAATGAGTGACCCGATGGACGTCCTGGCCCCCGAGCACCGGCGGCTCCGGATCGGCGACGCCTGGCGCGACGCCGCAAGCGGAGCCACCTTTGCCGTCGAGGACCCGGCCACCGGCAAGACCATCGCCGAGGTGGCGGACGCCGACGTCGCTGACGGGCTCGCCGCTCTGGACGTGGCGAGCAAGGCAATGGCGCAGTGGGCGGCGACCCCGCCGCGGAGACGGTCAGAGTTGTTGACCGCGACGTACCGGGCACTGACCGAGCGATCCGAGGAGATCGCCCGGCTGATAACACTCGAGATGGGCAAGCCGCTCGCCGAGGCTCGTGGAGAGGTGGCCTACGGCGCCGAGTTCTTCCGGTGGTTCGCCGAGGAGGCGGTGCGCGTCGAGGGTCGCTACAGCACCGCTCCCTCAGGTGGATATCGCATCCTCACCGTGCCGAAGCCGGTCGGACCGTGTGTCTTCGTGACGCCCTGGAACTTTCCGTTGGCCATGGGTGCCCGCAAGATCGCTCCTGCGCTGGCTGCGGGCTGCACGACGATCACCAAGCCAGCAGGCCAGACGCCACTCACCATGCTCTTCCTGGCCCGCATCATGGAGGAGGTCGGCGTTCCCCCGGGCGTCGTCAACGTGGTGACCACCAAGCGTTCCGGCGAGGTGGTCTCCGCACTGCTGGCCGACGGTCGGACCCGCAAGCTTTCGTTCACCGGGTCGACCGAGGTCGGGCGCGTGCTGCTACGTCAGGCTGCGGACAACGTGCTACGCACCTCAATGGAACTGGGCGGCAACGCTGCCTTGATCGTGTGTGCCGACGCTGACCTGGACGTCGCGCTCGACGGTGCCATGGTGGCCAAGATGCGCAACATCGGGGAGTCCTGCATCGCGGCCAACCGGATCTACGTCGAGGAGCCGGTGCGCGAGGAGTTCGCGGCGCGCTTCGCCGAGCGGATGGGCACGCTTTCGATGGGCCATGGTCTCGACGACGGCGTGAACGTCGGGGCGTTGATCGACGAGGCCTCGGTCACCAAGATCGACGAGCTGGTCGCCGACGCGGTCGATCGCGGCGCCCGGGTCCTGGTCGGCGGCGAGCGTCCGGATGGGCCGGGCCACTTCTACCCGCCCACGGTCCTCGTCGACGTGCCCGAAGATGCGCGGATGCTCGAGACGGAGATCTTCGGCCCGGTCGCGCCGATCATCTCGTTCACGTCCGACGACGAGGTGCTGGCGAAGGCCAACGACACCGAGCACGGCCTGGCCGGATACGTCTTCACCCGTGACCTCCAGCGGGCGCTCCGGTTCAGCGAAGGGCTGGACACGGGGATGCTCGGCATCAACCGGGGGCTGATTTCGGACCCGTCAGCTCCGTTCGGAGGCGTGAAGCAGTCCGGGATCGGCAAGGAGGGGTCGCACGAGGGCATCCTCGAGTACCTCGACGTCACCTACGTGGCGATCGACCTACCGTGACCGGCCTGCTGCTCCGGACGTCCGCCGAGGAGCACCGCGCCCTGTGCACACACGACCTGACCGGCCTCTACCCGGCTGCCGGGGCCCGGGCGGCCAACCTCGCCAACGCCGTCCCGGTCTCGCAGGTGACCTGGACGTCCGCCCAGCAGATCGCCGCCGACGTTCCGGAGAGGTACCGACATGCTTGAGACCGTCCGCGGACCACGCCAGCTGATAGTGGGCGAAGGGGTCGCGCAGAACATCCCACGAGTGGTGGCCGAGAGTGGCTCGAGAGTCCTCGTCGTGACCGACCAGGTTCTTCTGGGGCAGCCGGGCGTGGCCGAGATCGTGGCCGCCGTGCGGGAGAAGGTCACGGTCGTCGAGGTGTTCTCCGACGCGACTCCAGACGTGCCACTCGCCGATGTCGCCCTGGCCGTCTCGGTCGCCGCCGAGGTGAACGCCGACGTGATCCTCGCCATCGGGGGTGGCACGGTGATCGACCTCGCCAAAATCGTCGGCGTCATCCGGCGCCACGGTGGAACGCCGCGCGACTTCTACGGCGAGTCGAAGGTGCCGGGGCCGACGATTCCTCTCGTCGCGGTCCCGACGACATCGGGCACCGGCTCCGAGCTCACACCCGTCTCGGTGTTGACCGACCCGGACCGCGAGCTGAAGGTGGGGGTTTCCAGCGTCCACATCGTGCCCGACTTCGCCATCGTCGACCCCGAACTCACCTACACCTGCCCTGCGACCGTCACCGCCCACTCCGGCATCGACGCGTTCTGTCACGCGGTGGAGAGCTACACCGCGCGACCCCGGGCCCACGGACCGCGCGACCCGGTGGAGCAGGTGTTCCTCGGCCGCAACGCGATCACCGACCACTACGCGCTCCTGGCCGCGGAGCGGATCGCCCGTAGCTTGCGTCGTGCGGTCAGGGACGGAGGTGACACGGACGCGCGGGCGGACATGTCCTACGGGTCCATGCTCGCCGGGCTCGCCTTCTCCCACGCGGGCAACGCGGCCCCGCACGCTCTTCAGTACCCCATCGGCGCGGCCACGCACACGCCGCACGGCCTGGGCGTCGGGTTGCTACTGCCCTACGCGCTGGACGCGGCCAGGGATGCCATCGGCGACCGGCTGGCCATCCTCGCCGGGGTGTGCGGGCTCGACGTGAGCGACGCCTCGGATGCCGAGGCCGCAGATACGTTCCTCACCTGGCTCGACGGGCTTCTTGCCGACATCGGTATCCCTCCCACCCTGGCGGACATCGGCGTGGCACGCGCCGACCTCCCGCGTTTCGCGGAGATGGCCAGTGGCGTCACCCGCCTGATCCAGAACCATCCAGGCCCGACCGACACCGGCAGCCTGACCGCGATCCTCGAAGCGGCCTGGGTCGGGGACCGGACCCGACACGTCCTGACTCCGAGCGGAGACAGTGACCGACCTGCCGGATGACGAAGGTCAACGAGGGGTGATCAGTGGTGCGAAATCGGCGCGCGTGAGGGGCTGGTCGGACAGTGAACCATCCGCGCGAGGCACCCCGAGAGGCCGGCCATCACGGGAAAACGTGACGGTGGTGACGTCGTCGCGGCTGGTGAGGGTGCAAACGATTTGCCCGAAGGCGAGGACCTCGTCGCTGCGGCCGGCGTCGTCGCCAGGTTCGTCGACCACAACACGGGCCTGGGTGCCGATCACGGTGACACCGGCGGCATTGACCGCTCCCGGTAACGCGCTGGCCAAGTCGGTAGCGCGTTCGGCTGTGGTGGGTCCGGCCAGCAGATGCCGCAGTTGGTCCTCGACCGTTGGTAGCCGATCGACGCGCCGGACGAAAGAGATGATGCGGTTGTCGCGGACAAAGCAGAGCGTCTCGGCGGCAGGGCCGACCGGTGCACTGGTGTCGGCGGGCGCAGAGCTCTGAAATGGTCCCTGCGGCGCCTGCACTACACGGGGGGCATCATCGGTGGGGATGCTGCAGCTGGTCAGCAGCGCGGCAAGCGCCAGCACCACGAGATGACGGCGGTTCACGGCAGGCTCTCCGGCAGGGTGACACGGAAGCAGGCGCCCCCGCCGGGCCGGTCACCGACTGTGACGTGTCCGGCGTGTGCTGCGGCGTGCTGCGCGACCAGCGCGAGTCCGAGCCCCGTGCCGTCGCCAGTGCCGCGAGTGTGAGCTGCTCGCCCCCGAACGAAACGGTCGAAGATCGCCTCGCGGTCCTCGACGGGCACACCGGGTCCGTCGTCCTCGACCTCTATGACGCCGGCGTTACCGTCGCGGCCCAGCCGCACGCTTGCCGGACCGCCCCCGTAGGTCACCGCGTTGTCGAGCAGGTTCGCCAGGACCTGGGCGACACGGCGCCGCTCGACCAGCCACGTCGCCGGGACGTCGGGGGCAAGATGGACGAGCGTCGTGGGCAGGTCGAGGGCGCGGCAGGCATCGCCGGCCAGCGCCGCGACGTCCACCGGAACCCGGTGGGCGGGCTGATCACTGCGGGCCAGGTCGATCAGGTCGTTCACGAGCCGCTGGAAACGGTCGATCTCGTCGGCGACGAGCCCGGCCGCGGTGGCGGTTCGTTCGTCCTGGTGTTCCCGACGGCGGGCCAGGACGCTGGCCGCCGCGGCGAGGGTCTGCAACGGTGAGCGCAGCTCGTGGCTGACATCGGCGGCGAACCGCCGGTCCCGCTCGATGCGCCGGGCGAGGCGGTCGACCATCTGGTTGAACGAAGAGGAGAGGCGGGTCAGGTCGGGGTCGGTGGCGGGGTCGAGGCGGGCGGTGAAGTCACCGGCGGCGATCTTCTCGGCCGCGTCGGCGACCGCCGTGAGCGGGCGTAGTCCGTGCCGGGTGGCGTACCAGCCGAGTGCCGCGCCGGACCCGGCGACCATGATCGCGACGGTGGTCAGCGCGAGCGCCAGAACCTGGAACGTCTGTTCCAGCTCCCGCAGCGAGTTGACCTCGAAGTACGTCGCCGACGCGGACAGGGGCACCCCGACCACCAGGACAGGTTGGCCGTCGACGCGTACCCGCTGCACCGCGGGCTCGCCGGCCGCGACGACGCGACGAAGCTGAACGGGGATGGCAGCGGTGGTGGTGGGGTCGGCGGTACGGGCATACCACTCGCCGTCCAGGTTCAGCACCGGCCGCCGGCTCCCGCCCGTGTCCAGCGACCTGAGCACCTCCACCACATCGGGGGTGTCGGTGTCGAGCCCGGCCCGAACGACGGTAGCGTCGAAGTAGGCTGCGCGCAGGGCGGTGCGTTCCCGCTCGTCGAGCAGGGATCGGCGGGTCAACTCGTAGGAGACCAGGGCCATCGACGCTGAGAGCAGGAGCGCGCCGACGGCGAACACGGCTGTGACCCGGGTACGCAGTCCAAGGCGTCTCATCGTTGCAGCTTGTAGCCCAGGCCCCGCAGGGTGACCAGGTGCCGGGGATGCGCCGGGTCCGGCTCGATCTTCTGCCGCAGCCGGCCCACGTGCACGTCTACCAGCCGTTCGTCGCCACTGTCGTACCCCCAGACCCGTTCGAGCAGTTGCTGTCGGGACAGCACCCGACCGGCGTGTTCGGCCAGCTCGCAGAGCAGCCGGAACTCGGTACGGGTGACCGGTACGGGTTGGCCGGCTCGGCGCACCTCTCCCCCGTCGGGGCTGATCTCCAGCTCGCCGACCACGAGCACCGGCACGAGCTCCGGCGCGTGCCCGTTGACGCCGGTACGGGCGCGGCGGCGCAGGGCGCGCAGCCGCGCGGTCAATTCCTTGATCGCCACCGGCTTGACGACATAGTCGTCGGCGCCGGCTTCAAGGGCGGTGACGATGTCGTGCGTGTCGTCGCGGGCACTGACCACCACGATCGGCACGTCGTCGTCACGACGCAACTGCCGAATGCACTCGAAACCGTCGAGGCCGGGCAGCATCAGGTCGACCAGCACGTAGTCGGCCGGGTCGCGGCGCTGCACGCGCAGGCCCTCCTCAGCCGTGGCCGCGCCGAGAGCGACGTAGCCTTCGTCCTCGAGTGCGAGCAACAACGCCAAACGGATGCGGTCGTCGTCCTCGATCACCAGTACGGCCGTCATACCGGGCATCATCCCCAGCCGACCGGCTTGGCTGCCAACCGTGGCGGCCGGTTGGCTGATTTGTCACGGAACTGTCATAGATCCGCGCGGTGACCGCCAAGCCGGCACGGCAGGGTCCTAGACGACCGCGTCCGTGAAGGAGAGGAGTACGCCCGTGACAGGACCGCTGGCGACTACGCCGTGCACGCTGCCGCTGGTCGAGGTGTGCATCACCGAGTTCGACCTGGCCTGCCTGCCGGCGACCGGAGCAGTGTTCGACCGACTGTTGGCCCTGCAACCCGCACAGGTGGTGATCGACCTGTCTGGCTGCCGGCACATCGACGCCGCTGCCATCGGCCTCCTGCTCGATGTGCACCGGCGGCTGGCCCGTGCCGACGGGGTCCTCACCGTCCGCAACCCGAACCCGCGCATCCGGCGCATCCTGCACACCGCCCGTCTGGACCAGGTCCTGCCGGTCGTCGACACACCCGCCTCCGCGCCGCCGGCGTTGGTCGCTCATGGCCGCGCCGCGGTAACAGTCCCGCACTGACGAACGCCAGCGGTCCCACCATTCCCACCATCGGGCTGGACCGCCACCCGGCACGGAACCACCAGGCTCGGGAGCCAACCCGCTCCGGCACTGCACGAATGCCGCGTCCCACCGCACGGTAAGACACGCGACCAGCGCGAATGCCGCGTCCCACCGCACGGAAAGACACGGACCCAGGAAGGACCAGAAGAATGACCGTTGTCCCGGACGACCACCTCATGACTTTGATCTGCGACACCTGCGGCGACACCGTCAAGGCCACCGCGTGCGTGCTCCCCGACGCGGAGGTCGTCTGGACCCTGGTGTCCGAACAGGGCTGGAGCGGCTCCCCGTTCGCCACCGGCCCGCACCGCTGCCCGCACTGCAGCCTCCTGCCGCTCCCCGGTGGCGGCCACGCTTCGTGCGGCGACCACGGCCCTGGTGGCATCCTCGGCATCGACCACCTCGACGACGTGACCGTCGTCGCCGCCGCCGGTGACGTCGATCTCGACACCGGTGACACCCTGCGCACCGCCCTGCGGCACGCAGCCGACATGGGCGGACACGTCGTGGTTGATTTGAGCCAGGTACACCTCATCGACTCCACCGGCCTGGGTCACCTCGTCCGTGCACACCGCGAAGCCCGAGACCGTGGGGCCACCCTCTGCCTGGCCGCGCCGTCGCGGTTCATCCGCACCGTCCTGCACACGATGCGCCTGGACGGAGCCTTCCCGATCTTCGACAGCCGCGAGGACGCCCTCGCCCAACTGTCCATGGGTTCGGTGTCGGAGACCACCACCGCCGCCGCGACGGCCGGGCGTTCCTGATCGAACTCGGTCCCGCACCGAAGGTGCCGGTAGCACTCGCAGTCGAAGGAGATCAACAGAGCCCATGAGCATTGCTGGTCTCGTCACCGCGCTCCTCGTCGGCGTCGCCATCGGCCTGCTCGGCAGGCTCGTCGTCCCAGGACGTCAGGAAGCCCCGATCTGGCTGACCATGTCCGTCGGGGTGGTCGCCGCGCTGGCGGGCAGCATCGTCGCCCGTCTCGCGGGCGTCGATACCGGCACCCTCAATCTCTTGACCCTGGTCATCCAGGTCGGCCTCGCCGGCAGCGGCGTCGTACTCGTCGTGGCCACCGCCCGGCCCGATCCATCCGACTCCCCCTGAACCGGGGACGACGACGCAGCGCCAGCGCCAGAAGGCCAACCACGAGCACGGTCAGGCCGGCGCCTGCTCGTCGGCCCCACCGACTCCGACTCCGCCCGGCCTCGTCACAATCAAGGAGCTGACCGTGTACCTGCCATGGCCACTACCCGATGAGAACTGGCTCGCCGACACCTCGCGTCAGCCCGAGCCGGACCACGAGGACCTAAGACTTGAGGCGCTGGTCGCGCAGCGACTGAGCATCGACTGGACCACGCGGCGCCAGCAGATCACCGTCTCCGTGCAGAACCGGGTCGTCATCCTCGCCGGCCTGGTGAGCGACACGAACGCGCGGCAGGTCGCGGCAGAACTCGCCTACGACGTGCCGGGCGTCGTCGACATCTGCAACACACTGCGGCTCAGCGGTCAGCGGCGTAGCCACCGGTGACCATGTCCCTCGGGTCGCTGCTGGCCACCGTCGTCCTGCGCGCTCCTGACCGGCATTACCAGGGGGTCTGCGCGCTGGACGAGCCCGACAGCGACGCCGACGGGGTGCCGGATGTCTACGAGGACCAGCCGACCAGGCAGACGCCGTCCTGATTTCGGCTATGGTGGCCAGCCGAGCAGTCGAGCGCCGAGGACGGCTGTCTGCAGGGTGAACCGTTGGGTGGGTTCGCCGGGGTGGTAGCCGGTCAGGTCGCGGATGCGGTCGAGGCGGTAGGTGACAGCGCGGACGGACAGGTGCATCTGCCGGGCTGTCGCGGTGTGGTTGCCCTGGTTGTCGAACAGCACGGTCAGGGTCTCCAGGTACGGTTCGGCGCCGCCGCGGGCCGTGGTCAGTGGCCCGAGGACCGTGGTCACCAGGTCGGTGATGGCGTCGCGGTCACGCAGTAGCACGGGGAAGACCAGCAGGTCGGCAGCATTGAGTACGGGCGTGGTGAAGCCGAGCCGGACGGCGTAGTCGAGCGTGCGGCGGGCCTCGTCGAGGGACGTGGCCAGACCATGGACACCGGGATGGGTGCGGCCGACGGCGATCTGCCAGTTGCCCGCACCGAGTTCGCTGAGGAGCAGGTGGGCGAGTTCGGCCGCGATGCCCCGCAGGCCGCCGGCACTGATGCAGACCACGTCGCCGTCGCGCAGGGTGGTGAGGGTGTTGCCTTCGCCGAACCTGGAGGCCAGCGCGGCGTCGATGCGGTGTGTGATGCCGGCGGTCAGGCCGACCGCACGGGCGATGAGGACGGTATGGGTGGCCGACAGGCGGATGCCGTATCGGTGTGCGCGCTCGGCCAGACCACCCGGGTCGGCCCTACCGGTGAGCAGGTCATTGATGAACACGGCACGCTCGTTGTCGTGGCGATCCAGCTCGACACGGTTCTGCCGGGTGTAGCCGTCCACCGCGGCGGTGAGCAGGACACGGGCGGTGTCCAACAGCGCCTCGGCGCGGGAATGCACGGCGAAGGTGGTGTCGGCCGGCTCGACCGCGGTGGCGCTCCAGCGGGCGGTGGTGGCATCCAGCAGACCGCCAACGAGCTCACGCAGCTCCAGTCCTTCATCGGCGGCGCGGGCACCCAGGTTGACCGCTGCCGGAAGCCGGGCACCGGTCGGGACGGACAGCAGACTCTGACAGTCAGCAGCCAGCCAGGTGTCGTCGCTCATGGGCTGTTCCTTGTCGGCGTGCTGGTGGCCGCCGGTGAACGGCGGCCACCAGCCTCAGGTTTACACACCGATGTCGCGGCGGTCGAACACGATGACTCCGGCGGCCGTGGTTGCGGCACCGAGGAGGATGAGAGTGAGAAGCTCGGCCGGGTGCCAGCCGGTGTGCAGCGGGTCGGTGCCGATGAAGTAGTGAAACGGTGAGAGCCAGCGCACCCAGTGCCACCCGTCGACCATGCCGCCGATGGCGTTGGCCATGTAGGTGGCCACGGCAAGGCCACCGGTGATCGCGAGGACGGCAGTCCGCTTCCCGCTGACGGCGCCAACGAGGAAGGCGATGCCGGCGAAGCACCACACCAGGGCGACCAGGCCGGCGGACGCGGCAGCGACGTTGGACAGGGGGATGTCCATGCCGATCCAGGGAACAATGAACATCAGCAGGATCCACGGGATGGCGGCGACCCCGGTGAGCGCGCTGCCGACGGCGGCAACCCGTTGCCAGGCGAAAGCGACGCGCGAGACCGGGTTGGCCAGCATCAGCTCCATGCCGCCGTCCTCCTCCGGCCGAGCGATCGTGCGGGCAGTCAGCGTGATGGCGCACATCAGGACCAGCAGTGGGCCGACCAGGCTGAAGATGGTCGCCTGCAGATAGCCGGCGGGCGACAGCATGTCGGCGATGCCGAGAAAGTCCAGCATGCCCTGGGGCAGAGCGTTCTGCTTCAGCTCCGCGGCTCCCTGGAACTGGCTGTAGAAGGAGGTGTAGATGGCGGTGAAGGCGGCGACGCCACCGGCCCAACCGATCAACGCCAGGCGGTCGTCACGCCAGGTCTTACGCACCAGCGCGGGAAGCATCGCCGGCTCCTTCCCCGTGGTAGTAGAACGACAGGAACGTCTCTTCCAGGTCGGGCTCGGCCGACAACATATCCACGACCTCATGTCGTGCCGCTAGCTTGATCAGCGGGTCGATGCGGCCGTCGATCGTGCATTTCAGTACCGGTCCGGACACGACCACGTCTCTTACTCCGGGCAGGCCGCTGAACTCTGTTGGGTCCACCGGGTCGTCGAAGTGGATCTCGACGACGCGGACTGCCCGCTTTCCCAGTGACTCAACCCGCTCGACCGCGGCAAGCTGGCCGTCGCGGACGATGGCAACCCGGTCGGCGGCCTGCTGCACCTCGGCCAGGACATGAGAGGACATGAAGACGGTCTGCCCGGCGACGCTGGCATCGCGCACCATGGCCAGGAATTCCTGCTGCATGAGTGGGTCCAGCCCACTGGTCGGCTCATCCAGGACCAGCACCGCCGGCTGGTGCATGAACGCCTGCACCAGCCCGACCTTCTGCTTGTTGCCCTTACTCATCGTCCGTACCGAGCGCGAGAGATCCAGGTCGAGCCGCTCCGCGAGCTCGGTCACCTGCGACCAGGCCACGCCGCCACGCGCCGCGGCGAAGAAGCGCAGCAGGTCTTCTGCCCTGCCGCGCCCGGGAAATACCAGCTCACCCGGCAGATAGCCGATCTGACGGTGCAGCGCGGCCTTGTTCCTGCGCGGGTCGAGCCCGAGCACAGTCGCGTGTCCACGAGTGGGGCGCAGGAAGTCCAACAGCAGCCGGATCGTGGTTGTCTTCCCGGCTCCGTTCGGTCCCAGGAATCCCACCACCTCCCCGGCACGAACCTCCAGGCTGAGCCCCTCGATACCGCGACGCCGGCCATAGAACTTGGTCAGGTCCTCGGTGAGTAGGGCGATGTCGCTTGTCATGCCCACATCGTCGCCGGCTTTCCCGCCCGGCATCCAGATCAGCATCCGGCCGACATCTCGCTGAGGCCGTTGCCGAACGTCGGAAGGCAGTGGTCCGAGGCATTCCTACTGCGCGGCGCGGCAGACCTGCACGCCGGCACCCAACTGCCCGACGTCGGCCTGCAGGCATACGGTGGCGCTATCGCCGACGTCGCGGACGCCGACGCCGCATTCAGTCTCCGCAGCACGACATCGGCTGTTGACGTCGTGCACTCCCCGAAATGCTCCACGCGCTGGCGTGGGCATCCGTGCTCGCGTCGGCGCACGTGACCACGCCGTCCAGGATGACCACGCGGTTCTGCACTTCGGGGCGGATGCGTTCGTGACGCAACCGGGGATCCCGCTGCATGCGCTCAAGCAGCTGGCAGGCCAGCCGGGCATCCTCAGACCCGCCGGCGGCGAACCGCTGATGGCGCGATCAACGCATGGTCGCTCAGTCAACCTCGGTAGACCGCGATGGCGACGGCGGCGGATGAGCCGACGCGCGCATTCAGCCGATGTGAGTGCGTTAGGTGATACCGCACGCTGCGACGAGCGGGCGTCAGCCGTTGCCGTGCTGCCGTTCCTGCTCTGCCAGAGCAGCCGCTGCCCTGTCCAGGTCGTAGTGAGGAAACACGGGGATGCCCCGGCGGCGCAACGCCTCGGCCGCGACGCCACGCCCAGCGACGGTGACGCCGGTGAAGGTTCCGTCGTGAACGTAGGTGCTACCGCAGGTAGGGCTGCCCTCGACCAGGATGGCGAGCCCGACGCCGGCCTGCAGTGCCTTGTCGACCGCCCGCTGCGCCGCCGCCTGGAACAGTTCGGTGACGTCACGGCCCGATGCTTCGTGTACGTGGGCGCGACCGTCGAGGACGTCGGCTGCGCTGCCGCCGACGATCTCGGCTGGCGGGCGCGGCACCGGGAATCCGACGGCCAGTTCTGGACACAGCGACACGAGGCGCCCTTCAGAAGCCCAGCGCTGCCAGATCGGAGAGGCGACCGGCACGCCGGTCTGGTTGAACCGGATCGGTGCGCCGCCCAGGCAGCCACTGACCAGGATTTTCACCATGGCGACACCTGGGGCAGCAGCGCCGTCAGCGTCGCCGCGGTGTAGGTTGCCGTGACTCCCGGTGGCAGGCCGCCTCCAGCGCGGTCGAGGAATGCCGTGTCGATACCCAGAGCGGCGGCTCCGGCAACATCGGACGATGCGGAGTTGCCGATGTGGATCACGTCGCCGGGGCCCAGGCCGAGGCGGGCCAGCGCGAGCTCGAACGGTTCAGGACGGGGCTTGTATGCGCGGGCTTCTTCGCTGGTCACCGCGGCGGCGACGGTGACGCCGTGCCACCGCAGCACCGCCGTCAGGTCGTCCTGGTCGACGTCGGAGACCAGGCACACCGGCACCTTCACAGCATCGAGGAACGGCCGGCTGTCGTCGTACAACGGTGGATGACGCCAGGAGTTCAGCTGCTTCCGGCAGATCGGCTCAAGATCCACGGATGCCCCGAAGTTCGCCACAGCCTCGGTGAGGCTGCCGAGCGTCAGATCTGCGAGCGTACGAAAACCGGCCCCATACGCCATCTCGGCGCTGGCCTCCAGCCGTCGGGACCACTCCATCGCGATAGCAGACGGATCGACGGCAATCAAATCTGATACCTGCACACAGACGTCGTAGACCGAGTCTTCATCATCGTGTACGAGCGTGCCGTACACGTCCAGCAAGATCGCCCGATACACAGTGAGACGCTACCCGACTGGATCTGACCCCGGTCGGTCGCCGGCTCCCCTCGTGCCGAAGCCGCCATCACAGACCGGCCCAGCCGGCACCTTGTTGCGTACGCGCTTCTGCCGCTGACAACACGCGTTCAGCTTCGGGCGACTCGTACCTTGCGTGAACGGAAGTGTTCCGGCGGCCGTCTCTGGCCACCGGAACATCGGCCGGTCGGGGCTAGCCGGAACTCAGCGCCGTGGCGGGGGCACCGGGTACGGCGGAGCGACCCCGCTCGGGCTGAAGAACGGCGCGTAGCCGTAGTACCAGTACACGTCCTCGTAGTAGCCGGCCTCCTCGACGACCTCCGGGTCGTACGTCGGGGCCTGCTCGATCTTCTCCCGCGTCAGGTCGACTCGTACCGTGTCGTCGCTGACGTCCCCGACCGCCTCGACCGGGAGGAAGGTGGCGGTGGCGCCGATGCCGAGAATTCCTCCGTGCTCGACGCGCAGGAACCGCACCTTGTGCTCCTCGCGATCGATCAGCAGGTCGTCTACCTTGCCCAGGTCGTCACCATCGGCGTCGAGGACGCGCCGACCGCGCACGTCCTGCTCGACATCCGCGATCGTCTGCCCGGAGTCACTGAGCTTGACCAGAATCGCCGTCGTGTCGTGTGGCATGAGCTGCTCCTTCCGTAGCGTCTGATCCTTATGCGCTACCCAGAGGACGGCCGGGACAATACGACAAGATGATGACGCTTCCGGCCCGCTTCCGTGACGGCTGAGCGCCCGTCCGTCGCGGGCCCATCGGGCGGAGACGACGAGGGGCCCCGCCGGACTGGCGGGGCCCCTCGTCTCAGGTGGCTCAGGAAAGCGTGTTCAGGTAGTCGGGGTTGGCCTTCAGCCACTCGTCGACGGCCTTCTTCTCGTCGCCCTTGTGAGTGTTGAACATCAGGTCTTCCAGGGACGCGAGCTGCTCACCGTCCATCTTGAACTTTTTCAGCATCGCGGTGACGTCGGGGAAGTCGTCGCCGAAGCCGGTGCGGGCGAGAGTGTTGATCTGCTCGGCCTGGCCGAGGGTGCCCTTGGGGTCGGCGAGGTCCTTCAGCTCGTACTTGGCGTAGGCCCAGTGCGGGTGCCAGAGAGTGACCACGATCGGCTTCTTGTCGGCGATCGCGCCGTCCAACGCGGCCAGCATCGCCGGGGTGGAGGAGGTCTTCAGCTTCAGCTTGCCGTCCAGGCCGTACTCCGGGATGACCTTCTCCTGGGTGGCCTTGGTCAGGCCTGCGCCCGGCTCGATGCCGATCAGCTGCCCGTCGAAGCTGCCGGCCTTGTCGGCCAGGTCGGCCAGGGAGTCGACGCCCTCGACGTATGTCGGCACCGCGATGCTCAGGCTGGCATCGTCGTACCAGACGCCGAGCTTCTCCAGCTTGTCGCCGTACTTCTCCAGGTAGGAGGCGTGCGTCTGGGGTAGCCAACTGTCCAGGAACAGGTCGATGTCGCCGTTGGCGAGACCGCCGTAGACGAGACCGGCCTCCAGGTTCTTGAGCTCGACCTCGTAGCCCTTGTCCTGCAGGATGTCCTGCCACAGGTGCGACGCCGCGATCGCCTCGTCCCAGGCCATGTAACCGATGGTGATCTTCTTACCGTCGGCGGACGCGTCGTCCTGCTCGCCGCAGGCGGCAGCGCCGCCGAGGGCCAGGGCGGCGGTCACCGTGAGCGCGAGGGCGCGCTTCAGTGTCGTGAACAAAGGGTTGTCCTTCCTCTTTCGGGTATGCCAGCGGACCCCGCGCGTACGCGGGAAAGGGATTGCCGGCGGAGAGCGACGGTCGGTCAGGCGGCCTGCCGCGCGAGGCGTTGTGCCCGGGCGGACGGGAAGCGGTCGCCTGCCGAGTCGGTGAGACGGTCGAGCACCACGGCGAGGATCACGACGGCGATCCCACCTTCGAAACCGCTGCCCACCTCGACCTGGGACAACGCGAACATGATCACGTCGCCGAGGCCGCCGGCGCCCACCATGCCGGCGATCACCACCATGGACAGAGCCAGCATGATGACCTGGTTGACGCCGGTCATGATCGTGGGCAGTGCCAGCGGCAGCTTGGTCCGCAGCAGCACCATCCACGGTGGGGCACCGAACGACTCGGCGGCCTGGACGATCTCCTTGTCGACCTGGCGCAGACCCAGTTCGGTCAGGCGTACGCCGGGCGGCATGCTGAAGACCAGGGTGGCCAGTACGCCCGGCACGGTGCCGATGCCGAAGAAGAAGATCGCCGGAATGAGGTACACGAATGCGGGCATGGTCTGCATCAGGTCCAGCACCGGCCGGGCCACCGCTGAGGCCCGCTTGTTCTCGGCGACGAGCACGCCGAGCGGGATAGCCATCAGCAACGCCAGGGTGCTGGCCACGAGCACCTGCGCGAGTGTGCTCATGGTCTCCTCCCAGTACGGCATTCCGGCCACCAGGCCGAGGCCGACTGCGGTGCCCAGGGCGAACTTCCACCCACGCAGCCACCAGCCGAGCCCGGCGAGCACCAGCACGACCACCACCGCCGGCACGCCGGTGAGCAGGTCGTCGAGGGGTCGCACCAGCGCCTCGACCACGCTGGCGACACCGTCGAAGAACGGGCCGAGGGTGGCGGTGGCCCAGTCGACTGCGGCCTCGGTCCAGGCGCCCAGCGGCACCCGGGGCAGCCAGCTGTCCAGCGGCGACTGCGTCAGACTCATGCCGGCTCTCCCTTCGTTCCGACCAGTTCCACCTGGTCCTGGTCCTGCGTCGGCTCGTCCGGGGTCGCGGCGGCCAGCGCGCTCAGCAGGGTGATCCGTGGGATCACCCCGATCAGCCGGTCGCGCTCGTCGAGGACGGCCACCGGGTGCTGGCTCTCCGCGCAGTCGGCGAAGAGGTCGGCCACCGAGGTGTCCGCGGTGACCGTGCGAACCCGCTCGGTCGACACGTAACCGTCGAGGTGGGGGCGGCCCTCGCGGAGTGCCCGCAACACCTCGTCCTCGGTGACCGTGCCGAGGAACTTCTTCATCGGTCCGGTCACGTAGACCACCGAGGTCTGGCTTTCCCGCAGCGCCTTTGCGGCGACCCGGGGACCGGCGTTGACGTCCAGCACCTGCTGGGGCTTCTCCATGACCGACGCGGCGGTGAGGATCCGGGTCCGGTCGACGTCGGCGACGAACTGCGCCACGTAGTCGTTGGCCGGATCGGTGAGGATCTCCTCGGCGGTGCCGATCTGGACGATCCGACCGTCCCGCATCACCGCGATCCGGTCGCCGAGCCGCATGGCCTCGTTCAGGTCGTGGGTGATGAAGATGATCGTCTTGCCCAGTTCGGCCTGAAGTTCCAGGAGTTGGTCCTGGATCTCCCGGCGGATCAGCGGGTCCAGTGCCGAGAAGGCCTCGTCCATCAGCAGGATCTCGGTGCCGGCCGCGAGCGCGCGGGCCAGCCCGACCCGCTGCCGCATGCCGCCGGACAGGTCGTGCGGCAGGTTGTCCGCCCACTCCGTCAGGCCCACCATCCGCAGCGCGTCCATGGCCCGCTCACGCCGCTCGGCCTTGGGTAGCCCGGCGACCTCCAGCGCGTACCCGGCGTTCTCCAGCACCGTCCGGTGCGGCATGAGCGCGAAGTGCTGGAACACCATGCTGATCTTCTCCCGGCGCAGCTTGCGCAGCGCCGCCGGCTTGAGCGTGGTCAGTTCGACCCCATCGACCCGCACGCTGCCCCTGGTGGGCGGCAGCAGGCCGTTGAGCATCCGGATCAGGGTCGACTTTCCCGAGCCGGAGAGGCCCATGACGACGAAGATCTCGCCTGGGCGTACCTCGAAGTTCGCGTCGATCACGGCAGCCGTGGCCGGCAGCCCGGCCAGGGCCTCGGCGCGGGGCCTCCCGTCCGCCAGACGTCTTACCGCTTCGTCAGCTCGACTGCCAAATATCTTGTAGAGCGACTGCACTGTGAGCGCGGACACGATCCCCCCTTCGAGACGGAAACCGGTTGGCGTATCGCGCCATGGGCGCCCTCTTCGCGTCTCATCGTCGATATCAACATCGATCACATTCAGCGGGTCACATAGGCCCGGCGGCGAAACCTACCGACGTCATCGCGGCAAATCCAGTCGGCACCGCAGGGCTGTGGATATGCACACAAAAATTCGCACCCACCGGTACCGGATTGGTCGTCCGCAGATGTTGCGCGACGCATCGACCGGCACCCGTCGTGCCGCCCGACTTCGGTGCAACCTGAGGTGATCGTCCCGCTGAAACACGCCTCACCAGCGCGTCTGCACCTAATCGGAGAGCAGTTCCAGAATTTGACGGGGTTGATAGAGAACTGTCATACAACCGTCATATTCCATCGCGGTCCGATCGCGTAGCCTCACCTGCGGGATAGTGCTACGACTCTCGATCGCGGCCCCAAAAACTCACGGGAAGGCGCCCTTCATTCGGGCCGACGCCCAAATCATCGTGGCGAGATCGGGCAGGCGTAGGATTACTTGGGTGGTGTCCCGTCCCACCACGGTCTCCCTCAGCGGCGCACTGAGGCGTCGGTATTCTCGATCGGGCACGGCCGCACCCATTTGCCGGCCAGTTGAGGGGGGACCATGGCCGATCAGATCGACCTCGCTCGCCTGCGCGAAGTGCTCGACGGACCGTGGGCCGCAGTCCGCAACGCGCACCGGGAGCACCTCGACGCGCGCTTCCTCCCGGTGTACGGCGAGACCGGTGACCAGGCACGGGAGCGGATCAGCCGGTTGCTCACCGAACTTCCCGTCGAGCTGGGTACGTGGTCGGCCTTCCCGACCGAGTACGGCGGCAGCTCCGACGTCGGCGGCTCGATCATCGCCAGCGAGATGTTGGCGCAGGTCGACCTGTCGCTGATGGTCAAGGCGGGCGTGCAGTGGGGCCTGTTCGGCGGCGCGGTGGCGGCCCTCGGTACCCGACGGCACCACGACGCCTATCTGCGGGACATCATCTCCGGCACTGTCTTCGGCTGCTTCGCGATGACCGAGACCGGGCACGGCTCCGATGTCCAGCAGCTGCGCACCACCTGCACGTACGACCCGCGGACGCACACCTTCGAGCTGCACACCCCGCACGAGGCGGCCCGTAAGGACTACATCGGCAACGCCGCCCGGGACGGGCGGATGGCGGTGGTCTTCGCGCAGCTGATCACGAACGGTCAGCGGCACGGCGTACACGCGTGGCTGGTCCCGATCCGCGACGCGCAGGGCAACCCGCTGCCCGGCGTGAGCATCGGTGATGCCGGGCCGAAGGCTGGCCTACTCGGCGTGGACAACGGGCGGCTCGCCTTCGACCACGTACGGGTGCCGAGGGACATGCTGCTGGACCGCTATGGTCAGGTCGCGCAGGACGGGACGTACTCCAGCCCGATCGAGGACGACTCCCGGCGCTTCTTCACCATGCTCGGCACCCTGGTCCGTGGCCGGGTGAGCGTGGGCGGAGCCGCGTCGGCGGCCACGAAATCGGCGCTGACCATCGCGGTGCGCTACGGCGACATCCGTCGACAGTTCGGCACGCCCGGCGCGGAGCGGGAGGTGCTGCTCAACGACTACCTGGCCCACCAGCGCAAGCTGCTGCCGGCCCTGGCCACCACGTACGCGCTGCACTTCGCCCAGGCCGAGTTGGTCGCCGCGCTCAGTGAGGTGCAGGGCGGCGACGGGCCGATCGACGAGCGCAAGCAGCGGGAGTTGGAGTCTCGGGCCGCCGGCCTCAAGGCCGCGCAGACCTGGCACGCGACGCGCACCATCCAGATGTGCCGGGAGGCCTGTGGCGGCGCAGGCTATCTGGCCGAGAACCGGCTACCCAGCCTCAAGGCCGACACCGATGTCTTCACCACCTTCGAGGGCGACAACACGGTGCTGTTGCAGCTGGTGGCCAAAGGGCTGCTCACCGGCTTCCGGGACGAGTTCGGCTCGCTGGACGGCTGGGGGCGCGCCTCCTTCGTCGCCGAGCAGGTCCGCGAGATGGTGCTCGAACGCACCGCCGCGCGGTCGCTCATCGAGCGGCTGGTCAGCGCCGTGCCGGGTCGCGACGAGGAGGTCGCCGTCACCGACCGCGGTTGGCAGCTCAAGGCCTTCGAGGACCGCGAGAGGCACCTGCTCGACGGGGCGGTCCGCCGCCTGCGCAAGGGCGCGGCCACGAAGAAGGACCGACCCTTCGACATCTTCAACGACGTCCAGGACCACGTCCTGACCGTCGCCGCCGCGCACATCGACCGGGTCACCCTGGAGGCGTTCGTCGCCGGCATCGAGGACACCCCCGACCCGGCGGTCCGGGCGCTGCTCTCCCGCGTCTGCGACCTGTACGCGCTCACCGTCATCGAGGCCAACAAGGGATGGTTCCTGGAGCACGGCCGGCTCACACCGGCTCGCGCCAAGGCCATCACCGGCGTGGTCAACGGTCTGCTCAAGGAGCTACGCCCGCACCTGCGAACGCTCGTGGACGGTTTCGCCATCCCAGACGCCTGGCTGCACTGCGCCATCCTGAGAGAGGAACCCCACCGGCAGGAGACCATGGCCACCCACGACGCCGCCGATCCGCAGGTGGTCCCGGCGTAGGAGGAAGACCGACGCCGCTGGGACCGACGCGGGTGCGATGCCGATCCTGACTCCTGATGCATCGTCCATGCGTTTCGGGTATAGGTTCGGTGGATGGATGTGCTCGCCGCCTGTCGGGCCTTCGTCGCCGTCAGCGGCCACGGCAGCTTCACCTCCGGCGCCTCCGCAGCGGGAATCCCCCAGTCGGTCGCCAGCCGCCGCATCGCGGCCCTGGAGAAGCACTTCGGGGCTCGGCTGTTCGACCGGTCGTCCCGGGCGGTCCGGTTGACCCCGTTCGGGCAGGACATGCTGCCGACGGCGCGACGCCTGGTGGACCTCGCCGACGCGATGGCCGACGACGCCGAGCGGGCCCGGTTGCGGCCGCTGCGGGTTGCCGTACCCGAGATCTGCCCGCCGCACCGCCTCGCCGCCCTGGTGGTCGCGGCACGACGGCAGCGGATCCACCTGGAGGTACGGCCGGCCGGTCCGCAGGAGCGCGAACGGCTCTGCCAGACCCTCGTGGTCGGTACCGGGCTCGTGGCGGTTCCGGAAGCGACGGCAGCCTGGCGGGTGCCGCTCGGGCTGGCCGCCCGGACCCCCTTTCCGGCGCCGACGGTGTTCCTGGAGACGCTGCGCAGCGGCCGAGGCCGCACGCAGGCACGCCGGCGGATCCTGATCCAGCCCGAGGACGACGTCGCCCACCTGCGGGACCCGCTGACCCGTGCCGGCCAGTCGGCGGGCCTGGCACCGGCTCAGGTATCGATCGCACCGTCCCTTGTCGACGCCGCAGCAGCGGCCCTCGGCTCCCCCGACCTGCTGCTCTGCTCCCGCCAGCAGGCCGAGGACTTCGCACTGCACTGGTGCCCCCTGGCCGGCCCGCAGCTCCTCCGGGGTTACGACGTCGCCGCCGGCGTACGCGAGGACCTCGACCACCTCCGCACAACCCTGTACGCGGACGTCGCACGATGCCTGGGCGCGGCCGCCCCCGTCCATCCGGAGCCGACCGGGGGTCGCGCACCCGGCGACCGCTCGGCGGGAGATCCGGAATGAGTGCCACCGCCGTCGTACGCAACGCACGTGACGTGCTCGACGAGGCGGGACTGCGCGGTGCCTTCCTCGTCCGTAACCTCGACACCGGCCAGGAGATCGGCTTCGACGCCGACACCCCGTACCCGACGGCGTCCCTGGTCAAGGTGCCGCTGGCGGTCGCCGTCATGGAGCGGGTCATGCGCGGGGAAATCGACCCGGCGACGCCGGTCGACGTGGCGCCCGGTCTGATCACCACCCCCGGCCCGACCGGGCTCAGCCGATTCCGCCATCCTGCGCGGATCTCCGTGGACGACCTGCTCTACCTGAGCACCTCCGTCAGCGACGGCGTCGCCGGCGACGCCCTGTTCGACCTCACCCCGCCGGCCGCGGTCGCCGCCGAGCTACGGCGACTGCGGATCGAGGGCATCGCCGTGCGGCACCGCGTAGGCGACCTCGCCGAGACGCCGGCGGAACGCCTCGGCCCCGACGATGTGCACTTGGCACATTCGCTCGCCATCGGCGCGGCGACCCCAGGGCAGGGCCACCCTGTCGCCCAGCTCGACGTCACCCGCGCCAATGCCGGTTCGGCGCGCGCCTTCGTCGACCTGCTGCACGCCCTCTGGCGGCCCTCGACGATCCACGAGACCACCGCCGCCCGAGTACGCGCCCTGATGGCCGACAACCTGCACCGGCAGCGCCTCGCCCCCGACTTCACCTCCGACGCGTCCCGCTGGTCGTCCAAGACCGGCACCCTGCTGCACCTGCGTCACGAGGTAGGGGTGGTGGATCATGTCGACGGGCAGTCGTACGCGGTCGCCGCGCTCACCGCCTCCCGGGTGCCCGCCGTCGTGCAGCCCGGCAGCGAGGCGACGATGGCCCAGGTCGCCCGGAGCCTGCACGACTACCTGCGGACGGGCACCCTGCCCTGGTGGGGGTAGCGCCTGTGTCAAAGCCCCTGGCCGGCCTGCGGCGGGCCCGGCTCGACCGAGGGCTTCGACACAGGCCCTAACCCGCGCTGGTGGCCCGGGCTCGCCGCTCGCGCAGCCAGACCAGCGCCACCATGGCGATGTTGACGACGCCGAGGATCAGCAGGGATGCGTCACCGGAGTCGGTGGACCGGTCGATCGCGAAGGCGTCGCCGTCGGCCATCACCGTGTTGACGGTCGTGAACAGGACGTTGTTGGCGACGTGGAAGGCGACCGGCGCCTCGATGCCGCGGCTGATGATGGCCATCAGGCCAGTGCTGACCCCGACCACGGTGTAGTAACCGAACAGCCAGGGATCAGCCGACCCGTGCACCACGGCGAAGCCCAGGCCGGAGACGACGAGCCCGACGACCAGGGCCGGGCGAACCGCCCGTACCCAGGACGCGGCGGCGGGCAGCACGGCACTTCTGAACATCAGCTCCTCGCCTACGGCCTGTACCGGGGTGCTCAGCACGATGATCGCCAGCATGCCGACCGTCGTGCCGGTGACACCGAACGCGGTCCAGCCCGGGGCGTCGGGCGCGACCAGCGCCACGACGCCGATCCCAGCACCCACCAGCAGCGCCGCTGCGATCAGGTAGTACGTCAGGCGGCGGGTGTCGAAGGCTCGGGGTGAGCTGATCAGGCTCCGCCACGGCACCTTGGCGATCCACAACAGGAGCAGGATCGCCACAGCGCCTGCCGCGCCGATGCTGAGGTTGACAGCCAGGAACTTCAACGGCGTGAAGGTGGCTGACATCGGGTCGTCGCTGCCCTCGATGACGCCCACGATCTGGTAGAGCAGGACCTGCAGCACCACCATCACCAGCGGCGGCACGAGGATGACCACGAGCGGCTTCCACCAGCTCATGCGGAGGTGGGCGCCGAAGGGCCGGGAGTTGTCGACGGCCGACCGGGAATGTTCCGACGTCAGCAGGCGCGAGCTTCCCGGCTCAGCAGGGCTCGGGCGTTCCGTCCCTTTCCGGGGGCCGTCGGATCTTGGGGCGCTCATCGGGGAGGTTCCTCTCGAAGGTGGTGGACATCCCCATTGCAGCGCCCACCGCGCCCTGCCGGCAGTGCCACCGCGTCACCACCTCACCGTGACAGCCCGAGGCGCGGGCCCCTACTGCCGTCACAACGTGGCGATCGCGACCTCGGTCGCCCGGGCGATCAGGGCGTTGTCGTAGCTGGCGTCCTTCTCGTCGCGGCTGGACAGCACCGCGAGGACGATCGGCGCACGGTCCGGAGGCCAGATCACCGCGATGTCGTTGCGGGTGCCGTAGCCGCCGGCGCCGGTCTTGTCCCCCACGACCCAGCCGTCGGGCACACCGGCGCGGATCAGCTCGCCGCCGGTGGTGTTGCCCCGCAGCCAACCGGTGAGCACGTCACGGTCCGCCGGTTCGAGGACGTCGCCGACGGCGTACGCCCGCAGATCCCGGGCCAGAGCCCGTGCACTGCTGGTGTCCCGCCGGTCCCCCGGCCTCGCCTCGTTGAGCACGGTCTCGTAACGCGCCGGATCGGTGACCCTGTCACCGACTTCCCGCAGCTCCTGCTCGAACTTCTGCGGCCCGCCGAGCTGGCGCAGCAGCAGGTTACCGGCGGTGTTGTCGCTGTATCGCACGGCCGCATCGGCGATGGCGCGCAGTGTCATGCCGTCGGCGACGTGCTGCTCGGTGATCGGCGAGTAGGTCACCAGGTCGTCCGCCGAGTACCGCACCACCCGGTCCAGCTCGGCGTCGGTGGTCTCGTCGAGGACCTCGGCGGCGGCCAACGCCTTGAACGTCGAGGAGTACGCGAACCGCTCGTCGGCGCGGTACCCCACCGTCCGGCCGGTGCCGGTGTCGATCGCGTAGACCCCCAGCCGCGCGTCGAACCTCTCCTCCAACTGCCGGAACTCGTAGTCCCGGTCGCCGGCGGACGACGCGGTGGCCGGCACCACACGGTCCCGCGTCGGCTGTTCAACGGCACCGGCGGGGCCGCAAGCGGCCAGGGACACCGCAGCCACCGCGGTCACCACGCGGCGTGTCGCAAGAACCACGATCGCTCCTTCGTTGATGCGTGTGCCGGCGCCGGAGAGCGCCGGCCGGGCAGGACTCGACCCTGGCAGCGATCCGGCATGCGGTCGAAGACCGAAGTAGCGGTGTTCATGCCAATCGGGCATCGCCGCCATCCGAGGGCCAGTCCGCCTGGTCGCCCGCGAAGTTCTCCATCGATCGGTGTGGGGGTCGCGCAGGGCGAGGACCGGCCGGACCGCCGGTTACAGCCAGTCGTGTTCGCGGGCGTAGCGGGCCGCTTCGTGGCGGGTCCGGGTCTGGGTCTTGCGCATCGCGTTGGAGAGGTAGTTGCGGACGGTGCCCGGGGCGAGGTAGAGCCGAGCGGCGATGTCGGCGACCGAGTAGCCCTCGCCGGTGACCCGCAGGACGTCGGCCTCACGGTCGGTGAGGGGGGAGTCAACGGTGACGGCGAGCGCGGACACGTCCGGGTCGATCCAGCGTTTCCCCGTGTGCAGGGTGGCGATGACCGAGGTGATGTGGGCCGGCTCGGCGGACTTGCTGACGAAGCCCTGGACGCCGAGCTTCAACGCCTTACGCAACACGCCGGGGCGGGCGTGCCGGGTCAGCATGAGGATCACCTGCTCCGGCCGCTCGCGGCGGATCTCGGCGACCGCGCCCAGGCCGTCCACGCCCGGCATCTCCAGGTCGATGACCAGCACGTCGGGCCGGTGCCGCAGGGTGGCCTCGATGGCGCTCTGGCCGTCCTGTGCCTCGGCGAGGACGGTGATGTCGCCCTCCATGGGCAGCAGCGCGGCCAAAGCCGTACGCAGCAGCGCCTCGTCGTCGGCGAGCACGATGGTGGTCATCGGCCGTCCTTCCCCGTAACCGTCGGGGCCGCGTCGGCCCGAGCAGGTGGAAAGACCGCTGCGGTCCGGAACCGCCCGTCCTTCTGTTCCACGGTCAGCTCACCTCCGTCGCCCGCCACCCGTTGCCTGAGTGCCGCCAGTCCCCTGAGCTCGGGGGGCGTGGTAGCGGTCACGCCGTCGTTGACGATGGTGATGCCCGACGCGGCGAGGGTGATCTGCACCTGGGTGGCCTGCGCGTGGCGCAGGATGTTCGTGGTCGTCTCCCGGAGCACCTGCCCGAGCAGTTCGCTGGCGCGGGCATCGACCTCGGCCTCCCGGGTCACCCGGACCCGGATGCCGGCGGCCTCGAACAGGTTCTTCGCGTTCTCGATCTCCGCGGTGAGGTTGAGCCGTCGTTGCGCGTAGGCGAGTTCCTTGGTCTGCGCGATGGTGTCGCTGACCAGCGCGTACGTCTCCCGCAGCTCCTTCTCCACCCGAGCGCTGTCGTGCAGCAGCAGTCGCTGGGCCAGGGCGATCTTCAACTTGACCACGTGCAGGGTGTGGCCCTGGATGTCGTGCAGGTCGCTGGCGAACCGCACGCGCTCGCGGACCACGGCCAGCTCCGCCTCACGTTCCCGGGTCTGTTCGAGCTCCCGGATGAGGTCGTAGAACCGCTCGCCCACCACGGTGAAGACCGTCACGACGATGGTGAGGACGGTCGGGATGAGGACGTAGGTGACCAGGACGTGACCGACGTCGTCCCGCTGCACCAGCAGCCGCGCCGTGCCGACGGCGGCGACGTAGGTGAACAGCCCGGCCACCACCGACTTCCGGTGCCGTCGAACCTCGCGCAGCGCGAGCGAGCCTACGGCGCAGACACCCCAGTAGGCGTTGGGGCTGCCGGTCACCAGGACCCCGACCGGCCAGACCGCTGCCGCTACGACCAGGCAGGGCAGCGCGACCCGGGCGAGGTCGTTGGCCGTCCACCGTTCGAAGGCCACCACGGCCGCCACGGCCCCCGGTGCCAGGACGACGACGTGCCACCAGGTACGCGCGTCGGTCCAGAGCAGGACCACGGCGGCGAACACCACCGGCGGCAGGGACGTGGCGAGGTTGAGCCGGCGCAGCCTTCCCTGCGTCGACTCGGTGAAGCGCGGTGATCTCGCGGTCACCACGTCAGTATCCGGCAGCCTGGGGCCACGACCAGTGACACCACGTCACATGTGGTGATGACGTGGTGCCACTGACGGGTCGGCCGTGTCCGCGCTGTCATGGGTGCATGTCCACCACACCTGTCATCGAAGTCGAACGGCTGAACCTCACCTACGGCGACTTCCACGCCGTGAAGGACCTCACCTTCGAGATACGGCCCGGCGAGCTCTACGCCCTGCTGGGCACCAACGGAGCCGGGAAGACCTCGACCCTGGAAGTTGTCGAGGGACACCGCAGGCCGACCTCGGGCACGGTCCGCGTCTTCGGGCACAGCCCCGACGATCGGCGGGCGGTACGTCCCCGGATGGGCGTGATGCTCCAGGAGAGCGGTTTCTCCCCGGACCTCACCGTCCGTGAGTCGGTCGGCCTGATCGGCCGGCTCACCCGACGCGCCGACGACGTCGACCGGGTGCTCGACCTGGTCGACCTCACCGGTCGGGCCGGCCGCAAGGTGTCGCAGCTGTCCGGCGGGGAGAAGCGGCGGCTGGACTTCGCCACCGCGGTCTACGGCACCCCGGAGCTGCTCTTCCTGGACGAACCGACCACCGGCCTCGACATCCAGTCCCGCGACGCCGTCTGGGCGACGGTGGACCGGCTCCGGGAGAACGGCGCGACCATCGTGCTCACCACGCACTACCTGGAGGAGGCACAACAGCGCGCCGACCGGATCGGGCTGATGCACCAGGGCACCCTCCACCGCGAGGGCACCGTGGCCGAACTGACCCGCACCCTGCCGGCCGTCATCCGCTTCTCCCTTCCGGCCGAGGCACCGGCGCTGCCGCTGCAGGCCGCGGTCAACGCCGAGGGAAAGGTGGTGGTCGAGACCTTCGGACTACAGAAGGACCTGCACGTCCTGCTCCGGTGGGCCCAGGACCACGCCGTCGAGCTGCAGGGCTTGGAGGCCGGGCCGACCCGCCTCGACGACGTCTTCCGCGCCATCAGCAACTGACCCGCCATCCCGACAGGAGCCTCACCGTGTTGTCGATCGCCGCAAGTGAGTTGATCCAGATCTTCCGCAACCGGCTGGTGCTGATCACCAGCCTCATCATCCCGGTTGTGGTCAGCGCGTTCTTCGTCCGCCAGCACGAGACCTACGCCGCCCTCGGCAGCCTCGGCTACATCGCCGCGATCGTCATGTTCACGATCGCCGCGTTCGGGCTCTACGCCACGGCCGTCACCACCCTGGCCTCCCGGCGACAGAATCTGTTCCTCAAGCGGCTGCGCTCCACCGCCGAAGGCGACGCCGGCATCCTCGGCGGGCTACTGCTGCCCGTGGTCGTCCTCGCCGGGGTGCAGGTGACCGCGATCCTGACCGCCCTGGCCGTGGTCGCCGGCGGACCGGCAAACGTCGCCCTGCTGGTGGTGGCGGTCCTCGCGAGCGTGGCCATGATGGTCGGCCTGGCGCTGGCCACGGCCGGGCTGACGAACTCCCCCGAACACGCGCAGGTCACCACCCTGCCCGTTACCCTCGGGGTGATCGCCGTGGCCAGTTGGGTGGGCATCTCCGGCACCGAGAACCTCGCCTGGCTCAAGCGGCTGCTGCCCGGCGGCGCGGCCACCGAACTGACCATGAACGCCTGGAACGGCGGCGTCGCCGTGACCGACTCCCTGCTCCTGCTCGCGCCCACGCTCGGCTGGGTCGTCATCGCCGTCGCCCTCGCCACCCGACTTTTCCGTTGGGAGCCCCGCCGATGACCACCGAACCCCGGTCAGACGCGCCGACCCTGGTGGAAGATCTCCTACTGCTTCTGTTCCAACCGAGATCCGGGACCATCGCGGGCGAGAACACCCTCTTCTACGTCCTCGGCGGAGCCGTGCTCGCGGACCTCGCCCTCGGCGATCACCTGACCACGGAGGCCCGGGGGCGGCTCAGGAGCGTGCCGGGTCACCCGCCGTCGGATGGCCTCCTGCGCCCGGCGTGGGACTACCTCGCCGAGAAACCGAGGGGGGTGCAGACGGCCCTGGCCGCGATCGGTCCCGCCCTGCGCAAGCCGGTGTTGGAACGGCTCATCGCGCGAGGCGACATCGACCAGGAGCCGCGTAGGGTGCTCGGCCTGTTCCGGACGACGGCCCTGCGGGAGGGCAGAACCGAACGACGGGCCCGCCTGCTCGCCGACGTTCGGCAGGTCCTCGTGGACGGTGCCGAGCCGCAACCCCGTGTCGCCGCGCTCACGGCGCTGCTCTCGGCGAGCGGAACGCTCCCACAGTTCCACCGCGAGATCCCGTGGACGTCACCGGTGATCAGCCGGGCCAAGGAACTCGAGCGGGGCGACTGGGGTGCCGACGCCGCGGCGGCAGCCGTGACCCGCACCGTGACGGCCACTGTCGTCAACAGCGCCATCGTGGCCATCACCGTGCTTCCTCGAAGCTAGGACGTCCGTCGAAGTCCTCGGTCGAGCCGAGGCGGAGTCCGGGCGGCGACGACGGCTACCGCACACCTCCCCGGCGTACACCCACTCATATCTGGAAAGGAGGCCCGCGTGACCTCCCCGCCTCCCACATCGCCTGCTGGCAGCAGGCCCAGCCGTCGCGTCCGACGGCGGTGGCTCCGGGTCGTCTCCGGCGCCTTCGTCACCGTTGTGGCCGCCGTCAGCGTCGGCGTCGCCGCCCTTCAGCTCGGCCTGCCGTGGCAGATGGGCGAGGGCGATCGCAACCACGTCTACAACGGCGACGCCGGGTCGCAGCGCTACCAGGTCCACCTCCCTCCCCAGCACGGCGGGACGGCTCGGCTGCCTGTCGTCATGGCGATCCACGGCTGTGCGATGACCGGCTACGGGTGGAACTCCATGAAGTCCACGACCCAGTTCAACCGCCTGGCCGACCGGGAGGGCTTCATCGTCGTCTACCCCACGCAACTGATCTCCCGCAACGTGATCGCCTGCTGGAACTCGGCCGACCCACGGGAGCAACACCGAGACAGCGGCGAACCCGCGCTGCTCGCCGGCGTCGCCCGCCAGGTCGTCGAGAAGTACGACGCGGATCCGGATCGGGTGCACGTGGCCGGCGCCTCCTCGGGCGCGGGGACCGCGGTCATCCTCGCCGCGACCTACCCCGACGTCTTCGCCACGGTCACCTCGGTCGCCGGCGGGGAGTACGGGCTCGACCAGGTCGACCCGGACGACCCGGAGTCGACGTCGCCGCTGGACACGGCACGTCAGGCCTGGGCCCAGATGGGTGAGCGGGCCCGGCGGGTGCCGCTGCTGGTGATCCAGGGCGAGCAGGACGAGGTCGTGCCACCCCTGGTCGCCACCCGACTCGTCGCGCACTGGACCGCAGTGGGTGACCTCGTCGACGACGGCCAACCCAACGACAGCCTCGACCTGACCGAAAAGACCACTTCCGTGCCGGCCGAGGCGGGTCGGCACGCGTACACGCACACGACGATCACCGCCCCGGACGGCTCATCGATCGTCGAGGCGTACCGCGTCCAGGACATGGGGCACGCCTGGCCCGGCCCGGACGGCGACGGCCGCTACACCGATCACGCGGGCCCCGATGCCAGCGAGATCGTGTGGCGGTTCGCCGAGCGCCACCCGATGCGGTGACGTCGGCCCTCGGCGGCTACGGCGCGGACGTCGCCGCGGCGCGGTTGACGGCGGCCTCGACCGCGGTGCCGATGCGCGTCAACGTTGTCAGCTCGTGGGGTTCGAGCTGGTCGATCAGATATTCGCGGACCGCCGCGACATGTCCCGGTGCCGCGGCCACGACAACCTCGTAACCGGCGTCGGTCAGGATCGCGTTGGTGGCTCTGCCTGGACCAGGGATCCGGGCCCGCGCGAGCAGGCCGCGTTTCTCCAACCGTCCGACGACGTGCGACAGACGGGACAGCGACGCCGCCGTTCGCTCGGCGAGACGGCTCATCCGCATCGTGCGCTCCGGCTCCTCGGATAGCACCGAGAGCACCACGTACTCGAAGAAGGTCAGCTGGGACTCGCGTTGCATCCGCGCGTCCAGGGCAGCCGGCAGGCTGATCATGAGCGCGGAGTTGGCCAGCCACGCCGCCCGCTCGTCGTCATTCAGCCACGGCGTTCCAGCATCGGTTCCGGCCGGCCTCCCCGTCTCCTTCTCAGCCATGAGGTCACCCTACTAACTGCTTGTTGACGCTTCAAGTTCGAGACTGTAGAACTTGAAGCATCAAGTTCAGCTGGGTGCGCCTCTCCGGAGCACGGACCGGCCTCCGATTCACGAAGGGACCATGTGATGCACAGCACATCTCTGCGAGGCCTCGAGGTCTCGCGCATCGGCCTCGGAGCCATGGGGATGTCGGCCTACTACACGGGCGCCGGCCGTGACGAAGCCGAATCCATCCGCACCATCCGTCGTGCCCTGGACCTCGGCGTCACCCACCTGGACACCGCCGAGGTGTACGGCCCGTACGTCAACGAGGAGCTGGTTGGTCGCGCGATCAACGGCCGCCGCGACGAGGTCGTCCTCGCCAGCAAGTTCGGCCTCATCTCGCACACCGGCAGGCCAGGGCCGGACAGCACCCTCGCCAACATCCGCGCGGCCGTGGACGGGTCGCTGCGGCGGCTCGGCACCGACCACATCGATCTCTACTACCAGCACCGGGTCGACCGCGACACTCCGATCGAGGAGACGATGGGAGCCCTGAGCGAACTGGTAACCGTCGGCAAGGTGCGCCACATCGGCCTGTCGGAGGCGTCCGCGGCGACGATCCGTCGGGCTCACGCGGTTCATCCGGTGGCCGCCGTCCAGACGGAGTACTCGCTGTGGACCCGCGACCCCGAGGCCGACGTGCTGCCCACGCTGCGGGAACTCGGCATCGGCCTGGTGCCCTACTCGCCGCTCGGACATGGCTTCCTCACCGGCGACATCCGCTCCCTCGACGGTTTGGACGCCACCGACTGGCGGCGCACCAATCCCCGGTTCACCGGCGACAACCTCACCCACAACCTGCGCATCGTCGACGAGGTCCGCGACGTCGCCGGCGAGGTAGGTGCCACGCCCGCGCAGATCGCCCTGGCCTGGCTTCTGGCGCAGGGCGAGGGCATCGCCCCCATACCGGGCACCAGGCGCGTCGACCGGGTCGAGGAGAACTGCGCCGCCGACAACATCCAACTCACCGCCGGTCAGATCGCCCGGCTGAACAACCTGACCCCGGCGTCCGGCGATCGCCACGCCGAGTCCGACATGGCCGCCATCGACGGTTGAGTGGGGCAGACGTACGCAGCGGCCGCCCCGCGGTCACAGGTAAAGGAATGGTGCCGACCAGCACCCGCCCACCGCACGAGGTGCGCTCGAGGCGCTGCAGCTGACTCTCCCGCAGCTGCACCAACGCCATCTCGCTGCCCGCGAACACCGCGTTCACCAGCACCAACACCAGTACCAACGTGACCTGCACGCCATAGTCGCCCACCCGGGCCATCCGGAGCTCAACCGCAGCGGCAGCCTCACAGCGGGTCACCGATACGGTCACCGGGCGCATCGCGCGCCGAAAACGGGGAAACACCCGGCGGTGCCGGATCTGACCACCCTGCCCTGGCCGCTGCCGGTCAGCGCCGCGGTGTTCGTCCTCGCCGGGGCGATCACCGTGGCCGGCAGCGTGCGCCTCGCCGGTGTCGGCGACGCCCTCGCCGACAAAACCGGCTGGGGTGAAGCCCTGTTCGGCGTCGTGTTCTTCGGCCTCGTCACCGGCCTGTCCGGCATCATCATGACCGTCGTCGCCGCCGGCAGCGGCCAAGCCAGCCTCGGCTACAGCAACGCCGTCGGCGGCATCGCCGCCCAGACCACCGCCGTCGCCGTCGCCGACGCCTTCCACCGCCGCGTCAACCTCGAACACGCCGCCGCGTCGCTGTCCAACCTGCTGTCGGGCTGCCTGCTCATCTCCCTGCTCGCCCTGGCGCTGCTGGCCACCTACATCCCCGAGACGACCATCGCCGGCGTCAACCCGATGTCCGCCATCCTCGTCGCCGCCTACGTCGGTGGGCTGGTGCTCATCCGCCGCGCCGGCGCCCAACCGATGTGGCAGGCCATCGCCACTGCCGAAACCCGCCCCGACGTCCCCCACAACGACAACATCCTCAACCAGCGCTCGCCCGGATGGCTGTGGACCAACTTCGCCGTCGTCGGCCTGCTCGTCGCCGCCGGCGGCTGGCTGGTCGCCCTCGCCGCCGAAAGCGTCGTCGAGACCACCGGGCTCACTGCCGGCTTCGTCGGCGCCGTGCTGATGGGAGCGGTCAACGCCCTGCCGGAGACCGTCACCGCGATCGCCGCCGTGCGACGCGGCGCGGTCACCCTCGCCATCGCCGCCGTGCTGGGGGGGAACATCCTCGACGTGCTCACCCTCGTCGCCGGGGACGTCGCCTACCGACAGGGCTCCATCTACCACGCCGCCGGGGAGCAGGAACTGCTCGCTACCACCACCAGCCTTTTCATGACCGCCACCCTCCTCGGCGGTCTGCTCATCCGCCAAACCTGCGGCTGGGGCCGTCTCGGCTTCGAAGGGGTTCTGCTGCTGGCCAGCTACGCCGCCATGACCGTCATCCTCGCCCTGTAGGCCAGCAGGCAGGACCACCGGCATCGAACGTGCTGTGGCTCATCTTCGGCGGTCGGATCGCCTCGCCTCCGGGCTGGCGAACATCCTCCGGGCGGTACTGGCCGGCTGGTGGCTCGCCCTGTCGCACATCCTCGCCGGCATCGCGCTGGTGCGATAGCCCGCGACTCGCGGGAGATCCGGGCGCCTGATCTTGGCGAGACATATGGCAGGCGGGAGGACACCGCCGATGGCTCGGCTGGGCATTGTTGCGTTCCGGGTCATCAGCCGATCGGACGACCGAAAGCGATGATCGGCCATTTCCATGTGCGACGGATACCCCGCGACGCTTAGAAAGGGGGCATGACCAACGAGCGGACCGTCCCCCTGCTGCCGTGCCCATCCATCGATGACATCGAAACCTTCTACGGCGTTCTCGGTTTCCGCACCACGTACAAGCAACGCAAACCCAACGCGTGCGTGGGGGTGCAGCGGGAAGACCTGCATCTGCAGTTCTTCGAGATCGCCGGATTTGACCCGGAGCAGTCCTACGGCTCCTGTCTCGTAATCACCGCGGACATCGAGGGACTACATCGGGCATTCGCCGCCGGCATGCGCGCCGCGTACGGCAAGGTACTGGTGTCCGGAACGCCGCGGATGACCCGGCCCAGGGCGCGGAAGAACGCCGACGGGTTGGGCGGATTCAGCGTCATCGACCCGGGTGGCAACTGGATCCGCGTCTTCCGGGACGCCGCCACCGCGCCCATGCCGGCCGCCACGCCTGCCGGGCGGCTGGCCAAGGCCCTGGCAAATGCTGTCGTGCAGGCCGATTCCAGGGGAAGCGTCGGACAGGCCGTTCGGATCCTCGACAGCGCGTTGGCCCGCCCGCACGCCGACGACGATCCGGTTGAGCAGGTAGAGGTCCTGGTCTACCGCGCCGAACTCGCGATGGTGCTGCACGATCCAAAGACTGCGGCCGAGATGCTGGCCCGCACCCAGTCCGTCACGCTCACGGAAGACGAATCCGAAAGGGCAGCACCCGCGTTCGACAACGCCGCTGACCTTGCAGCAGCACTACGGTGACTCACCATACGAACACCCTCAACCGCGCATGAGCGTGCACCCGATCATGAAGTCCCGCCAGGGGTGGGGCCGGCTGTGGTCCAGACCGTCCGGGAGGGGTGCTCGTCGGTGAGCGCTGAGCGGGTCGCGTGCAACGATGCCAGGAGCTGCAGCCGGTCCGCGTCGGCGCTGCCCGGCTCGGCGGTGAAGACGAGCATGACGGAGCCGGGGTTTCCCGGTAGCGGGTAGGTGTCCCAGTCCAGGACGATGTCGCCTACCCCGGGAATCCGGAAGGTCTTGGTACCACTGACCGACTCACGTACGTCGTGCTGGGCCCACAGCCGCCGAAACGGGGCGCTGCGGATGCTCAGCTCACCGACGATCGCGGCGGCGCGTGGGTGGGTGGGGTCGGTGGCGACGGCGGCGCGCATCATGCCGATGTAGTCCAGAGCCTGCCGCTCCCAGTCCGGGCAGCTACGCTCGCCGGTCAGCGTGTCGTCGAACAGCAACAGGAGCATGTTGAGCCGGTCGGCAGGGTAGGCGTCCGGGTCGCCGAGCAGCGCCTGCGCCATCGGGTTCCAGTCGAGCAGGTCGAGATGCCGGCCGAGTATGACCGCAGGAGTGTCCATCACCCGCAGCAGGCGCCGTGTGCCCTCCGGCACCCGCTCCGGATCGCGGTTCACCCGGGCGGGCATCGACCGGCGGGCGGCGTGGGCCAGGGTGAACAGGTGCCGGCGTTCCCTGTGGTCGAGCCCGAGCGCGCCGGCAAGCGCGTCCAGGACGTCGTCGGACGGGCGTACCTCCCGGCCCTGTTCGATCCGCTGGTAGTAGTCAGTGCTCAGCCCGGCCAGCAGGGCCAACTCCTCGCGCCGTAGCCCGGTGACCTTGCGCCGGCCGCCCGGCTCCAGGCCGACGTCGTGCGGACGCAGCCGACTACGCCGAGCGCGGAGGAAGTCGCCGAGCTCACGAGCGTACGGATGAAGGCTGTTCATGCCGCAAGTGTGCAGCGGCCCGGACCGCCGAAGGTAGGTCCGTCAGACCTAGGCAACCGAGAACGACTGAACCCAACGGGATCGCTCCTAGCGTCGATGCAGCCAGCGCACCGACACCTCCAGGAGCAGCAGATGACCGGATGGACCACCGACCACATCCCCGACCAGCACGGTCGCGTTGCCGTCGTGACCGGCGCGAACTCGGGCCTCGGCCTGGTCACCGCCGCCGAACTGGCCGGCCACGGCGCCCACGTCGTGCTCGCCGTTCGCCACACTCCCGCCGGCGAGGAGGCCGCCCGCCGGATCGGTGACGACGTCGAGGTACGCGAGCTGGACCTGGCCTCCCTCGCCTCCGTGCGGACCTTCGCTGCGAAGCTGGCTGGCGACCACCCGGCGATCGACCTGCTGGTCAACAACGCCGGCGTGGTGCTGCTTGGCCCACGTCGCACCTCCGCCGACGGATTCGAACTGCACCTCGCCACCAACATGTTGGGCCACTTCGCACTGACCGGCCTGCTGCTCGGCAACCTGGCCGCGGCGCGGGAAGCCCGCGTGGTCAGCCTCAGCTCGATCACCCACAAGAACGCGCACCTGGACTTCAATGACCTGATGTTCGAACACGACTACCGGGCAGCCACCGCCTACGGCCGGTCCAAGCTCGCCACCACGATCTTCGGCATCGAACTGGACCGCCGCCTGCGCGCCGCCGGAACGCCGATCGTCAGCGCCCTGGCCCACCCCGGTCTCACCCGCACCAACCTGACTCCGCGTGCCTGGGAACACCGTGGCCGACTCGGGCGACTGATCGCGTCGGCCGGCCTGCTGGCAACCCAGCCGGTGGCGCAGGGCGCGCTGCCGCAATTGCGCGCTGCGACCGAGCCCGGTGTGCGGGGTGGCCAGTTCTTCGGCCCGTCCGGGCTCTGGGAGACGCGAGGCGGAGTCACCGAGGCCCGGCTCAGCCAGGAGGCCGGCGACCCGGCCGTCGGCACGCGGCTGTGGGCGGCAGCCGCGGACCTGACCGGCGTCAACTACCTCTGACCCACGACGGTCACCGGCTGGCCGGCGGCAATCGGTAGCGTCGCGATCAGCCGGCTAGCGCAGCAGGACGAACTGAAATGTCACCCGGCGAATCGGCTTTGTTCGGTGGGGTGCCGGGTACGCGTCAGCGTGGCGGCGAGGCCTCCTCCAGTGGAAGCCCGTGGGCTCGGGTCGTGTCAGAGGCGGCAACGCCGAACAGGACCGCGACTGCTGCCGCAGCGACCCCGAGGGGCGACAGGCCGACCATGATCGGTGCCATGGCCGCGAGGACGAGGATCCCGATCGGCCGCGGCCAGGACACTCGGTCGAAGGCCACGTACTCGAATACTGAGCGCCCGGCGAGGTAGAGCGCAGGCCCTCCGAGGATGGCTCCGACCCAGGCGGGTTTGGCGTCTCCGGATGGATCCATGAGGACGAGTTCGGAGCCGGCTGAGCTGGCGAGGATGCCGGACACCATGAGCAGGTGTGCGAACTCGGCCAACCGACCGAGCCGGCCGGGGTCGGCGGATGCCGCGATGGCCTCGCCCAGGATTTGGCCGGCCCGATAGAAGTAGATCCGCCACAGCAACACCGTGGTGAGGAACGACAAGGTAAGGGCCATCATTCGTTCAGCCACGATCGGACCGCGGAGAAGACTCGATCCGGAGGTCAGGATCGTCTCACCAAGCGCGACAATGACAAGCTGCCAGTAGCGTTCGGCCAAGTGCTCGCCCGCGACGGCCCACGGGGACACCCGCGAGCGACCCAGCCCCGGTACCGGCCAACCGAGTCTGGCCCCCAGGTAGTCGATTGCCAGGGCCACCGTCCACAGCGAATTGCGCGTCAACTCGGGAGCAAAGGCTCCGGCGAGCCACGGTACGGCCGACGCGCCGAACCAGATGAGCGCCAACATATTGACGCGGCGCAGATTATGACCGCGCACGATGCCGACGAAGAAGACGGTGCGGCCCACCTGAATCGCGACATAGGTGCTCGCGAAGAGCAGGCCAGTCTCGGCGAGAGCCCCCGAAATCGCGACCGCCAGGAGCAGGCTCCCGTACATCGTCGCAACGACAACGAACTGGATCGGCGGCTGGAACGGATCGAATCTGCTGGTCACCCATGCCGTCTGGGTCCAGATCCACCAGAGGGCCAAGAGCAGCAGCAGAGTCTCGCCGTTCTCCGCAAGGGAGGTGGTCAACCGCTCCGCGACGTGACCTCTGGTGTAGTCCAGCACCAACTCGTGCACAATCCGGGTGAGCGCGAAGACGTAGACGAGATCGAAGAACAGTTCCAGGAAGGTCGGCCGCTGCGGACTCTCACGACTGCGCAGCAGATTGGCCACTCGATTCCTCGTCACCCGGCCCGCCCGCTTCGTCGGCTAATCGCTGAAGCAGTCGTACCACGTCGCCGCGGCGCCCACGGATAAGACGCACCTGCGATGACTAATAGCCTGACGGCCGACGAGGGCTGCCACCGCGCCCAGCACCGTCCTCTCCCGAAAAGCCGACGGCTGGCTGACCGACGTGCTACGCGGCTTCCAGGCAGGACCCACAGCCGGCGGGCAACGACCACAGGGCGCGGCAGCACCGGCCGGCCCGACCTTCTCGATCACTCTGGTGACGTCGCTGAAGCGACCTCACTCCCGCCGGTTGCGCAGCCAGTCCCGCAGTAACCACCACAGCCCAGCGGAGCCGGGCGCCGTCGCGAGCGCGGCAGCGATTACCGAGCCGCCGCCCGCCGCGCGTACGACGAACGACGGCAGGGCCCGGTCCCACACGTCAGCTGATGAGACGATGCCGCTTGTCCCGTGGCTCGCGGATGCTGTCGATGATGCGGGTCCAGTTGTCGCCGCCGTGCCCATTCTCGATCGCCTGCCGATAATGTGCTCGCACGGCCAGGGGAAGCGCGAGGTCGAGGCCCAGTGTCGTGCTGGTCTCGACGATGTGGTCGGCGGTCGCGCCCATCATGGTGACCGTGCTGAGATCGCCGGGGTGTTCTCCAGCGTCCAGCGCGGCGCCGGGGGTTTCCTCGCCGGCGCGGAGAATGGCGCCGATCGACTCGGCCGAGGCGATCAGCTCCGGCATTGCCTCCGTGGCCGTCATTCCCGTGGCACCCAGCATCGCGGTGGCGTGCATCAACGCGGACAGGGTGCCGAGGAATACGGCGAGTTGGGCTTGATACATCATCTGGGCGAGACCCGGGTCCTCGCCCAGGTGGTTCGGCGCGCCGAGCCGGGCCAGCGCCTCTCGGCTGCCGTCCAGCACATCGCCGGGACCGCTGTAGTAGACGTACGCCGCGTCGGTGCCGACCATCGGCGCTGGGACCATGACGCCGCCGGTGAGGAAGGCCGCGTCGTGGGCCGCCGCCCAGGATGCCGCCTCGCGGCTGCGGTCGGGGGTGTCGGAGCTTAGGTTGACCAACGTCCGGCCGGCGAGAGACGCGGTGGCCGGGCCGAGGATGTCGTACATCGCTTGGTAGTCGGTGAGGCTGAGGATGACGAGGCTGCTCGCCTCGACCGCCTCGGCGGCTGTCGCCGCGAGCGTCGCGCCGTCGGCGACGACGCCCTCGGCCCGGCCGGTGGTGCGGTTCCAGACCGTGACGGGGTGGCCGGCGGCGAGGAGGGTGCGGGTGATCGCCTGGCCCATCGGGCCGAGCCCGATCACGGTGACGGCGCTGTTGTGCTGTTGGTTGTCCACCTCTCCATGCTCGGCGCCGCGTCACTATTCTCGTAAGTACCCACTAAGTTCTGCGGTACTTACCTTTCAGTAAGGGGGGTCAGCGATGGCCAAGGCATCCCGACGCGGGCCTTACATCTGCGGCATCGACGCGGCGCTCGACGTGGTGAGCGGCAAGTGGAAGGGCCTGATCCTCTGGGAACTCGAGGCCCATGGCGTACGCCGTTTCGCGCAGCTGCGTCGGGGTCTGCCCGGAGTGAGCGAGAAGATGCTGACTCAGCATTTGCGCGAGCTCGAGGAGGACGGCCTGGTGCACCGGAAGGTCCACGCCGAGGTGCCGCCGCGGGTGGAATACTCCTTGACCGAGCACGGGCGCACGCTCAACCGGGCGCTCGGGCCGCTCGGCGCCTGGGGGAGCGAGCGGATCCGTCGCGAGGCCGCCGAGATGGTCGACGCCGCTTCCGAAGACCGCGCGGCCCTGCGCTGATCAGGGGGTCCGATCCGCGGTGTCTCAGCAGTGCCGTGGCTACGGCGAGCTGCGCGCCGGCCACGACGTCGACGTGCAGCGTGAGGCCTGCGTCCAACCCAAGCCCGCAGCAGTGCACGAGCGGTGAGGCGGCCGGCGGCGTCGGGGGCGGCCCACCGTCGAACAGCACGCCATCGCCACTGCGGGCAGCGGTCGCAGGCAATGTCGGCAGCGGCGCCGGCTCCGGACAGGGGTGTGTCACAGGTGTGCGCCGCCGGTGGCGTCGAGATGCTGGCCGGTGACCCAGCGGGCCTCGTCGGAGGCGAGGAAGGCCACCACGTCGGCGATGTCGACGGGTTGGCCGACCCGGTTGAACGGGGAGAAGGAGCCCCAGAAAGCGAGTTGTTCAGGGTTGTCCCGCAGCCAGACGGCATTGCTGTCCACGTCGACGATGCCGGGGACCACCGAGTTGACCGTGATACCGCGTTCGCCGAGTTGCTTGGCGAGGGTGAAGGTAAGAGTGTTGATTGCGCCCTTGGTCAGCGAGTAGGTGATGATCGCGGGTGCGGCGATGCGGGTGGTGCCGGAGGAGATGTTGATGACCCGGCCGTTGTCCCGCAACTGGCTCAGGGCCTGCTGAAGGATGAAGAACGGGGCTTTCACGTTCACGGCGAAGATCTTGTCGAATTCGGCCTCTGTCGTGCGGGCCAGGTCGTTGGAGTTCGCGATGCCGGCGTTGTTGACCAGAATGTCGACGCCCGGTTCGGCGCCGGATTCGGTGAGGCCGGCGTCGAAGGCGGACCACAGCGCCTGCGCGTCGCCGGGTACACCCAGTTCAGCACGGACCGCGAACGCACGGCCTCCGGCTTCGGTGATGGAGGTGATGGTGTCGTTAGCGGCTGCCTCGTTGGTGCCGAAGTGGACGGCGACGAGGGCGCCGTCCGCCGCGAGCCGCGTGGCGATTGCCCGACCGATGCCTCGGCTGCCGCCCGTGACCAGAGCGGTCTTGCCGTTGAGCAGTGCCATGATGCCGCGTGACCTTTCTGTAGTAAGCGCTATGTATTTCCTGGCACGAGGCTAGCGAGCGCTATAGAATGTGTCAATGGCCAACGATCGTCCCCGCCGGCGTGGCCGGCCCCGAGCCTTCGACCGGGACCAGGCCCTGCTGACGGCGCTGCACGAGTTCTGGCAACGCGGCTTCGAGCCGGTGTCGGTGGCCGAACTCACCGCGGCCATGGGCATCACCCCACCCAGCCTCTACGCGGCGTTCGGCGACAAGAAGACTCTGTTCCGCGAGGTGGTCGAGCGCTATCAGCAGACTCACGGCACGTTCCTCGCGACGGCACTCGCGGCGGAGGAGTCCACGCGTGACGGAGTCGCCCGCGCGCTACGCGCCGCCGCAGTGGAGTACACCCGGCCCGAACATCCACCTGGTTGCCTCGTCATCAGCGCGGCCGTCAACTGCACCGCAACGTCGGCTGACATCGCCGACCTGTTGCGCGCCCAACGGGCCGCCAACATCACCGCGCTCCGAGAGCGGATCAAGGTCGATGTCGCCGACGGCCGGCTACCCGCCGACACCGACGCCGACCGGCTGGCCGTCCTCGTCGGCGTCATCCTGCAGGGCATGTCCCAGCACGCGCGCGACGGCGCCAGCACGGAGGAGCTTCTCGCCGTTGCCGAAGCCGCTATGCTCGCCTGGCCCGCGAAGATCGACACGGCGACGTACACGAACTCCCCCACCAGGGCGTGGACGCGCTAATCTCGGAGGCCGGCCTGCCAACGTGCGGCGCCGGTACCGCACGTCACTGACCCAGGGATGGCACCACCGTTCGAGCCGGGCCAGGCTCCGGGGAGCCCACTCATCGTGAGCGGGCTCCCGAAACGGCTCAACCGGGGCCGAATAGTGGGCGCCGCCGGGCCGAAGACTTCACCATGCGGGCCTCCCCGATGAGTGCAACATTCAACGCCACAGACCTCGCAGGAAGGTCCCGAAGCCGAGGATGTTCGAGTGGCCGACGAGGACCATGAGCGTGAACACCCGACGGAGCGCGCGTTGAGGGCGTTGTCGCGGCCGGAGTCGCGGCGCCGAGGCTCCAGCGGGGTGCTGGGGCCTCGGCGCCCTTCGCCTTGCTCGACATAGCGGGGAACGCTACAGCCTGCGGGTGTTCGGCCGCTGGAGCGATCTCGGTCGATCAGGCCTGCAGGCGTACACGGCGGCGCCGTGCGACGAGCACCAGCACCGTGCCGACCGCGAGGGCGACCGCAGCCGCGCCGACGAACAGCATGGTGTTGTCGCCGGTGACCGGCAGGCCCGGGCCGGCGCTCGACGACGCCGATGCCGACGGCGAGACGCTCGGCGCCGACGCCGACGGCGAACCACTCGGGGCCGACGGCGAGGCGCTCGGCGAGCTCACGGCGACCTTCTTCGCCGGCACGTAGATGCTCGGCTCGTCGCTGTCGTCGGCGCGGACCTGCGCCAGAGTGTGGTCGTCCTCGCCGTTCTCGCCAGCCAGGATCTTCCAGCCCGCCGGCGCGGTGAAGGTCAGCAGGACGTCGCCGGCGGGGAGGTGGGCGAAACGGAACAGGCCCTTGGCGTCCGTGATGGCCTCGGCGTGCTTCGTCTTGCCGTCGGCACTGGTGGCGACGACCTTGACACCCGGGACGCCAGGCGTCTGGGGCGTCCACTCGGCGCCATAGGACTCACCCTGGAAGACGTAGCCGCCGAGATCGTCGAAGGCGCCCGCCACCAGCAGCCGCACGCTGGTGATGTTGTCGGCGTCGTTGGCCTCGCCGTTGTCGGCGGCGAGCGAGAAGGCGACGAATCCGTAGCCGGACTGCCACGCCAGGTTGTTGGTCTTGCCGGTGATCTGAACGGTCTTGGTGGCGCCGGCGGCGAGGTCGAAGCCGGTCGACAGCTCACCGTAGGCGACACCGTCGACGCCCTCGCTGTCGCCGCCGGTGTAGTGCACCCGCTTGGCGTCGACGGAGCTCTTGTTCTTCACCGTGACCGTGATGGTGAAGGTCTCGCCCTCGGCGTAGTTGGCCTTGTCGGCGGCGGAGGTCACCGCGATATCCGGCTTGGGGTCGGCAGCCAGGGCGGCCGTTGCCGGAAGGACGGCCACGAGCACGCCCATGAGGGCGGCGGCGGCAAGTTTGCGCATGGAGGTCTCCGTAATGGGGGACGGAATTCAGCGCGATGCTAGCGGCTGGGCGAGTCGCTCCGCTGCCCCAAGATCGAGAACGTGATCGGAAAGGTATCCGATCACGGTTAGCTCGTGACGATCTGTGATACCCGATCGGCGGCAAACCAGTGAACTTGAACGTCCTGCCTGCACCCGGGTCCGCGACTGCTGAATACTTTTGCGCCGAACTGCTTTAGAACCAGGTCCACGGTCGTGTAAGTCGCCACAGGCGCCCACGCCAGCGCGCACGCCGAGGATGCAGGAAGACCTCAATGTCCTCCAGCGCGTTGCCGGCGGTCCCCCTGACGTGGGGCCTGGCGCGCACGTGGCGGAGTGCGGGGACTACACGATCTTCGTCGAGTTGACCGTAAACCCTCGCGAGGTGCCCGAGGCAAGTGGCTGCAAGCGCCTGCACCTGGTGGTCAGGGTGATCGAGCAAAGTCAGGTAGAGCTCCTGCGACACCTTCCAGTCGCCGTCGCCGTACAGCGCGCATCCGACCATGGCATTCGTAGCCCCGACGATGTCGTTGCGGTCGAGAGCCCTCCGCACATCGGCGGGCGTTGCCGATGGAGGGTTGTGAAAGGTGCGGTGCTCGTGGCTCATGGCCGACATCTTCGATCATCGCGGCCGCCGCGAACATCCGCATCGACATGAGCGGACGTCGTCCGACTGACGACCGGGAGCAAATGGGCTGACCTGTTCGGTTCGCCGAAGGTGTCACCACAGAGGATGCGCTGGTCACGGCGTCGCGAGTGGGATCGGTGTCTCAGCTAACGGGGACCAGCTACTGGTCTGGCGCGACGGGACCGTGCGCTCGGACTGTCATGGATGTGCCTGAGGTCCTCGTCTCGGACCGGGGTGCGGCCGTGTGCCTATCCTGTGATGCGGTAACCGATGCCGGCGGCGCGGATCCGGGTGAGGTCGGCAGCGGTGATGCCCCGGCCGGTGAACCGTGTGACTGCGACCAGTCCCTTCTCAGCGCGATCGCCGGGCTCGGCGAAGTCGAGCCCGACGAGAGCTGCGGCAACCTCCGGCGGGTACTCATCGTGTCCCCACGGCTCGAAGGCAGCGAGCAGTTGGCCGGCCTCAGCGAAGGAGAGCCGGGTGACGGCGTTGACGTTCCAGAACATGCTGGCCGCCCGGCCGCCGGTCGACGCGATACGCAGCACCGCCGCGTCCGTGCCGCGGAAGCCGTTGTCCTCCACGACCAGGACCGCGTCACCGCCGTCCAGCACGGTGATCCAGGGGTCGATGGCACGCCGTAGTGACAGGTCGCGCTGAATGTCGTTGATCGATTCCGCCTGGTCCGGGTCGGCTCCGAACGCACGTAACGTCTGCTCGACCGTCGCGCCGGCGACGAGGGTGACCGTCGCTGCCTGGGAGATCGGGCTGCGCCGAATCCATCGGTACGCGTGCTCGGGGGGCCGGGCTGGCTCGGGCTCGCCGCGCAGCCGGTGCCCGAGTTGGTCGGTGCGCTTGTGGACGATTTCCGGTGAGGCGGGCGCGCCCCAGACGACGAGCTTGTAGCTCTCGAGCTCGGCGTCGAGGTCGTCGCGTCCGCGGGCGTGTACCCGGGTCCGGTATTCGCCGGGCCACGGCGGGGTCTGCCGGCGTAGGCCGCGGTCGCCCGTGCCGTCCGGCGCCATCACTGATGCGCGCCCCTCGGCGGCACGCCAGCTCACTTCGACGATCTCCTCCCAGCCGGACTCCAGTTCGTCTGGGGCCTCCGCGAGCACGGCCAGTTCAACGCGGACCGTGCCCACTGCGACACCGGTGCGCACGACAATGCCGCCGTCGGCCACGGCGACCATCCCGTTGCCGGCGAAGTCGGCCTGCTTTGGCAACTCGTGCTCGGCAAGCCCGAACCGGTGCTCGGCTGCGGTCACCGTGCCGGACATGTGGCGCGGCAGCAGGTACTCCGCGCGGATCCTGGCGAGCGACGCCGCCGCGTATGCCGGCGGCATGGGTGCTTCCCGCAGCAGTAACGCCGCGGCGCCGACTCCCAGGCCGACCGTGGCGGCGGCACGTTCCACGATCACCGGCGGCGCCGCCTGGTGGACCACGGCACCAGCAACCGCCACCGCCAAGCCGAGATGAGCGGCACCGTGCTCAGCCGCGATCGATGGCTCATCGGTCGCCGCGGGCGTGGCTGCCAGCAGCGGCGCGACCCATGGGTGCGCCGCAAGCTCTCGCACCAACGCCACCGTACGGTCGGCCAGTCCAGGATGCAGTCGATGTAGCAGAGCCGTCGCGGACGTCACCTCACTGTCGTGCCCGCCGGCAACCATCCAGGCATACTGGACATCCGGCGGCTGCAACAGACCCGCCAAAACGTCCGGTGCACCACTCCAGTCGTGACCGCCGACAACCAACTCGAGCGCGCCGAGCAGGCGCTCCACCGGCAGGGGCCCCAACGCTCGCAACGCCGTCAGGCACCCGGGCTCACCATCGACCGGGCGGCCGAACCGGTGAGCACCCACCGAGCGCGAATCCGCCTCCTCCGGCGCGGCCAAGCGTCCCAGCAGACGCGCGGGCGTTGCGGGGATCCGCTCAACGAGCACCGGCATCGTCGCCCCGACGAAGGCCGCCAACTCGTCGCTCGCCTGAGCCGATACGTCAGTCATCGTCCGCTCCCCGTCAGCGCGATCACCTGGGCCGCGAGGATACCGGACGACGGACGCAACCTCGACGACCCTGACCTCGGAGACACAAGCGATGCGGGGAGCAGCGAGCCCTGACCACTTCGGTATCCACTGGGAGGTCACGGCGCACCGCTCGCCTGCAAGGCCGGGCCGACCAGCGGCTCCCTACCGCCTTGACCTGCGCGCACTCCCCTGCCAGGCGACACAGGACGTTGCCGACCGCAGTCCAGCGGGCCGCCGCCACCGACCAGAACTCACTGAAGCCGAGTCAAGACAGGCAGTCGAGGAAGTGCGCTCGGGTTTCGGGCGGCCGTATCTGACACCGTGAAACGTGCGCCGGTGCCCCGGCGCGGTTACCGAGCGCTACGGGCACGCCTGCACCACGCTCGGACGGCCGTGAGAGTGCACCGCCGACCAGTGAGTGCGAGAGCCACGGTGCGCTCCGTCGCGCAGCCGGTGCTAGGTTCGCCGGCATGACGGTGCAGATCACGGCCGGGCAGTTCCACGCGGCCGACGGTGTCGAGGACTGGCGCTGCCTCTACCACGTGGTCTCGGCGTATTTCCGCACCGGCTCGCTGGCCAAGGGCATAGCGTTCGTCGATGAGGTCGGCCGGCTCGCCAGTGGCGCGGAGCAGCAGTACGTCAACATCGATCTGCGTCCTGTCGGCGTCACGGTATCCCTGTTGTCGCGCGACGTTGCGCTGGCCCGGCGGATCTCGGCTGCCGCCAGGGACCTGGACATCCCCGCCGACCCGACCGCCGTGCAGCTCGTCAACGTCACCCTCGACGCCCTCGTCGGCGCGCACGTGCTGCCGTTCTGGCGGGCGCTGCTGGCTTATCACCAGATCGATGATGACTATCTAGCCGACCCGGCGCGCCGGGGTCCGGGCTTCGGAATGCAGCCAATGGATGCCCAGCGTCCACAACGCAACCGGATGCACCTTGATGTTGCCGTCCCGCATGATCAGGCCGAGGCCCGCATCGCCGCCGCATTGGCCGCGGGTGGCCAACTGGTCTCCGACGCGCACGCACCGAAGTGGTGGGTCTTGGCCGACGCCGAGGGCAACGAGGCGTGCGTCGCCACTTGGGTGGGCCGAGAATAGCGGCCTACTCGAAGGTCCACGGCCACAATCGACCGTATCGCCGAACGCTCGCCGACGTGGTCCGGCACCAACAGACACACTGGCTTGACCGTCTGCCACACCCACGGCATGACGACGACGATCGTGCCAATAGCCTGGCGCCAGCCATCCTGGGAGCAGCAACGCCTGACCACTTCGACCTGCACTGGGAGGTCACGCCGCACCGCTCGATCGCATCGGCGCAGGTCAAATCTTTCGTCTCCGTTCCGGCGTCAGTGCTAGAGGGCGGAGATGGAGGTGGGAGCTCGTTCCTGCCGAGCTAGCGCGCGTATCACGTTCAGGGAACCGTGTCGCCAGGCCGCAAGGCTGCTCAGCAGCTGGATTGTCGCTTCAGTCGCTGCCCGCGGCATCGGTGGCGTCGGCAAGCCGAGGCTGACTGCCAGGTCGTCGGTGTGCACGACCAGCTCCATGACCCGGGTCAGCAGGAAGTCGTCGACTATTAGGCCCCAGTCGCCCAGGTCCACGATGCGGTCGGGCGGTTGCGCTGTCACCGTGGCACCCAGGTCGGCCAATGCCGCATCGACCGCGTCCGCCAGCTCCCCGGCTGTCGTCGCGGCAGCTGTCTGCTCGCTGCGGCGCCGGATGTCGATGTTGTCGGCACTACCCACGCCTGACGTCACCCAGGCGTTGCCGGTGAAATGCTCCAGCACGGAGATCGCCGATTCTCCTGGCGGCGCGGCGAGGAACGTCACCGTCTGAGTGACCTGGTTGGCCAGATGGCGGGCGAGGCCGCCGGTGGAGAAGTCCGGCAGTGCGCTGGGCGAGGACCATTGCTCGGCCAGTATCGGATTGCGCAACAGGGCCATGGCGGCCTCGGCGACGTCCAGGAACGCGGGTCGGATCATCGAGTGCACGTTATGCGCGCACAGGAACCCTTGTCATCCCCGCAAGCGCCGGAGGCGACGACCGCGAGGACGCCGCTGATCTTTTCGTAATAGCGCAAGGTTTGGATGTTGAGGCTGGCCTGCTCGGCGATCTCGCCCGTGCGCGGCCCGCCTGTCACGACGCCCCCGCCGTGGCGGCGCGGGTGCCGTCCAGCGGCAGCACGGCAGGCAGTCCGCTCCGCAGGGCCCGGTCGTACGAGGCGCAGCAAACCGGTGGCCGTGCGGCCTGTCGACAAACTCGACGATTGGAAGCTGGACGCCCGGATCAGTCGGTCGTCGTGATGGCTGACCGGAGGCGGTTGAGCGCCTCCGCGCGCACACCGGCCAGAACCGGCTCGCCGGTCAGCACGGCGGGTCGCACGGAGACCTCGCGCGGCATCCGTGTTGTCGCCGAGCGGATGCTCCCAATCAGGGTAGGGCCCCACGAACCGCCAACAACGATCTCCTGCGGGTCGACAAGCGCGACCACGGCGGCGACGACACCGGCAACGGCCTGGCCGATGAGCTCCCGCGTCGCGGGGTCGCTGTGGAGGAGCCGCTCGACATCGATCGCGGTCGAGCCGTCGCGGCGCAGACCCAGCTCGCCGAAGACCTCGATCAACCGGACCGCGCGACCACCCGGCCCGACGGTCAGCAGGTGGGCGATCTCACCGGTCAGGCCCGTATGCCCACGGCGGACCTCGCCGTCGCTGACGATCGCACAGCCCAGCCCTTCACCCAAGTAGAGGTAAGCAAAGTCGCAGGCGGTGTTCCGCTCGGCCAGCGCCGCCCAGTTCACGTCGTTGTCGACGACGACCGAGCCGCCCGCGCGTGGCGCGAGGACGGCGACCGGGTCGAGGTCACCGACCAGGAAAGGTGAATCGGGCAGCTGTACCAGGCGGCCGGTGGCGCGATCTACCGGGTCGGCCGCGCTGACGACGGCCAGCCGGGCCGGCCGGCCGGCTGCGGCGAGAACCTCGGCGGCCGCGGCGGCCAGCGCATCGGCAGCCTGGCTCGGGCGGGCGGGCCGGTCGATCGGCCGGACCGCGCGCGACACGGTGTCACCGTAGATGTCCAGGCACTCCGCCACGACACCCTCCGGGGCGATGACGATCGCGAGTGCCACGCCCACCGCCGGCGCGAGCGCGTAGTACGAGCCCACCCGACCGCGACCGCGACCGCCCGGGGTGCGCTCACCTGTGTCGACCACCAGCCCGCGTTCGGTCAGCCGGCGCACACTCTCTCCCGCAGTCGGCTTGGAGATGCCGATCTCGACGGCAAGCTCGGCGCGAGTAAGTCGACGGTGCTGCATGAACGCGCGAAGCACGTGTTCGTCGGTGAGCGACCGGACGATCTCCTGCGACGGCAAGGTGGGCTCCACGCCAACATTCTAGTCAGTGCTGTTGCCTAGAAGAGTTTCGACCCAGTAGGGTCTTTCAAGTAACGTGGGCTAACTAGAAGGAGGCGCCGTGTCGACCAGCACCACACTGCCGCACTGGGAGCAGACCCCCACCGACCTCAAAGCGGCCACCCGGGAGATCAAGGCCGCGCTGCGCGCCCGGATCGAGGCCTCCGGGCGCACGGTCGATGAGGTTTTCGCCGTCGTCGAACAGCGGGTCCAGGCCGCGGTAGATGACATCAACGCCGCCCGCCGTAGCGGCGAGAGCGTCTGGCCGGTCATCGACTACGCCGACATCGCGAACGGCACCGTCACCGCCGCGCAACTCGACCTGCTGCGCCGCCGCGGCTGCCTGATCGTGCGCGGCCACTTCGACCGCGACCAGGCCCTCGCGTGGGACCAGGACATCGTCGACTACGTCGAGAGCAACAACTTCTTCGAGAACTACCGCGGCCCCGGCGACGACTTCTTCGGCAGCGTCGGCTCCAGGCCCGAGATCTACCCGATCTACTGGTCGCCCGCCCAGATGCAGGCCCGCCAGAGCTACCGGATGGCGGCCGTCCAGGCCTTCCTCAACAGCCAGTGGAAGTCGGAGTCTGACGGCGTGCAGTGGTTCGACCCGAACAGGGATTCGCTCTACCCCGACCGCATCCGCCGCCGCCCCGAGGGCGTCGACTCCGCCGGCCTGGGCACCCACCTCGACCCCGGCACCCTGGACCTGTGGATGACCAGGTCCTACCAGCAGGCGTTCCGGCACCTGTTCGACGGCAGCGTCGAACAGTACGACCCGTGGGACGCCGCGCACCGCACCGACGGCCCGCAGTACCCCGGCACCACCATGTGCTCGGCATTCCGCACCTTCCAAGGCTGGACCGCCCTGTCTGACATGGCCCACGACCAGGGCGTGCTGCACACCGTGCCGATTCCCGAGGCCATGGCGTACCTGATGCTGCGCCCGCTGCTGTCCGACGTCCCCGACGACGACATGTGTGGCGTCACCGTCAACCAGGTCTTCCCGGCTGGCCACAAATGGCACGCCCCGCTCATGGAGGCACTGACCGGCATCCCCGACGTGCAGGCCGGTGACTCGGTCTGGTGGCACGCCGACATGATCCACAGTGTCGCACCGGTCGAGTCGCAGAAGGGCTGGGGCAACGTCATGTACATCCCCGCCGCACCGTGGTGCCCCCGCAACGAGAAGTACGCCGCCAACGTCCGCGAGGCGTTCCTCAGCGGATCGAGCCCTTCGGACTTCCCCGCCGAGGACTACGAGCGCGAGTGGCCCAACCGCTTCCAGCCCGAAGACCTCAACGAAATCGGCCGCCGCGGCCTCGGAATGGCCTAGGTCCCAGAGGAACATCCACGAACGTCCCTAATCCGGCGTAGCTCGCGGCCGGCCCACCACGTCCACGATCACGAGCGTCTCGAACCTCATGAGAGACCATGATGGCCACCGCAGCCCCTGCGACGAAAGGCTCCCGCCCTCGTCGCGGCACGAGCGCGCAACCGCACCCGTGCGGATGTCGGGCAACCAGTTACGGCGTTCGTGGAGGCTCGGCCGGGCGGCTGCTGGCGTTGTAGGCGTTCTTGGCGGCGACCACGGCAGCCTGGACGTGCTCGGGGTTGACGCCGTGTACGTTGAGCGGCGGGTGCAGACGCCGCACAAGCTCGGTTTCGATGGTCGTCGGTTCCGCGTCTTCGGCCCAGGTCAAGCGCAGGTGCGTGTGCATCCACGTCGTCAGCCGCGCCTCATCCTCGGGGATCAGGACGACACGGTCGGTCCAGGTCGTGCGGTAGCCCTCGGCCGTCAGAAGCCCGGCCAGGGTACGGCGCAGCGTCGAGCTGCCCGAACGCCTCAGATGGTTACGAAGGACCCGTCCCCGCAGGCTGGTCGCCCGTCCGAGGTACAGCATCCGTAACGGCGGGACGCTGTCATTCGGCAGCCCGGAAAGGTCGGGAAAGACGGAGGGCGCAGCCCACCAGGCGTAGACGCCGCTGCCACGACTGAGCCGCTCAACTGCGGCATCGAGTTCGACCGGCACGCCGGAGATCAGTCGCAGGGCCTCGTCGACCCGGGCCTCGTCGGTAGGTACGTCCTCGGGTCGCCGTTCCGGAATCCTCATCGAGGCCATCGTAGGTTCCCGGGCGGATCGTGGCCCGGCCCGAAAGGATCCGCTGCCGCACGCAACGGCACCCGCACCAGCCCGGCGGGGACGCCAGGCGCTGCGGTACGACGCACGCCTCAAGCCGCACGACGGCCGTCGAAGACGTCGTCCGGCGGTTCGACCGTCACATCACGTCCACCGAGCACGGGCCTTTCCACCACTCCCTGCAGCGGTACTGAACGCTCCTCGCTTCGCACCTACGGGACCTGCCGCATGAACCGGTAGCCGATCCCGAGAACCCCACCGAAACCGATCACCACCGCGTACGACCAGGCACCGTCGCCACCGGTCAGCTCACCGAATTGGTTCGCCAGGAATCCGACGAACGTGGCCATGGCCAGACCGGTAACCGCAGCCACGGCGCGCAGGTCAGGGACCAACGCCGCAAAGGCACCAGCCGCCACAGCGACAACGAGCACCCGCCCTGGCATCTCCGACCGCGAGAACAACGCCGCCGCCAGGAGGGACGCGGCGACCATCGCCGTCCAGCCGATCGCCACGCTGACGCCCGTCGGCGTCTGCTGCGCGCCCCGTGGTTCCCACAGATTGCGATCCACTGCCATGGCAAGCCTCCGACGACCGTGCGGACCCGCGCATCGAGTCCACCTTCCGCCATCTCATTGCGCCCGGCCGGCCACCGTCGACGGCTTTCACGCACCCGCTACGACGACGCGACGATTCTTGACACGGCCATAACGGCAGCCACTCGGCCTACGGGTGCCGCCTACGCAGGCATGCGAGCCGGTCGGCGCTGGCGCCACGACGCGCGTATCGGCAGACACGAACCGCCTCAGCACGATTCGTTACGGGACCGGCGGTCCCTGACGGCAAGCTGGCGGCGTACCGGCGGCGTCAATTCCCGGCCGGTTTCCGTATCAGCGGTGTGAAGAGCCTTGTGGCGCACACCCCGCACGCGATGTGCTCGTTGTCGGAAGGACGAGGTGAGAGGAACGACAGTGGCCAGATCGACTTGGCGCACCCGGTGGGGCTTGTACGAGCCCAGCCGTAGTGGACGGGCGGCCGGTGCGGTCCAGACAGGGCATCGGCCGTCCCCCACATCCGGGCAGCGCATGTCACTAGCTGCTCTCGACACCTGTACCCCGTCGGGCGGCGGGTTCGGGCCGGTTCGGCTTCGGACCCGTCGCAGCTTCCTTTCTTCGAAAGAGCAAGAGCAAAGCAACAGCTCCGGTAACATCCGCTTCTCGATGGATACCCGGCGATGCTCACCCTCGGGTCGTCTTCATCGGTGTGGTTGGCGTCCGCAACCCTCAGTTGTTGGCCTACGCTCCAGCGTCCTCGTCAGACGGGCCGGCAAGCGTCTCGATCGCTAATAGCAGCGGCTCTGGTTCCTCCCGAGTGAGGCTCGCCAAACACTCCGGTGGCACATCTCCCTCGATCACCGCCTCGACGTACGCCTGGGCATTCCGCAGGCTCATCCGCGGCGCCTGCTGGCGGACATACCGCAGCGCCGCCATCCTGCCCCCACCCTGTACGAGGGCACGAACTTCGGCGAGCAGCGGATCCGGGGGTCTCACGCCCTTGTACTGCTGCAGATACACGTCAGCCCATCGATCCGTGCCACACATCGCGACTGGCACGTGGTGGATGCTGCCGTCTTCCCCATCTACGAAGTACGGCCCCTGTCCCACCAGCATCTTGCCGAAGTCACCGGAACGCAGGTACTCGACAGACTGCCAGGCGACCAACCACCCGAGGACGTGCTCCTCGACACCGCAGACCGCAACCTCCGGCACATCAGCCAGCCGTCCCTCCCGTCGCTGCCTGATCAGCAAGGCCTCGACGAGCGCGACAGCGCGCTCTCTGGTGATCACGTCCGGCATCATCCATCACGACGACCAACACACCAACCGCGTACAGAACCCGCTCATGTCTCGTCGAGGGTCACTGGCGCCTCGACGTCCTACCTTCGGCACATGCGCGCGTCGCCACCCGCCAGTCCGCTGCTCATGATGGCGTGGGCTGGCGCGGAGCTTGATGCAAGGCTCAGCAGTCGTCCTGCTTCCACTTGCCGTCTTCCCGCGCCCACGGCTCCTTGTTCTGGTCTAGGGCAGGCACGTCATAGGTGTAGGTCACTCGGGCCAGCTCGCCTGAAATCTGTGCCTCGGAAGGCTTGATCGGCATCGCCTTGCCGTACATCTCCTTGGCGGCCGTGAGCATGGCGGTGAACTCGCTGAGGGTCACGCGCTCCTTGCACCTGGCCGAGAACAGCTCGTAGCCGGCCGTAGGCTTCACGTCGAGGAAGGCGTCCGAGTACGCCACCACCGCCTGGCGAAGTTCCGCCTCCTCGCTGGCGACTTGAGCGGTCGGGCTGGCCGCCGCAGCCGACGCGGTACTGGCGGCATGCCGGGCACACCGCCGGAGCCCGGTCAGGCCGCCACGGTAACCGCCGGCACCACGTCGGGCGCGTCCAGCCGGAAGGCGTCGGCCGCCGCGTCGTCGGGCTGTTCGTGCGCGGCCCGCTCGGCCTGGACGCGCGCGACGTAGTGCGCCACCTCCCGGTCGACCCGCTCGTCGCCCCAGCCGAGGGCCGACGCCATCAGCGTCGCCGCCGGCCGGGCGGCCATCGGACCCCGGTAGAAGCTCTCGATCGAGATGTGGGTGCGCCGGGTCAGCACGTCCTCCAGGTGCAGCGCCCCCTCGGCGGACGCCGCGTAGACGACCTCCACCCGCAGGTAGTCCTCCGCGCCGTCGAGCGGCGCGCCGAGCGTGGGGTCCTCCCGCAGCAGCGCCAGCACCTCGTCGACGGCGGCGCTGTAGCGCCGCAGCAGGTGCTCCACGCGCTCGGTGTGCAGGCCGGACTGCTGCGCCAGCCGGCGGCGCTGGTTCCACCGGGCGACGTAGCCCTCCGCCCCCAGCAGGGGCACCCGGTCGGTGCACGAGGCGGCCACCGCGCCGCCGAGGCCGCGCACCGCCTCGTCGACCGCGTCTCGCGCCATCACCCGGTACGTCGTGTACTTGCCGCCGGCCACCACCACGAGTCCGGGCGCCGGACTGACCACTGTGTGCTCCCGCGACAGCTGGGCGGTCGCGTCGGACTCTCCGGACAGCAGCGGGCGTAGGCCGGCGTACACGCCCTCGACGTCGTCGCGGGTCAGCGGGGTGGCCAGCACCGCGTTGACGCGCTCCAGCAGGTAGTCGATGTCCCTGCTGGTCGCCGCCGGATGCGCCTTGTCCAGGTCCCAGTCGGTGTCGGTGGTGCCGACCAGCCAGTGCCGGCCCCACGGGATCACGAACAGCACGCTGGACTCGGTGCGCAGGATCAGGCCGGTGCTGGACCGGATCCGGTCGCGCGGCACCACGAGGTGGATGCCCTTGGAGGCGCGCACCTGGAACTGGCCCCGCTCGCCGACGAGGGCCTGGGTGTCGTCGGTCCACACCCCCGTGGCGTTGATGACCTGCCGGGCGCGCACCTCGAACACCTGGTCGGTCTCCAGGTCGTGCACCCGGGCGCCGGTGACCCGGGCGCCTTCGCGCAGGAACCCACGACGCGGGCCCGCGACAGCGGGTGCGCCCCGTGCGCGGCGGCGGTGCGGACGAGGAAGGTCACCAGCCGGGCATCGTCGACCTGGGCGTCGTAGTACTGCAGAGCGCCGACCAGCGACTCGGGCCGCAGCGACGGGCAGGCGCGCAGCGCCCCGCGGCGGCTCAGGTGCCGGTGGGCCGGCAGGCCGCGCCCGTGGCGGCCGGACAGGCTCATCGTGTCGTAGAGCAGCACGCCGGCGCCGGCGTACAACCGTTCCCAGCCCCGGTGGCGCAGCGGGTAGAGGAACGGCACCGGGCGGACCAGGTGCGGGGCGAGCCGCTGCAGGAGCAGGCCCCGCTCGCGCAGTGCCTCGCGGACCAGCCCGAAGTCGAGCATCTCCAGGTAGCGCAGGCCATCGTGGATGAGCTTGCTGGACCGGCTCGACGTACCGCTGGCCCAGTCGCCGGCCTCGATGAGCCCGACCGACAGACCCCGGGTGACGGCGTCGAGAGCGCAGCCGGCGCCGGTGACGCCGCCGCCGATCGCCAGGACGTCCAGTTCATGGCCGCTACCGAGGGCGGCCAGGGACCGCTCGCGGGCGGCCGGTGACAGTGTCGCGGAAAAGCACCCGTCTTCTCTCTTCTGAGGTGGGTGGGGGCGGCCGGCGACGGGCGCCGGCCGCCCGGATCCTTGAAGGGTGGGGCGTCAGTCGACGTCGACCCAGTCGAGGGTGCGCTGGACCGCCTTCTTCCACCGGCCGTAGCCGTTCTCGCGCTGCTCCGGCGACCAGCCCGGCTGCCAGCGCCGGCTCTCGTTCCAGTTTTCGCGCAGCTCGTCGGTGTTCTTCCAGAAGCCGACGGCGAGGCCGGCGGCGTACGCCGCGCCGAGGGCGGTGGTCTCGGCGACCACCGGCCGGCTGACCGGCACGCCGAGGATGTCCGCCTGCATCTGCATGCACAGGTCGTTGACGGTGACGCCGCCGTCGACCTTGAGGCACTCCAGGTGCACCCCGGAGTCCTGCTCCATGGCGTCGGCCACGTCCCGGCTCTGATAGCAGATGGACTCGAGAGTGGCCCGGGCGATGTGGGCGTCGGTGTTGAACCGGGAGAGGCCGACGATCGCGCCACGTGCGTCGGAGCGCCAGTACGGTGCGAACAGGCCGGAGAACGCGGGCACGAAGTACACCCCGCCGTTGTCCTCCACCTGGCGGGCCAGGATCTCGCTCTGCGCGGCGGTACTAATGATCTTGAGCTGGTCGCGCAGCCACTGCACAGCCGAGCCGGTGACCGCGATCGAGCCTTCGAGCGCGTACACCGGGGCGTCGTCGCCGAACTGATAGCACACCGTGGTGAGCAGCCCGGCCCTCGACCGCACGATCTCCGTCCCGGTGTTGAGGAGCATGAAGTTGCCCGTGCCGTAGGTGTTCTTCGCCTCACCCGGGGCGAAGCAGACCTGCCCGACCGTGGCGGCCTGCTGGTCGCCCAGGTCGCCGGTGATCGCGACCCGGCCGGCGAACGGGCCGTGCTGCCGGGTGCTGCCGTACGAGCGGGGGTCGGACGACGGCCGGATCTCCGGCAGCATGGCGCGGGGGATGTCGAAGAAGGACAGCAGCTCGTCGTCCCAGTCCAGCGTCTCCAGGTTCATCAGCATTGTGCGACTGGCGTTGGTCGGGTCGGTGACGTGCACTCCGCCCTCGACGCCGCCGGTCAGGTTCCACAGCAGCCAGGTGTCGGTGTTGCCGAAGACGGCCTCGCCGCGCTCGGCGGCCTCCCGGACCCCGTCGACGTTCTGGAGGATCCACTGGATCTTCCCGCCGGAGAAGTACGTCGCCGGAGGCAGGCCGGCCTTGCGTCGGATGACGTCGCCCTTGCCGTCGCGTTCCAGGGCCGAGGCGATCCGGTCGGTACGGGTGTCCTGCCAGACGATGGCGTTGTAGTAGGGCCGGCCGGTCCGGCGGTTCCACACAACCGTGGTCTCGCGCTGGTTGGTGATGCCGAGCGCGACCAGGTCGGAGGCGGTCAGGCCACGGGCGTTCATCGCGGTCTGGACGACCGTCTGGGTCCGCTCCCAGATCTCGAGCGGGTTGTGCTCCACCCAGCCGGCCTGCGGCAGGATCTGCTGGTGTTCGAGCTGGTGGCGGCCGACCTCGTTGCCGCCGTGGTCGAAGATCATGAAGCGGGTGCTGGTGGTGCCCTGGTCTACCGCGCCGACGAAATCAGCCATGCGGGTGTCTCCTTCTGTGTCCGTCGTAAGGATTCGGATCGGCGTTGTCAGATCCGGGCGAACTCGTCCTCGGTCGGGGTCTTCTCGGTAGCAAGGGTGCCCGGCTCCAGCTCGTCCTCGCTGGGCAGGAAGCGGCCGACGAACGCGCCGGCGGTCTGGGCCAGGGCGTACGGCATCACCTTGCGCCAGGAGAAGCCCTTGAAGACCGCCAGGGCGACCACGCCCACGCCGAAGAGGATGAGTATCGCGGTGCCGGCGAACTCGGCGGCCAACTCGCCAACGAGCCCGGGCGCTTTCAACCGTTGCGCCATGATGCCTCCAGAAACGGTGGGGGTGGCAGCCCTCCCGTCGGGGGAAGTGGAGGGCCGGCCGGTGACGCTGCGGTGAGGTAACGTCACCTTGCGGTGAACCGTAGGAAACCATCGAGGCCGGGTCAACGAACCCGGGTCGACAATGCCGAACACTGTTGCGGCCGCCGAACGCGGTTAGCATTCCGCCCCATGCCGGGTCAGGTGCAGTCCATCGCGCGGGCCGCGGCGATCCTCCGCCTGCTGGCCAGCAGCTCCGGCCGCCTCGGCATCGGGGAGATCACCCGCTCCCTCGACGTCAACGAACTGCGCTCACGCTCCATCAACTGGGCGGACCCGCTGGCGGCGCACAGCGGCGAGGCCGCCCGCATCGGCACCCTGATGGACGGCAAGGTGCTGGTGGTCCACCACGTCTTCCGACCCGACGACACCCTTGGAGGACCTCTTCCTTGATCTCACCGGCCGCGCCCCCTATCGACTGACGCGCGGGACGCGACCCGTTTGTCCGGCACGGCAATGGGTACGCGCCGGTCCAGCCGACAGGACGATTGACAGAGGTAGGGCGTGACCATGGCGGGAGACGAGCAGTACGAGCGGGGTCTTGAGGCGCTGCGACAGGCCGACGGCGGCGCCGCGCAGAGACTCCTGGAAGCCCTCGCCGACGTCTCACCCGAGCTGAGCCGTCGCTCCGTCGCCTGGTCCTACGGGGATCTCTACGTCCGGCCCCAGCTCGCGCGCCGGGACCGGGAGCTGCTCACCCTCGGCATTCTGACCGGCCTCGGTGATGCCGGGGCCCAGCTGGAGGTGCACGTCAATAGGGCACTCAACGCAGGCTTGACGCCGTCGGAGATAGTCGAGGCGCTGCTGCAGGCGGTGGTCTACTGCGGCGTGCCCCGGGCCGTCAACGCCACGCTCGTCGCCAAGAAGGTCTTCGCAGAGCGCAACCTGCTGCCTGTCCCGGCAAGCCCCACCCCGGCCGGCTGACCTCGCTGTCGTCGTGCTGCCGGACACACCTGCCGTCACCTCCACCCTCCTGGTTCGACGTGCGACAAGGTGTTGCTTCGTGTGTCGATTTCCGTGTTTGGGCCCGCAGTGAAATCGATGTTGATCCGGTCGCCGTAGGGGAGGATCAGTGCGTTGAGGGCCTTGACCAACCGTAGACCCGGCCGGTGATGCTCCCGTCGCCCGGGCGTTCTTGTTGGACGACGAGGTAGAGGACCCTCATCGCGGCCTGTTCGGTCGGGAAGCGCCCGCGTCGGCGGGGCGGCCTGGCGGAACCGGGCGTAGAGCTTTCGATGATGTTGGTGGTGCAAAGGACCTTGCGGACCTCGTGGTCGTAGTCCAAGAAGGGCACGAACTGCGGCCAGGAGGTGCGCCACAGCCGGATCAGTGGCGGCGCAAGGTGCATTGCCGTGAGTATCTGTGTCAGTGCGTGCCTGGGCGCATGGCGGCCGCGGCATCCGCAGCGACGGTGAGTGGATCTGTGAGCGGGCGATCCAGCAGCCGCACGAGGTCGGGGCTGGTGTTGTTGAGGAACCCGTGGCGGACACTGGTGGCGATTGAGGCGAGCATCGGCGGCTGGAATGGCAACAGGTTGGCGTCGCCGAGTAGGCGGGTACGGTACTCACCCAGTTCGATCGTGCGGTGGACGACGCCGAGACGGTCGGCGATGTCGACAGCGGTAATCGGGTTCCCGACCAGGTCGTAGACCTTGCCGAGATGCGCGGTGGGTTCGCTTGCGACGACGGCTGCGGCAGCTGCCAGGTCGGCCCGCGCCACCGCGGAGAGTGCGCCAGTCCCGAATGCTGATTCCAGGCCGTCAGGAGTCCAGGTGAGCAAGGCACCGAAGAGCTCGGCGTAGAGCCCGTTGCGCAGGACGGTCCACGCGAGCCCGCTGGCCTTGATCATCTGCTCGGTGACCCGGTGGGCGAGTGCGAACCCGAGGTGGTCCCCAGCGCCGGTCAGGCTGGTGTAGATCACGTGGGCCACGCCGTCGCGACCCGCAGCGTCGAGAATAGTCCGGTGACGCGCGATGACCTGGTCGTCCTCGGCATACCCGGCCGAGACGAGGACCAGGGTCGAAACGCCGGTGAGGTCGAGGGTTGCGGGATCGTCGAAGTCAAGGTGGCGCTGCGCGCTGGCGGGAGTGCGACTCCCTGCCAGGGCGGGTACCTCTCGCTCGCCGAGCGCTGCGATTGTGCGGGAAGCGAGCTGCCCGTTGGCGCCGGTCACCATGATCATTACTTCTCGGCCTCCTACCGTGGTTCTCTTCAGTAACTACGGTGAGATCCTGAACCCGCGCCCGGCGGCTCACAAGGAGGCATTCTCGTGTCACCAACGCACACCGAAGTAACCGCGGGAGCCGCCGAGCTCGAACCATGCGGACAGCCGGATCACCCAGATTGCGGCATCCGAGACGTTCTTGACCGGGTGGGCGACAAGTGGTCGGTTCTCGTGATCGTCGAACTCGCCAACGGACCGCGACGCTTCCGCCAACTCCAGCGCGCCATCGACGGAATCTCCCAGCGCATGCTGACCCTCACGGTGCGCCGCCTGGAACGAGACGGCCTCGTCCTTCGGACCGCGTACCCGACCGTGCCCGCCCAGGTCGACTACCGCCTCACCGAAACCGGCGCGAGCCTCACCCACCTCGTCAAAGCACTCGCCGACTGGTCACTGGCACACCGCACAGCCATCTCCCAAGCCCGCCAGGCCTACGACAGCGACCACCCCGACAACGAGATCCGGTGACGCGCAGCGCGCCTTCAACGTCCTGACCCGCAACAGCTCGTCGACCACGAGGCACGCGTAGGGTTCAACCCCATTTGTCATCGCTAGCTCCATGATCGACGGAGAATTTTTCCGTGGGGGTAAATGGATCGGGGCGCTGATGCGTAAACCCCATGTGGAACGAGAACGGAAGGACTTCGCGGACTTCTATCAGCGGTCCCGAGACAACTGCCTGCGCGCCGTACTAGCTGGTACGGGCGATCGCGCGCTGGCCGAGGATCTGGTCGCTGAGGCGTTCGCGCGAGCCTGGGCCTCCTGGCCAAAGCTGAGCCAGCATCCGGCACCGGCGGCGTGGGTGGTGCGCACCGCCCTCAACATCCGAGTGTCCTGGTGGCGGCGACGCCGTCGGGAGGTGGCCCTCGACGGCCACGAGCGAGCGTCTCTCATCGAGGACGACCTCTACACGAATGACGCCCTGCTGGCCGCCGTTCGCCGGCTGCCGCAACGGCAGCGTGAGGTGGTCGTGTTACGTATCTGGCTCGACCTGGACACCAGGTCCGTGGCTGCAGTGTTGGGCATCTCCGCCCAAACCGTAGCCGTCCATCTGTCCCGTGCCACCGCAACCCTGCGGGCGCAGCTCGCGCCCGCAGCCCGTTAGGAGATTCGATCATGAACGACGATGAGGTGTGGGACGCGGTGAAACAGACCCTTTCCGACGTACAGATGGATCGCCCGGTCGAGGCGATCGAGCAGCGCGGTCGGGCCCGGCGACGCAAGCGCCATGCGCTCGGCCTGGCCGCCGGCGGTGGTGTCGCGGCCGTGGCCGCTCTCGCACTGGCCCTGCCGATGGCCACGGGATCCGGCACGGCCCCGGCTCCGACCAGCCCGGACAATCACGCCGGGGCCGCCTCCCAGGCACCGGCAGGCAACATCAAGCTCGTGTCCCTGGCGGCCAACCTCACCGCAGACAACGCCAGGCTGCCGGGTGATGCGTCGCTGATCATCGAGAAGGTCGATGTCCGTCGGGGCACCGTGCCATCTCGTACCCGGTACCACCTGTACACCGACAGCGGCGAGTACTACTACACAGAGGCCAGGAACGAACTCCCACGGGTGATCGCTCGTGGCGAGAACCTCGGCAACGGCTTCCACACCCGTGGGGTGGCGGCGGCGCGGTACGCGGCAACCGGTGACCTCGCCAAAGCCCGGGAGCAAATGATCAACTCGGTGTACGACGAGGGAAAGCCCCCTGCCGGCGCCGAGCAGGACCGAATGGAGATCCTTCGGCAGAAGGGGGTCGCAAACCCGTCTCCGCTCACCGATAAGGACCGGGAGTTCATCGCCGCCAACCACCTGTGGGTCAACAGCGTTGACGTGCTCTCCGCAGGGGGAGGCGACCCGAAGGTACGGGCGGGCGTGCTTCGCCTGACCTCCACGATCCCCGGTGTCACCGTCGTGGATTCGACGACCGGCGGGCAGCCCACCCTGACCATCACCGCCAAGGTGTGGACGGACGACACCCAACAGGTGCTGACCATCAACGCCCAGAACGGGGTACCGATCAGTTCCAAGATGGACTCCTCGGAGACGGGAACCTCCTTTGCGGGAACCTTCAAGGTCTCCCGCGTGACAGTGGCCGACGTCAAGGCCGGCAGGTTCTGACCCTCGGTCCTGCACCGTGCGCGCCGTCCGCACCACTTGGACGGCGCGCACCGCTGCATATGCAGACACGGCGAATCACCCGGTCGGCTCTGGTCACGGTGAAAGGTTGCAGGCCACGCTGCGCGGATGACCCCAGCGAATTGGACTGCGGTCGTTTCGGCGGAATCGTCACCCAGAACGGCAACGCGTACGAGGCAGGGTTCATCCCCGCCTTCTGGGACGCGGTGTGGGCTTACCACCGCGAGCGCACCGAGGCCACCGAGGACGCGATGCGGCAGGCGCTGAGCCTGGACGCGATCCGCTGGCAATACCTGACCGGTGTGCCGGACCAGACCCTCGTCGACCCGACCGTCTGGTGGCACGACTTCGCGCTGGTGAACCGCCCGGGCAACGACGCGGTGCAGCTCGACCTGTTCGCCGACTACGCCAGCAACATCCCGGTCTACACACGGCTGCACGAGTACTTCCGCCAGCACCGGCCGCCACTGCTGGCCGTCTGGGGTGAGGGCGACGAGATCTTCGGGACGGCCGGCGCCCGCGCGTTCGCCGACGATCTGCCCGACGCCGAGATCCGGTTACTGCCGGGTGGACACTTCCTGCTGGAAACCGCCGTCGACGACGTCGCCGAGCTGATCCTCGGGTTTCAGGTGAAGATGCGCGTCTGAGTCGCTTGGCGTCGACGAGGTCGATGACGCGATGCAGGAGGCGACGCTTCTCGGCATCTTGTTCCGGTGATGCCCGGCCTGCGGGCACCTGCAGAAAGGACCTGTCATGCCGATCGCTCACCAGAGCCGGCCGCCGGCACTGCTGGCCGGCGCCTCAGGCGCAGCTCTGTTCGTTGTCCTTTTCCTGCCCATCGACGTGGTCAAGCCGGACTACGATCCGGTACGCGATGCGGTCGGCGAGGCGCAGATCGGCCGCGGCGGCGTTCCGCCAGACCATCGGCGACGCGCCCGACGACGCCCGGGTCGTCGAGCTGGTCGGCGAGCTGTCGCTGTCCAGCGCGCGGTTCCGCTCTTCGTGGGCGCGCCACGACGCGCCCCAACTGCAGGGTGGTACGACCACAGTCCGGCACCCGGTGGTCGGCGAGCTCATGCTGCACCCGCGACAAGCTGCCGGTCGACGGTCTGTTGTTGGTGCTCTACTACCCCGGCGAGGCCGGCGACAACGCCGAGAAGCTGCGCCTGCTAGCCTCGCTCGCCGCGTCCTGAAGGTGACCCCGCAGCGGCGTCTGCGCGCCAGGTCCGATGCTCTGCCGAGCATTAATGCTTTGCCGTGATCAGACATCCGCCCAAGCTCGCCCGGATGGGCTGGCGGCCGGCACGGTCTATCCGTCATGACAGCCGTCCCGGCTGCGCACTCGTGAAACCTTCCGACAGCGTCAGCATCGCCGCGACTTGACTGATGCGGATCCCTTTTCGCGCCCTGCTCAGTCCTCGTCCTGCCACCTGCGCACATCCGTCTGGTCATGATAGGGCATGCGGTCCGGAGTGGTGATGAATTCCATCGTCGTACCCCAGGGCATGCGGCAGTAGCAGACCTTGTTTCCAGGACCTTCTTCGGTTGTATAGGGAATAGCGCGAGGCGCCGTGAGTGGCGTTCCTCCGGCCCTTTCGAAGCGCTCAACCGATGCGTCGATGTCGTCGGTGTAGAGACCGAAGTGCGTGATCCCGAAGTCGCTCGCTCGGATCGGCTGGGCTTGTTCGGGACCGTGCATTTCGAAGAGCTCGAAATCGGGTCCGGTTCCGATCTTGACCATCGCCTGCGCGCGCACGACCGTTCCCGGGAAAGCGCCAACGGCCCGCTCGAATTCGGGTCCCTGCCGAGGCGGATCATCCGGTCCGAAGGACTGATAGATCACCTGGCCGCCGAAAGCTTCCATGAAGAACGATTTTGCGGCTTCGATGTCGGGCACTGTAATGCCGATATGATTAACGCCGCGAATGACAGGTGCGGTCATGACAGTTTTCCTTTCTTGTTTAATCGATCGATCGGGTTAGGTGCGGGCGCAACTTTCCCGCAGTGTCGCGATCCGCCCGGCCCACGGCGGCGCGGTCGCAGAGTTTCACTTGGCTTTGAGGAACTCGATCAGAGCGGCCGCGACTTCATCCGGCCGCTCCTCCGCGAGATAGTGGCTGCACCGCGCAATCGAGCCGCCCGTCACATTGCTGGCGAACTCTTTGAGCATCGGCACCATCTGCGCACCGAAGCGCTGATCTCCGCCGAGACCTAGCACCGGAATATCGAGCGGTTGCTTCTTGTACTCGAGCGCGGCTGCATGGTCGGCGGTGAGGGTCCGATACCATTCCATGCCGCCGCGGGTGCGGCCAGGAAGCGCCATCGCTTTCGCGTATATTTCGATGTCCGCCGGATTGAAGGTGCTGTGATCGTAGAACCGCTCAGACATGAAGGTCGAGATATAGTCATACTCACGGCCATGGATCATTCGCTCGGGTAGATCCCGGTTCATATGGAAGCTGAAGTGCCAGAGCCCTGCGATCGACGCCTCCCATCCGGTCCAGCCGGGAAGCGGAACGTCGAGGACGGCCAGGTGGGTAACAGCCTCCCGATAGATGGCGGCCTGCGGTAGGGCGACCATTCCGCCAATGTCATGTCCGCACACGGCGTAGCGTTCATGCCCAAGGGCAACCATGACTTCGTGCGCGTCGCGCGCCATCGTCGCCTTGTCATAGCCGTCGAGCGGGCAGTCGGAAAAGCCCGCGCCGCGCAGATCGATGGCCACCACGCTGAAATGCTCGGCCAGCAGCGGCATCACACCGTGCCATCCCCACCATGTTTCCGGCCAGCCGTGAAACAGAAGGACCGGCGGGCCTGAGCCTCCCGCGACAGCGTTGATCTTGATGCCATTAACCGGCACCAGTTGCTGGGTGAACCCCTTCAAAGATGCGATCATGATCGCTTTCCAGTCAAATATTGACGATCAAACAGAGCTAGCGGCCAGCACTCAAGGCTGGTCGAAATCGGTGGCGATCGTGATGTCGCGCCGGGCGTCGATATCGCTGCGGAGAGCAGCCAGCTTTCGCTCAGCGATCGAGTACGCGATCGGGCTGAGCGGCAGATGAAGCGGGGCCTCATCGGCGTCGACTGCCTCGTCAAACCCACCGAAGGTCTCCACCGCCGTTGCGACCGCTGCGTTGGCTGCCGCCGCATCGGTCACGTCCAGTGGCAAGGTGATCATCCGGCCGCCGAAAGGCTCGGCCATTTCCACGATCGTCTTGACACCGTGGGCCGCCGCGATGACCTGATCTCCGCGCTGTGCCCCAGCGAGCGCGAGCCGCTGGCCGAAGCCGCTCGTGCACCCTGTGAGGAGCCAGTTTTCAATAACTCCCTTCCGAGTTGTTTTCAGGCGAGGCAAAGCTGTCACCGCCACGAACCGTCATATCTGCCATGATCGACCAGTTCATACGCGTTTGAGATCAAGCTACCGCGACCAGGTGGGTTCCGGGCACGTAACTGGTAAGGTCCCGCGAGAGCGTGTTTGAGAAGGGCCCTTGTGGACTGCGTGGCGGCATGACATCGGCGATCCGGACCGGCAGGTAACGCGGTATCTGCGCTTCGTGGCTACCCCTCCGACCTGACCGATGCCCAGTGGGCGCTGATCGAGCCGCTGTTGCCGGAGCCGAACACGGACGGCCGCAGGGGGAAGCACCCACGGCGGGAGACCGTCAACGCGGTCCTGTACGTGGTGCGGTCGGGGTGCCCGCGGCGGTACCTTCCCGCCGACCTGCCGCCGTGGCAGACGGTGTATTGGTACTTCACAGGCTGGGAAGAGGCCGGGGTGACGGAGAAGCTGTTGGCCACGCTGCGGGTGAAGGCTCGGGTGCAGCAAGGCCGGCAGCCGGAGCCATGGGCGGGGATCATCGACTAGCAGAGCGTGAAGGGGGCCGACACCGTCGGCCGAGACAGCCGAGGCTGCGACGCTGGGAAGAAGATCAACGACCGGAAGCGGTTCATCATCACCTCGCACCAGGCTGGAGATCGTCTGTAAACCCGCCAGCGCGGCTTTGCGGTCCACCCACGCCGGTGGGTCGTGGAGCGCACCCTGCCCTGGCTCACCGTTTGCCGCCGGTTGGTCCGGACCACGAACGCCACCCCGCCACCTCCGCAGCGCTGGGCCGCGATCGCTGGCATGACATGGTGTGACGGATGTCGATGTTGCGCAGTGGCCGAAGGATCTGGACCGGTTGTATGCCAGTTTTGCGCACCGGTTCGCCCGGTCCGAGCCGCGACGGCGGGCGCGGCTGTACCTGTCGGGGCTGGTTGCGGGTTTGGACCGCACAAGCGGAACGCATTCGCGTCCACGTCAGTTCCCCTTCGCCACCGTGCGGTTCAGCCACAACGCCGAGACGAGGAAGAAGACGCCACCCGCGATGGCATAGCCCGCCACGTAGGCCAGCGTCGGATTGTCGGCGCCGGCAAGCGAGATGAATGCCGCACCCACCAGCACCGAGAGGCCGCCGCTGATGATCACTGGCAGATGGCCGCCCATCTTGCGACGGGTGACACTCACCATGAGCTGAACCAAGCCGGCCACGATCGCCCAGGCGCCCCACACCCGCAGGACCGCCGGAATGTTGGACGCGGCGGCGACACCCACGCCGACGGCGGCGATGAGGCTGACCGCGATGTTCACGTACAGCAGGGCAGGTGAATCGGCCTTCCGCGACGAGCGGAGGTCGTAAATGGCGGCACCCACGTCGAACAACGGGTACAGCACGAGCAGGATGGCGGCGAGCGGGCCGATGTCCTTGGCGGTCGTGAACAGGATGAGCGCCCAGACGACGGCGAACACGAAGCGGACGAAATACAGCCGCCGCAGGGCGGAAGCGGTGCTCGAATGGCCAGGCGAAGCAGCAACGGAACTCACGATGGCCCTGCCTTCGTCAACGCCTCTTCTCCTGCCCTTTGGTGGGCGGTGACGACGTTTGAATTGCCCCGCAACGCCCGGCTCACCTGTTGCGGCCGGTCACGTCGGCGGCTAGGGCGGAGATGCCTTCCGGCAGCGCAGCCTTCGATGGTCACGGACGAGAGCAACGACCTCATGGCCAGTCCCTCAAGCGTACGGACGAGATGACCGCCGACGGTACCGGTCGCGCCGGTGACAAGGAACGTCATCTACTCATCATGCGACCGTCCCGCTCCTCGCGGGAGAGACTCCGGGGGATAGGGATCGCTAGCCCCTCCCCCGCCCCGACCGCCACCGGGGGGGAACTGATCGTATTCAACGAAAGTAGTTGCCGCCTTCCTCCCGCCGGCGTTTCAGCAGCTCCTGCCCGCCGACGTCGGCCTCACCGCCGGCAGAGCCCGGGACTCGCCGGCAGCGGCACTGCCGCGCGCATTCCGCTGATCAGCTGAGGTTGCGGCACCCACGATGGTTCAACGACCTGGCGATTCTGGGCCTGAACAAGCCCGCTGAAGCTGAGGAACCCCGGGCGTGGGCGTCGTTTCTGCCTACGCCCGGGGAGCTCGTGATCCTCAAGCCTGCTCGATGTCCGAGAACAGCCCTTTGAACGTGACCTGCGTCCCCACGAGGGTGCCGAAGACATCAGCGGCAACGGTTGTCGCGACTGCGGCGGAGGCGTCCTCGTAGCTGTCGAAGTAGAGGTCGAGCGTCCGGTACGCGGGGGTAGCGGTGCCATCCTCCTTCGGCCACACTTTCGCAGACTCGAGTCGCTGCAGCTTCGGGAACTTCGCTGCGGCAGCCTTCACGTCCGCGTAGGCCCGCTCGAAGTCGTCGGGGCTCGCAGGGTTGTCGATGATGATTGTGATCTTGGTGGGCAAGGGACTCTCCTCGAAGTGGAAAGAATGTTCGTTCTGTTTTCGTGCACGGTATTGGACGGCGAGTCTCGTCCCGGCGCGAACAGCGCCGGGACGAGCGCTCGGTTCACCGTCAGCGGCCGTAGGTCTCCAACAGCCGCAGCCACACCTCACTGACGGTCGGGTAGGCCGGAACCGCGTGCCACAGCCGGTCCAGCGGGACCTCGCCGACGACGGCGATGGTCGCGGCGTGGATCAGTTCCGCGACGTCCGGGCCTGCGAGGCTGAAGCCGACGATCACCTTTCGGTCCTCGTCGACGACCATGCGGGCGTGTCCCTTGTAGCCATCGGCGTGCAGGGAAGCTCCGGCGACGGCCCCGAGGTCGTAGTCCACGACCCGGATCCGTAGCCCAGCTGCCTCGGCCGCGGCCGCGGTCAGGCCCACCGACGCGATCTCCGGGTCGGTGAAGACCACCTGCGGCACCGCACGTTCGTCGGCCGTCGCCACGTGCCGGCCCCACCTGCCGTCCTCGACCTTCTCGCCCTTCGCCCGGGCCACGATCACGTCGCCCACCGCCCGCGCCTGGTACTTGCCCTGATGGGTCAGCAGCACCCGCCGGTTCACATCGCCCGCCGCATAGAGCCACTCGCCGCCGCCGACGACGCGCAGGGTGTCATCGACCGCCAGCCAGGCACCCGGCGCCAACCCGACCCGATCGAGGCCGATGTCCTCGGTGTTCGGTGTCCGACCGATCGCCACCAACACCTCGTCGGCCTCGACCCGCTCGCCGGAGGCGGTCTTGATGTGGACGGTTCCGCTGTCGTCGCGGTTGACGGCAACGGCCTCCGCGCCGAGGCGTACCGACACACCGGCCTCGCGCAACGACTGCGTGACCAGTTCACCGGCGAACGGCTCCGCCGACGGCAGCACACCGTCACGGGCCAGCACCGTCACCGCAGACCCCAGAGCGGCGAACGCGGTCGCCATCTCGGCCGCCACCACACCACCACCGATGATGGCGAGCCGACGGGGAACCGAACTGGCCGAAGCGGCCTCGCGGCTGGACCACGGCGCCGACTCGCGCAGCCCCGGGATATCCGGCAACAGGGCGCTGCTGCCAGTCGCGACGACCACGGCGTGCCGCGCGGTCAGCGTCGTGGTGACACCGTCGACGCCGGTCAGTTCGACAACTCGGGCGGAACTGATCCACCCCTGACCGCGGTGCAGCGCGATGCCAGCCGACTCGAGCCAGGACACCTGCCCGTCGTCCTGCCAATGCGACGCGAAGGAGTCCCGCCGGCCCAGCACCGCAGCCGCGTCCAGGCCTCCCGTGACCGCCTCTCGCGCCCCCGGCAGTTGGCGAGCCGCGCGCAACGCGGACGCGCTGCGCAGCAACGCCTTCGTCGGCATGCAGGCCCAGTACGAGCATTCACCACCGACCAACTCCCGCTCGACGATCGCGGCGGTCAGCCCGCCCCGCACAACCCGGTCGGCCACGTTCTCCCCGACCGGACCGGCGCCGATCACGACGACGTCGTACTCGATGGCCGTCATGTCACTTGCCCTTCGCGGCGCGGCCCAGGCGGATGGCCGCGATGAGGAAGAAGATGGCACCGGGAATGGCGTAGCCGGCAGCGTTGGTCAGCGACGGGTTGTCCGCGGAAGCACCGGCGATGAAGGACCCACCAGCCAGAACCGAGATGCCGCCACTGATGATCATCGGCCACTGCCCGCCCATCTTCCGACGAGTGACCCCCACGATCAACTGAACCAGACCAGCCACGACCGCCCACGCGCCCCACACCCGCAGGACAGCGGGAACACCGGAGGCACCGGCGACACCCAGGCCGACGGCCGTGACCAGGCTAACCGCGATGTTCACGTACAGCAGGGTCGGCGAGCCCGTGGCCCGCGACGAACGGAGGTCGTAGATGGCGGCGCCCACGTCGAACAACGGGTAGAGCACGAACAGCGCCACCGCGAGCGGACCGATCTCCTTGGCGGTAGCGATCGTCACGCCAGCCCAGACGATGGCGAACGCGAAGCGGACGAAGTACAGCCGCCGCAGCGCGGAAGCCGTCTGGGAGATACCGGGCGAAGCAGCAATGGTGGTCACGGGTGACCCTTTCAGCGGAGGGGTTAGAGAGACCGATCGTTCTGTCTTGTACAGCATGACAGACGCAGTCCGCATCGTCAAGACCGAACGTTCTATCCGCTACGATGACGATATGACGTCCACCGCATCCGGTACCCGGCCCTCCGAGGCGCACCGTCGGCTCCTCACCACGGCCACCAGGATCTTCTACTCGGAGGGCATCCATTCCGTCGGCGTAGATCGGATCATCGCCGAGGCGAAGGTGACCCGGGCCACCTTCTACCGGCACTTCCCGAGCAAGGACGACCTCATCCTCGCCTACCTGCGTGAAGTGCATGAGATGGAGCGCGGCGCAGTCGACACGGTCATCACCACCAACTCACGGCCGGTCGCCCCACTCCTGGCCATTGCCAACTCCATCGCGGGGAGCATCCAGTCCCCGGGGTTCCGAGGATGCGCGTTTCTGAACGCTGCGGCGGAGTATCCCGACACGGAACATCACGTGCGTCAGGAGATCATCGCCCACCGGCAATGGTTCCTGGACACGCTGACCACGCTGATGGCGCGGGTCCAGGAGGAGACGGCAGAGTCCGCCGCGCGTCACTTCGTCATGCTCCGCGACGGCGCCATGGCCGCCGGATGCCTCTTCGACCCCGCGCTGGTGTCCGAGACCTTCCTCCACGGCGTCGAAGGACTTCTGCGGATCACTGCCGAGCGCCAGCCGACCGAATCCGCGGGCTAGTCCGGCGTGGCCGCGCGCGGTCAGGCTTCCGCGTCGGGATCGCCGGATGTCGCCCGCCCGACCGGCGAGGACGGGACCTCCAGCGGCCGTCCCCGGCTGCGCAACGCGTCGAGGAGCGCGACCAGGGCCAACACGGCGGCCACCACACTCAGCCCGACCATCGGCGCCCACCGCGCCAACAACGGCGTGAACAGCACCAGGACCACCAAGCCGATCACCCGGGGCCAGGAAAGCCGACCGAAGATCTCATACTCCAGCCGTATGCAAGCGACGAGAAACAACACCGGACCGCCCACCACGAACAGAAGCCAACTGGGCTGCGCCGGCCCATACGGATCATCGATCACCAACTCGTAGCCGACCGCCGTGACGAGCACGCTGAGCACGATCAGCAGATGCGTCCGTTCCGACGCCGTACCCAAGCGCCCAGGCATCACCGCCCGAGCCAACGCATCGCTCAGCAGCAGACCCGCGCGGTAGAAGTAGATTCGCCAGAGCAGCGCGCTGGTGGCGAACGCGACCGCGAAGGCGCATGCGCGCTCGGCGGAATAGTCCGCGCCGCTGAAAACCACGCCGATGACCAGAATCGACTCACCGAGGGCGATGAGAAACATCTGCTGGTAACGGTCGGCGAGGTGAGTCCCCGCGATCCGCCAGTGGGACACCTTCGAGACCCCGAGCCACGGCAGCGGCCAGCCCAGGCCCCAGGCGAGATAGTCGACGGCAAGGGCGGCAGCCCACAACGGCAGACGAAGTCGATCCGGACCCAACGCGCCGGCCAGCCACAGAGGCGCGCTCACCAAAGCCCACCCGGCAAGCCGGAACGGCACCAACCGTCGCGGGTGGCCACGCAGCGCGGCGGCGATCACCAGCGGCCGCACCACCATCACCATCAGGTACGCCACCGCGAACGGCAACGCACGCTCCTCCATGGCGCGCGGCAACGTCACCGCCATAATCAAGCCGGCGAACATCGTCCCAACAACCACGGCCTGGATGATCGGCTGCTCCGGTTCATACCGACTGGTGATCCAGGTGGTGTGCGACCAGATCAACCACAGTGCCAAGAACAGCAACAGGGTACGACCAACCCCCCCGACCAGCACCCAGCCCGTGTCATCGCCCAAGTCGGCGAACCGCTGCGACACCCGAGTAAGAGCCACAACGAACGCCAGATCAAAGAAGAGCTCCAGGAACGTCGCCCGACCCGAACTCGTGGCGGGACGCAGCAGCTCGGCACCCCGCCCCGCCGCCATAATCCGCCTCCGTCCGCCCCTTGCCGCACCAACGAGCCGCCAGCCAGAGGGTTGCGTCGGCCCCCATCCCCGCAAGGACATCTGGTGGGCACCCGAAGCCATCATTGAAGCGACCGAAGACCCTCCACGTCCGAGATAACCACCTACTCGACCGCATTTGTAACTACGCCGCCTCCGCCGACACCACCCCGCGTCGCGCGAACCGAACCGAGACAGCGTCAGCAGTTACCTGTGGCTCGACCAGCGGAACTGGCCGGCAGGGTCGGCGTCGACCAGGTCACCGTCTTGGCGCTCGCCCGGGGTTCGACGGCAAGGTGGAGCGTCCCGTCCGTCGCGGTCCCGACTCGCCTGTGGGGCGGGCCAGGCGGCGTGGCGGACCTGGTACCCGCCGTGGCGCCGGGCGGCGGAAGCTCGATGGCGCGAAGGCAGGTTGAGTTGGCGACGCCGGGGCATACGGAGTACCACCGCGGGTACGCGCCGGGCGTGGCGAAGATCAGTGACTACGCACTTCTCGGCGACTGTCACAGCGCGGCGTTGGTCTCATCGGACGGGTCCGTCGACTGGTGGTGCCCGCCCCGGTTCGACGCGCCGAGCGTCTTCGCGCAGGTGCTCGGCGCTACCGGCGGCTTCTGGTCGATCCGACCGCTCGGGCAGTACACGACCTCCCGTCACTACCTTGACGGCACGATGGTGCTCCGCACGGAGTTCCAAACCCAAAGCGGCGTGCTGAGGTTGACGGACGCCCTCAGCCTCGGTGCCGGGGAACGTGGTCACCGGATCGGCTACACGTCTCCGCACGTCCTGTTGCGGCAGGTCGAGGTGGTCGCTGGCGTGGTGGAGGTGGCGGTCGAGATCGCGGCCCGGCCGGAGTACGGATTGGTGAGCCCCACGGTTGCCGAAACGCCGATGGGGATAGAAATATCCGGGGGCGCCGACCGCTTGATCCTGACCGCTGATCGTGATCTTGCCGTCGACGGTTCACTGGTGACCGGGCGATTCACTCTCGCCGCAGGCGATAGCGCCGTGTTCTCGCTGCACCACCGTCGTGCGGCTGACCCGCTGACCGTGCCGCTGGACGGGCGCGCGGCACTGCGGGACACCATCGCCGGCTGGCAGTCCTGGGACGGCATCCACCAGGACTACCAGGGCGCCTACCGGGAGGCGGTCCGGCGCAGCGCCCTGGTCCTCCAGTCGTTGACGTACCAGCCGACCGGTGCGGTGATCGCGGCAGCCACCACCTCGCTGCCGGAAGACGTCGGCGGAGAGGCGAACTGGGACTACCGGTTCGGCTGGCTCCGCGACGGCAGCTTCACCCTCAAGGCGCTGTGGGTTGCCGCCTGCCCCGACGAGGCGCACCGCTTCTTCGACTGGATGGCCGCCTCCTTGGGATCAGTGGACGCGGAGGATCACGTGCCGATCATGTTGGGGGCGGGTGGCGAGCGGGACCTGACCGAACACACCCTGGAGCATCTCGATGGCTACCAGGGCAGCCGACCGGTGCGGATCGGCAACGACGCCTGGCAGCAGAAGCAGCTCGACGTCCTCGGCGAGATCCTGGAGTGCGCCTGGGTCCTGCGGGACGAACTCACGGACCTGTCGCCCGCCGCCGCGGACCTGCTGCGGTCGCTGGCCGACCGGGCAGCCGCCACGTGGCGGGAGCCCGACGCCGGCGTCTGGGAAGGACGCGAGGGGCACCGGCACTACCTGACGGCGAAGCTGATGTGCTGGGTAGCCCTGGACCGGGCCGTCAAGCTGGCAGGAACCCTGGGCGCGCAGGCGCAGGTCCCGCACTGGTCGCAGGCCATGAAGGAGATCCACGCGGCGATTCTCACCGACGGCTGGAGCACCTCGGCCGGGACGTTCACCGGTGCGTTCGGGTCCGACCACCTCGACGCCGGGGTGCTCATCATGTCGATCATCGGGTTCCTCCCCGGCGACGACAGTCGAGTCCTCGCCACCTTGGACACCATCAGACGTGAACTGGGGCGAGACGGCCTCATGCAGCGCTGGACAGGGGCGGGATCGGAGGGCGCCTTCATCGTCTGCTCGTACTTGCTGGTCCAGGCTCTGGCCCTGGCCGGAGAGATCGACGAGGCCAAGCAGATCTTCGAAAACGTCACCGACCGGGCAAACGATCTTGGCCTGCTGTCGGAGGAGATCGATCTCCGCGACGAAAGCCTGATCGGGAATTTCCCCCAGGCGCTGTCCCACATCGGTCTCATCAACGCCGCCTGGGCCATCGATCAGGTGGAGTCCGGCGCCAAATCCTGAGGGCGGACGTGCCGCCACCTCCGCAACGAGGATGCCACTGGCCAGGCTTGCAAGCGGCGTGATGCAGGACCGCAGTCACGCCACCACCCGAACGTCCGGATTGACCCAGCTGATCGCGCTTGGTTGAAGCCGGAGCAAGTGGGTACGCCCGCAAATCGCCGGCATGGTGGTCTAGACGCTTGGCTAAACGCAGGGATTCCAAAATCGGCAATGACTACTCCAATGCGCACTCGGGTGCTTAACTGCTGCAGTAGTCGACAGGGCTTCACCGCCTCACGAGACCAGGCGCGCCTCGACAAGTCGTCAAATAACCTACACGGCCCGGCTTTCCAGATTCTGCTGACAGCAGCCTAGCCGGCCTTAAATACTGGATACTGGAGCACCGCTCCCGCGTCGGCAATTGCGGACCGTTACACGGCTGCCAGCGGAAACGCCGCCGAACATCCTCGTCGCCGGCCTGCGCTACCACCCTCAGTGGACAGTGGGGCCCTTTGAAAGGAACCGCCGGATGAATGCCGCTTCTGACAAGCCTGCCCAGGACGCAGGAATGCCCACCGTCGTACTCGTCCACGGCGCTTTCGCCGACTCATCGAGTTGGAATGGGGTGATCGCCAATCTCAAACGTCGAGGCTACCCGGTCATTGCCGTCGCAAACCCGCTCCGCGGCGTGCAAAAGGACGCCGCTTACGCTCGAGCTGTTGTGGACTCGGTGTCCGGCCCGGTCGTGATAGCGGCTCATTCGTACGGCGGATGTGTGATGACCGAGGCTGCGGATGGCGCCCCCAACGTCAAGGCTCTGGTGTACGTCGCCAGCGTGAGCCCGGACGTCGGCGAGAGCGTGGCCGACTTGATCACCAAGTTCCCGGGAAGTGCGCTCCTCACGTCCGTCAAGATGGTGCCGACTCCTCTCGACGACGGCGGCACGACCATGGCGCAGTACATCCACCAGAACCAGTTCCCGGCGGTGTTCGCCGCCGACATCGACCCCGACACCGCTGAGCTGATGGCGGTAACGCAGCGGCCTCCCACTGAAGCCGCCCAGACCGAGAGCGTGACCAAGGCTGCCTGGAAGACCATCCCGTCCTGGACCCTGATCACCACCCAGGACAAGGGCATTCCGCCGGACCTGCAGCGCTTCCTGGCCAAGCGGGCCGGGTCGACGACGGTCGAGATCGACGCGTCCCACGCCGTGGCAGTCTCTCAACCCGGCCCGGTCGCCGACCTCATCGACACAGCCGCCCGCGCCACCGCCCAGTAGCACTGCAATGGCGGTAGGCGACTCGTGTTCGTAGATCTACGTGTGGCGGACGTTCACATGCTCGGCGGCCGAGCGGGACAGGTGCCCGACGTCTCCTACCGACCCCACATGGTCAGCCGGTCTTGGTGGCGAAGGGGCCACCGTCGCCGAACGCGAGCCGCGCGAAGTTCTCGGCGATGCGCCGATGTCCAGCAGGGTCGGGGTGGACCTCGTCGGGTAGCGGGAGTTCGGCGTAGTCCGCCTCGCCGTAGAGGTTACGTCCGTCGAGGTAGTGCAGGTTCGGGTCGTCGGCCGTGCGCTGTTCGACGATCCGGGCGAGTTCGTCACGGATGACGTTGAGCGTCAGCCGCCCGGCGCTGCGCTCGGCCGGATCGCCCGTGGCCTTGAACCGCAGGGTCCCGCCCTCGAAGTCCGGGGCGAGGGGGCCGGGCGTGTCCTCCTGGACCGGGCACAGGATGGCGGACACGACCAGCAGTGGTGTGGTCGGGTGCCCTTCGCGGACAGTGTCGAGGAAACCGTGGACCGCGGGAGCGAAGGCGCGCAGACGCATCACATCGCTGTTGACGATGTTGATGCCGATCTTGACACTGATCAGGTCCGCCGGGATGTCGCGCATCGCGCGGGCGGTGAACGGGTCGAGCAACGCGCTCCCGCCGAACCCCATGTTGACCAACTCCACACCGCCCTCAGCCGCGGCCAGGGCCGGCCAGATGGCGCTGGGATGAGCGGCGTTCGAGCCGTGACTGATGGAACTGCCGTGGTGCAGCCACGTCCTGCGCCCGCTGGGCGGGGCCTGCTCAACGGGCGCGTCGGTGCGCAGCGCGATCAGTTCGGTGATCTCCGTATGCGGGAGCCAGATCTCGATGTCCTTCTCACCCGCCGGCAGATCCGCGAAGCGGGCGGTGCCGGCCGGCCCCTCGGTCAGCACCGAGGTTTGGGTGAACATGTCGGTAACGGTCCGGACGTTGCCCCCGGGCACCGAGGCCTGCGCGGCCAGGCGGCCGTTGATCAGCAGGTCGTAGACGCCGTCCGCCGGTGGTGGGAAGCCTTGGTAGACCCGTTTGGTGGGCAGCGTGTCCAGTTCGATCGTGGTGGCCCGGGTACGGAACGCCAGCCGCACCCCGGAGGGCTGGGCCTCGGCCATGGCCAGTTGGTCGTCGGGGATCTGCCGGCGCGCCTGGGTGGTCAGCCGATGCGGCAGCAGACCGCGCGCGGTCGCCTCCACGTCGACAAAGCCGCGCAGGAGGTCCGCGGTGACCGGGGTGATCCATTGTTGTTCGGTGGTCATTGCCTCAAGCCTTTCGACCGAATCTCGGTGTTCACCGGCGCGCCGCGCAGCGAACCGCTTGCGGCGGTGCGGCCGTTGTCCGGGTCAGGTAGTGCTGCGGTTGCGTAACAGCGAGTCGAGCGAATCCACGATCCAGTCCCAGGATTCCTGCGCAGCGGGGGCGCTGTGTTCGAAACCACCGGCCAGCTCCAAACTGACGTAGCCGTGGAAGACGCTGCCCAGCATCCGGACCGCATGCGTCGCGGCCGGCTCGTCCAAGTCGTAGCCCCGCAGGATCGCCCGGGCCATCTGGGCGTGCCGGACGCCAGCGCTGGCGGCCGCTGTTTCCGGGCCGAGCCGGAGCCGGGCGGCCGCATACCGGCCCGGGTGCTCCCTGGCGTACTCGCGGTAGGCGTCAGCGAACGCGGCCAGGGCGTCCCTGCCGGCCCGACCAGCGACGGCGTCGGCGACGCGATCGGCGAGTTCCTCCAGCGCGAACAGCGCGATGCGGATCCTGAGGTCCTGCGAGTTCTTCAGGTGCGAGTACAAGCTCGGGACCTTGACGTCGAACCGCCGGGCGAGCGCCGAGATGGTGACCTCGTCGAAGCCGACCTCATCGGCCAGCTCCGCCCCCGCTCGGGTCAGACGCTCCGGCGTGAGCCCTGGTCTCTCCATCACCCTCCCCCTAACTGCCTACACCTATTATGCTCCTGCCTAATAGGTGTAGGCAAACTCGCCCGCAGCTCGGGAGTAACGGACCGAACGAGAGATCTGGAAGGCGTGCGCCTGGCGCCGTGTCTCTTGCGAACCGAACGCCCTGCGCCACCTCATCAGGCAGCGGCGCATCCTGAGAAGTAACAACCGGAGTAGACGATCAGGACTCGCGCACGCGCTCGGCAATTGCGTTGGCCAGTTCCGCCGTCGTGCCGGTGCCGTCCAGGTCGGGGGTGAGCGGGGCTTCCCGCGGACCGTACGCCAGGACGTCCTCGACGGCACCGAGCAGGTGCGCTGCCGCCTCGGGGTGACCGAGGTGCTCCAGCATCATCGAACCGCACCAGATCTGGCCGACCGGGTTGGCGATGCCCTTACCGGCGATGTCCGGCGCGGAGCCGTGCACCGGCTCGAACAGGCTCGGATGATCGCGCTCGGGGTTGATGTTCGCGCTCGGGGCGATGCCGAGCGTGCCGGTGCAGGCCGGGCCCAGGTCGGACAGGATGTCGCCGAACAGGTTGCTGGCGACGACCACGTCGAACCATTCGGGGTGCAGCACGAACTGTGCGGCCAGCGCGTCGATGTGGAACTTGTCGAGACGTACGTCGGGGAACTGCTCGCCCATCGCGGCCACCCGCTCGTCCCAGTAGGGCATGGAGATGGAGATGCCGTTGCTCTTGGTGGCCGAGGTGAGGTGCCGTTTCGGGCGGCGGAGCGCCTGTTCGAAGGCGAAGCGCAGCACGCGGTCGACGCCGACGCGCGTCATGATGGTCTCCTGGAGGACGGTTTCCCGCTCCGTGCCCTCGAAGATGCGACCGCCCACGCTCGAGTACTCGCCCTCGGTGTTCTCCCGGACGACGACGAAGTCGATGTCGCCGGGTTCGCGGCCGGCCAGCGGACTGCGGACGCCTGGCATGAGCCGGCAGGGGCGCAGGTTCACGTACTGGTCGAAGACCCGCCGGAACTGCAGGAGGCTACCCCACAGGGAGATGTGGTCGGGCACCACTGACGGCCAGCCGACCGCCCCGAAGTAGATGGCGTCGTAGCCACGCAGTGTCTCCTCCCAGTCGGGCGGGAGCATCGTGCCGTGCTGCTGCCAGTAGTCGGCGCTGGCGAAGTCGAAGCTGTCGAAGGTGAGGCTCAACCCGAACCGGTCGGCGGTCGCGCGCAACGCCTCGATCCCCGCGGGTACGACCTCCTTGCCGATGCCGTCCCCGGGGATGACGGCGATGCGCTGTGACGTCACGCCGTCTCCCTCAGCGCGGCGAGACCACCCTGCGCGTCCTCGGTGGCGAGGCGTTCGGCGGTGGCGGAGTCGCCGGCGCGCAGGGCCCGGACGAGGGCGCGGTGACTGGTGTACCGCTCCAGGCCGAACGTGTCGTCCGAGGCCACTTTCCGCAGCAGCAGTTCCCGGCGCTGGGGGCGGGAGAACACGCGGCTCTGCTCGAGCATCCGGACGAGGACGGGGTTGTGGGCGCACGCGTTCACGGTGTCGTTGAACTCCTGCATCGTGTCGAGCAGCTCGGCGAGGTGCCGGTCGACCGCCTGCCCGTGACGGTGTCGTTCCTTGAGCAGGATCAGCAGGTCGTCGGCCCGGTCGAGGATCGCGTCCAGGGCGTCGAGCTGACCGGCGGTGGCGTGCCGGGCGGCGAACCGGGCGACGAGGCCGCGCAGGCCGACCTCCACCTCGGCGAGGTCGTCGATGGCCGCGTCGCGGATCGCGGCCACCAGAACGGTACGCGGCCCGATCCGTTCGATGAGGCCGTCGAGTTCCAGGCGGCGCAGCGCCTCACGGACGGGCGTCGGGCTGATCGCGAGCCGCTCGGCCATGCCCCGCTCGGTCACCTTCTCCCCCGCGGCGAGGTCGCCGGTGGCGATGGCGGTGCGGACGTGACGGTACGCCTGGTCGGCGAGCGTCTCGGTAACGGTCATGTTCGGACTCTAACCCATGACACAGCAAAGCTTGTTGCAACTATTGACGAGTTTGCTATAGCAAATTAGCGTGACGCCGGACACATGGAGGTGACATGACCGAAACGCAGGTCCGCGACAGCGCGGTGTCCCACCGGAAGATCACGCTGCTCATCGCTCTGGTGCTGTTCGCGCAGGAGTCGACCTGGAACTTCTACGACAACCAGGTCCCCGCGCTGCTACGCGACCACGTCGCGAGCGCGGCGGTCGTCGGTCTCCTGATGGGAATGGACAACCTGCTGGGGATCTTCGTCCAACCCTGGATCGGCAACCGGTCGGACAACACCCGTACCCGGTGGGGACGCCGCGTGCCGTACCTCGCGGTGGGCATGCCGGTGGCCGCCCTGCTCTTCCTGCTCCTCCCCTGGACCACGTCGCTCGCCACGCTCGTCGTGGTGATGGTCCTCTACGCGCTGGTCGCCAACACGATCCGTCCGCTGGCCGAGTCGATGGTGCCGGACTTCATCGCGCCACAGCGGCGAAGCCGGGCGAACGCCGTCGTGAAGATCGCGACCTCGCTGACCATCATCGTGGCGTCGCTGATCAGCCTGTTCGTGGTGGACGAGCATCCGCGCGGCGCGTTCGTCATCCCGGCGGTGATCCTGTTGCTCGTCACGGGGGTGCTGATCCTCAAGGTGCGTGACAACCGATCAGCGGCATATCAAGCCGCCCTGGCCGAGGACGCCACCGCGAGCAACGGCGGAACGGACGTGCCGTTCCGGCGGATCGTCGCGGACCTGGTCACCGATCGCGACCGCCGACGACTTCTGCTCCTGCTGACCGTTCTGCTCTTCGGTGGCGCATGGTTCGCCTCGCGCTCGCTGATCACCCCGTACGGCATGGAGGTTCTGGGCCTCACGCGTGGAGAGGCGGGCGGGCTCAGCCTGCCCAGCGGCGTCGCCTACCTGCTCGCCGCCTTCCCGGCGGCGCTGTGCGCCGAGCGCTTTGGGCGACTGCGTACCATCGGCGCGGGCATGGCCCTGTTCGCCGTCGCGATGGCTGCCGGATCGATCGTGCGGACCCCGACCGGGACCGTCGTCGTGTTCTGCCTCGCCGCCGTCGGCGCCGCCGCGTTCACGATCAACGCGGCGGTGGCGTTGTGGAACATGGCGCCGTCCAGTCGGGTGCTCGGCACCTACACCGGCCTGTACGCGGTCACCTGGTACCTGGGCGGCTTCGGAGGACCGGCGATCATCGGCGCCGTGGTCGACCTCACCGGCTGGACCGGGATGCTGCTCGACATCGCGGCACTGGCCGCGCTTGCCGTCCTCGTCGTCGTGTACCTCGGCCGCCTGCAACGACGCCGCACGACCGCTCTCCTGTCATGACACGAAGGAATTCGATGCCGACCGTTCTCATCACCACGGACTACCTCGCCCCCGGCGACGAGGTGGACACATACCTCACCGGGCGGGGTTTCACGACCCGGCACGACCCGATGCGGGGACCTCGCCGGCCCGAGCAGCTGATCGCCGCCCTGGCCGGGGTCGACGGCGCGTTGATCGCCAACGAGCCGATGACGGAGGAGGTGCTGCGGCAGGCGTCGAGCCTGCGCGCCATCGTGCGCACCGGCGCCGGCTACGACACCGTCGACGTGGCCGCCGCTGCCCGGTTCGGCATCAGCGTGAGTAATCTGCCGGGGATCAACAGCAACGCGGTGGCCGAATACACCATCGCGTTGCTGCTCGCCCAGGCACGGCATCTGGTGCCGATGGCCGCCGACGTCGCGGCCGGTGGCTGGCCCCGCCGCGACGGCCACGAGGTACGCGGCAAGACCATCGGACTGATCGGGCGGGGTGCCGTGGCACGGCGGGTGGCACCGCTCGCCTCGGCCTTCGGCATGACGGTGTTGTGCACCGGCAGCCTGGCCGCGCCGACGATCCAGGTCACGCTCGACCAGCTGCTTCGCGACTCCGACTTCGTATCCGTGCACACCGCGCTGACGTCGCGCACCCGCCACCTCGTCGACGCCGCAGCGCTGGCACGCATGAAGCCCAGCGCGCATCTGATCAACACCGCACGAGGGCCGATCATCGACGAGGCAGCCCTCGCCGAGGCCGTCCGCGCCGGCCGCCTCGCCGGCGCGGCTCTCGACGTGGTGGACGTCGAGCCGCTGCCCGCCGACAGCGTCCTGCGCGGCGTCGAGGGCATCACCGTCTATTCGCACATGGCCGGGCAGACCGCCGAGGCGCGGCTGGCCGCAGGGATGGAGGGTGCCAAGGAACTGGTCGCCGCCCTCGATGGCCGCCCCGCCCACTCGGTAACCGCAGTACGGGAGCTGGCATGACCAACAGGACAGCAGAAGCGGACGTGATAGTGGTCGGGGCGGGCCTCGCCGGGTTGGTCGCCACTGCGGAGCTGGTCGCCGCCGGTCGATCCGTCCTACTGCTCGATCAGGAGCCCGAGCAGAGCCTCGGCGGCCAGGCGTTCTGGTCGTTCGGCGGGCTGTTCCTGGTTGACTCGCCCGAGCAGCGCCGGATGGGCATCCGCGACTCCCTGGACCTCGCGTGGCAAGACTGGCAGGGCAGCGCGGGGTTCGACCGGCCCGAGGACGACTGGCCGCGGCGCTGGGCCGAGGCGTACGTCTCGTTCGCCGCGGGCGAGAAACGCTCGTGGCTGCGAAGCCTGGGCATCAAGCTGTTCCCGATCGTCGGCTGGGCCGAGCGCGGTGGCTACGACGCCACCGGGCACGGCAACTCGGTGCCGCGTTTCCACATCACCTGGGGTACCGGTCCCGGCGTGCTCGAGCCGTTCATCGCGATCGTGCGGCAGGCCGCCGAGCGCGGTCAGGTCCGGCTGGCGTTCCGCCACCGGGTCGACACGCTGACCACTCGCGCCGGCGTTGTCACCGGCGCGGCCGGGACGATTCTGGAGCCCAGCGACGCTCCCCGTGGAACCGCCAGTTCCCGCGTCCCGGCCGAGGACTTCGCCTACACGGCGCAGGCCGTCCTGGTCACCTCCGGCGGCATCGGAGGCAACCACGACCTCGTACGCCGCAACTGGCCGGAACGGCTCGGGACGCCGCCCGCTCACCTGATCACCGGTGTCCCGGCGCACGTGGACGGTCGAATGCTCGACATCACCACGGACGCGGGCGGCGCCGTGATCAACCCGGACCGGATGTGGCACTACGTCGAGGGCATACAGAACTGGGATCCGATCTGGGCCTCCCACGGCATACGAATCCTGCCCGGCCCGTCCTCGATGTGGCTCGACGCGCGTGGCCGCCGGCTCCCGGTGCCGCTCTACCCCGGATTCGACACCCTGGGCACGCTCGCCCACCTGCGTTCGACCGGATACGACCACAGCTGGTTCGTGCTCACCCAGAAGATCATCGAGAAGGAGTTCGCGCTCTCCGGATCGGAGCAGAACCCGGACCTCACCGGCCGGAGCGTTCGTCAGGTCCTGGGCCGCCTCCGTGCCGGGGCGCCGGCACCCGTGGAGGCGTTCAAGCGCCGCGGCGCCGACTTCGTCGTGACCGACGACCTCGACGAACTCGTCAAGGGCATGAACGCCCTCACCGGCGAGCCGCTGCTGGACCCGCTCGACGTGCGCCGCACGATCGAGGCGCGCGACCGACAACTCACCAACGACTTCACCAAGGACATGCAGATTGCCGCGATCCGCAACTTCCGCCGATACCGCGGCGACCGGCTGATGCGCACCGCGCCGCCGCACCGGCTGCTCGATCCCGCCGCCGGACCGCTGATCGCCGTACGCCTGCATGTGCTCACCCGCAAGACCCTCGGCGGCCTGCACACCGACCTCGACGGCCGGGTGCTCGACGGCACCGGGCAGCCGGTGCACGGCCTCTACGCCGCGGGCGAGGTCAGCGGGTTCGGCGGCGGTGGAATGCACGGGTACCGCGCCCTGGAAGGCACCTTCCTCGGCGGTTGCCTGTTCTCCGGACGCCAGGCCGGCCGCGCGCTCGCCGCCACCCTCACCTGACCATGGAAGGAACCACCATGACCGCACGCCGCCACTCCGTTCGCGTCCTCGCGCCGACCGGCATGCTCGGCGCCGGATTTCCGCCCGAGACCGTCACTCGCGGCCTGGACCTCGGCGCCGACGTCATCGCCGTGGACGGCGGCTCCACCGACTCCGGCCCCTATTACCTCGGTTCCGGTATCGCCAAGACCGCCGCCGCAGCCGTGGCCAGAGACCTGCGGCTGCTGCTGCGTGCGGCAGCCACCGCCCGCATCCCGCTGATCATCGGCTCCTGCGGCACCAGCGGCACCGACTCCGGCGTCGACTGGGTCGCCGGCATCACCCGCCAGATCCTGGCCGAGGAGAACCTTGACCTGCGGGTAGCGACGATCTACAGCGAGCAGCAGGCCGGCGACCTCAAGGGACACCTCGACCAGGGCCGGGTGCACCCGCTGCCGCCGGCCGGCGACCTCGACCTGGCAACATTGGAGAGCTGCGAGCACATCGTCGCGATGATGGGCCACGAGCCGATCGCCGAAGCGCTGGCCGCCGGCGCCGATGTGGTTCTGGCCGGACGCGCCACCGACACCGCCATCGCCGCCGCCTATCCGCTGATGGCCGGCATGCCGGCCGGCCCGACCTGGCACGCCGCCAAGATCGTCGAATGTGGCGGGCAGTGCACCACGAACCCGCGCGCCGGTGGCGTTCTCGCCACCATCGACGCCACCGGCTTCACCATCGAGCCGCTCGACCCCGCCGTCGCCTGCACCACCACCTCGGTCGCCGCGCACATGCTCTACGAGACGGTCGACCCCTTCTCGATGCGGGAACCGGCGGGCACCATCGTGGTCGCCGACGCCACCTACCGGGCCTTGGACGACCGACGGGTACGCGTGGAGGGCTCCCGCTTCGAACCCGCCGCGCAGCACACCATCAAACTCGAGGGCTCGCGCATCACCGGCTACGAGACTATGTCGTTCACCGCCATCCGCGACCCCCACATCCTCGGCCAGATCACCACCTGGGCCGCGCTGTTGCGCCGGATGATCGGTGAGTGGGTCACCAACGCGCTAGGACTGAACCCCGACGAGTACGCCTTCGACATCCGCCTCTACGGCTACAACGCCGTCCTGGATGCCATCGACCCGGCCACCGGACCGCCCCGCGAGGTCGGCGTGATGCTCCTGGTCAACGCCGCCGACCAGCAGACCGCCACCGCCATCGCGAAGATAGCCAACCCGCTCATGCTGCATCTACCGACCCCCGACATGGACTACCTCCCCAGCCTCGCCTTCGCGACCTCGCCCGCCGAGACCGAACGCGGAGCGGCGTACGAGTTCGTCCTCAACCACGTCGTCGACGTCGACTCCCCCACCAGCCTGTTTCGCATCAACGTTCCGGAGGACACCGATGACTGAGACCGTTGCGGACCTCGCACTCGAGGTCCGGTCGAAGAACGCCGGCCCCTTCTGGGTCACTATGGAGGTGTTCCTGCGCGACGCGGCCGGCTACGCCATCGTCGGCGATCCCGAATTCCTGAACGCGCCGGTGATCGCGCGTCTCTACGGCGTCGCGGCGGACACCGTCCAGATCTACCGGATCCCCGAGCTCAACGTTGTCAAGATCTCGTTCCCGCGCCCCGTGGCACAGGGCAGCCTGCACGACCGCGACGTCCATGCCGGCCAACACCACGTCCCGCTGGCCTTGCTGCAGGTGACAGCCGCCGAGGGGGCGGGAAACGCCGTCCTGGACCGACGGTGAGGCTGGCCGGGTTGGCCCGTACGTGATGGGCTGATGGTTGGCGGCAGTGGACGTGACCCTTGCTCTGACTGGCTTCGCGCCTCCGAGGCGACGTGTCCGTCTGCTGCCGCCGCCTCCTGCCGCAGCCGGACCTGACCGCGACCCCGGGCCACCCCGCAGCCAAGGCCGCCTAACCAACCCGGCGAACGTTTGTGGTCAGGGCACTAGATGACGGGAACGGGGGAAGGGTCGACCAGAGTGCGGTCACCGTCGAAACCATGATCCAGCGCGGCGGTGACGTCCTCGTGTGGGGTTCCTGGCCGGATGGCGCTGACCTCGTCCAAGTGTCGATAGTGCTGATCGCTGAGGTCGAGTTGCAGCGACTTCAGGTACTCCTCCAGTTGAGTCAGGGTGCGCGGGCCGACGATCGGGATCAGGGCCGTGGGGGCCAGTGCGGCCCGGCTACGCAGCCAGGCCAGGGAGACCTGGACCGCGCTGACGCCGAGTTCCTCGGCAATCGTCAGTACGGCGTCGACGATGGCGGTGCGCTGGGCACTGCCCTCGATCGCGTCGCCCCGGGCGGTCAGCCGGCCTTGTTCACCCTGCCGATACTTACCAGTGAGCAGTCCGCCGGCCAGCGGGGAGTAGAGGACCACGCCCAGACCGTGAGCCTGCGCCATCGGCAGTAGCTCCCGCTCGGCGGATCGTTCGGCCAGGCTGTATTCCGTCTGGATGCCGACCAGAGGGGCAAGGCCGCGCAGGTCGGCGCGGACGGCGGCGCCGGCAACCCGCCAGGCCGGGAAATTCGACAGGGCGCCGTGCAGGATTTTGCCGGAGCGGATCAGGTCGTCGAACCCGGCCAGGATCTCCTCGATCGGGGTGAGGCCGTCGGGAAAATGCGGCATGAAGACGTCGACGTAGTCGGTGTTCAGGCGGCGCAGACTCGCTTCGAGAGACCGGACCATGATCTTGCGACTGTTGCCGGTCGTGCCCGGGCGGGGCTGGGCCTGCCTGGTCCCGCTGTACTTGGTGATGATCACAAAGTCGTCCCGCTGAGGCCCGAGCAGCCCGCCGAGCACAGTTTCGGCCTGTCCATCCTGATACAGGTTGGAGGTGTCGAACGTGGTGCCGCCGGCGGTGACGAAGGCCTCGAAGATCTGGCGGGAGGCCTCGGGGCCGGCGCCGGTGTTCGAGGTGCTGAAGTTCGCCGTCCCGAGCGCGTACTGCGACACACGCAGTCCGCTCAGACGGCCGAAGGTCTGGTAGCGCACGGTGGCTCCTGAGGGTCAGTGCGGTGAGGTAGGCTTCCGACAGTAGCAAATAAAGCGAGGGTTCACTCTTTTATGCCTAAGGTCAGTCAAGCTCATCTCGACGCACGCCGCCAGCAGATCGTGGATGCCGCCCGGGCTCGGTTCGCCAGTCACGGCTTTGCCCACACGTCGATGGCCGACATCGTGACCGAGTCCGGGCTCTCCAACGGGGCGATCTACCGGTACTTCACGAGTAAGGATGAGATCGTCATCGCGGTCTGCGAGCAGGGAACCGAAGCGCTGCCGAGGGCGCTCACCGCCGAGGCCGTGGGTGGTTTCCTCGACCATGTCCGGGCCCGGGCCCGTGACACCCATCATGCCCGGCTGGTCGCCCAGATCTATGCCGAGGCCGCAGTATCACCACTGCTGGCAGCCGTTGTGCAGAGACAACTCGCCGCGATGCGGGCCGCGATTGCCGAGCTGGTGCCCGACTCCCGGCGCCCGCAGGCCGGGCAGATCGCCGAAGCGTTCGTGGCCCTCAGCATCAGCTACAGCCTGCAACTGGCGATTCGTGGCGACCTGGATCCCGCACCCTTCACCACCGCGTTGATGGCGATCATCAAGGGCTAGTACGAGCGTGACCCGACCGGCTTCCGCCGGCCCGTGGACGCTCGACCGGCGTCCGTGATGCCGGCCGGCCTCCCTCTCGGACGGCTTGAACCAAAAGAGAGTGACGCGTCGTTTTGGGTGCTAGGGTAGGTCACTGTCGGCCCCTGACGAACCCGCTCCTTGGAGGACCCATGCCGGTAGCTCACATCGCTGCGATCAACCTGGAGTGCCCGGACCCAGCCGACCTGACCCGCTTCTGGGCCGCGATGCTGGACGGTGAGGTCACGGTCCAGACCCCGGACTTCTGTGCGGTCAAGGCGGGTCCGCTCTACCTCGGCGCGGTTCGCGTCGACGACTACCGGCCACCGACCTGGCCCACCGGCGAACGATCGCAGCAGATCCACTTCGACCTGGCCGTCGACGGCCCCGATGACCTCGATGACGCCGAGGCGCGGGCGATCGAACTCGGAGCCGTCAGAGAAAGACAACAACCGGCGCCGGAACGCTTTCGTGTCCTGCGCGACCCGGCCGGCCACCCGTTCTGCCTGCGCGGCTGAGCCGCACGACCCGGCCGCCGCCAGCGACGAGTCACGGACGGTGAGCTGCTCGTACTAGGCGAAGTTGTCGGCTTCCTCCTCAGGTGTGAAGGCCTCCGGTCACAGCTGCATCGCGAGCACGAGATCGACCTGCTCGACGAGCCACTTGCGGTAGATGTCGAAGTACGGGAAACGCAGCATCAGCGGGTACTGGCCGAGCAGGTCTCGAGGCGTTTCCGAAGATCACAAACCCTCTCCTAGACCGACTGTCAGGGATCCGGGGCTGAAATCGAGCGGCTCGGAGTGTGGAGCACGTCGCCCGAGCCTTCCGACGCGATCGGTGCTGTTAGTCATGTCCGCTACGGGCAGCCTGCGACGGCGAAACCGCTGGCGCCGTGGTGCTCAATGCTGGCGGCGGCGAGGCGTTGTGCACCTGCAATCGGGAACCGGCGGGTGCCGTAGGAGAAGCGGACGAGCCAGCCTGTGCGTGAGAGCAGGTCGTCCGTTCGTGACAAGCCGGCAAGGGCTCTCCCGGTCGCTTCCCCGGCCGGTCCGTCCTGGTGTGTTCAGCGAGTGACGGCGAGATCGTCGGCGTCGAAGTCAGACCCCGCCTGCCGCGCTCCTGACGGAGACACGAGCAGGCGGGGTTCGTCGTGGGCAACTATGCGGGCCGGGCGTGCGACCCCCGCCGCTGGGCCGGTCCGTCCGTCAGCACGAGTGGAACCACTTGTGGGAGTCGTAGTCGTTGTCGTTCATCCCGACGTCGTACGTCTCACCGGGGTGAACGCAGATAGACGGGCTCACGTAGTCGACGTCGTAGTAGACCCACACGTTGTCGGGAACGGTCGTACTCGATGGGGCGTTGTTGAAGACGGAGTCGGCGTCGTCGTGCATGCCATAGTCGCCCCACCTCGGGTAGCTCCCATACCAGTAGGCCCAGGGGCCAGTGAACCCGTCCTCGGCCCAGGCGCAGAAGGCGGTTCGGGGGCAGTCGCCCAGGTCAGCGCTGGCGCTGGTCGGGGCCGCCACCAGGGCCGCCGCCACGATGGGCAGCCCGATGACGATGTTCCTCAAAGCCTTGATCATTAAAGTGTCCTTTCAGCTCTTCTCCGGTCGAATGGTGCTGCGGTGCTAGGCGATGGCCAGGGTCTGCCTGGCCCGGGGAACGGCTTCCCGCTCGAATGACTTCAGTGCGTCGATCTCGCGTGCGAACCTCCTCTCGATCTCCGGTCGATACCTCCGCTCAAGAGCGTCGATGGTCTGGGAAAATCCGCTGGAATTCGCGCACTCGGCCTCAGCCTCGGCCGCATCGACCTCCCGCGCCCGGGCCTGCTCGCCGACGGACTCCGGTGCCTCGGCAGCAACGAATTCGCGCAGTTCACGCGGGGAGGACGCGGCATACCCACGCTGGCGCACACACGAGGCCCAGACGGAGAGCCCGGTTCGGTATTCAGGGGCTCCAGTCACCTTGCTGGCGACGTAGCTGCCAACGTGGTCAGCGATCCGCCGCGCCCGGTACCAGCCGGCAAGGTCCCCGTAGAGGGTGAGTCGCGCATCGGCGGTGCAGCCGTTGTCGGGCGCGGACATCCGGCCAAGGTCGGGAAGGTCCACGGTGAGCTGACGTCCGGACCCCAGGAGCGTTCGCTGCCAGTCCCTCTGCCGTTCAGTCGACAGCTTGTCCAGGTTGGCGGAGTTGGCATCCTGGTCCCACGCGCCAGGTCTGCCCAGCAGGGGGCCGTACCCGTGCTCACGGGCCCAACCGACATCGTCGAGCACGTGGCGGAAGTCCTGCCCCGTCGACGAAGGCGGCGGCTGTTCGGCGTACACGAAGCCGTGCCGGGCCATGCAGCGGGCGATCAGCCGCTCCGAAGCCCGATGGAGCAGCTCGTCATCCGTGGCGGCCACTGGTCGACCGCCAGAGGTTGGTGCATTCACGGCCGCACCTGTTCCGGTGCCGACGACCGCCCACGCGGCCATAACGCTGAGGGCTATGCCGGCGGCGATGCGGGTGACCGTCGGCCCATGCCGCCTCGTACCGCTATCCCGGGCAAGGGTCGCTTCGCCTGGAGGCCCGGGATCATGCTGGGGCTGTCGAGTCATGCGAAGTACTCCTGAGTGTCGGTGTCGCCGACGCGCTCGCGTTCGCCGAGCCAGAATCGTGGTAGCCGGCTTCACATCCGCTTCAGAAGCGCTTCACCGCTGCTCAGGTCGACGTCGGAGCGAGGTCGATCATGCAATCCTGTTCGACGAGTGGCACCTGGGCTCGACCGAAACGCCCCGACGGACGTTGCTCAACCGGTACGCCCCTCGCACTACCGCCACGAACACAGACAGGTCCCGGTAGGCGTCCGCACCAGGATTTCGGCACAGCCGCCGAGGAATCCGGACATGTTCGAGCAGGAGACGCCTTGGAGCGCTGGTGCACCACGAGGATCGATGCATGACAAATGCAGGTTTACCACCGCGGGCGGGGTTGGTCGGTCCGTGGGCGACCTCGTTGGCGTTCGTCGCCGTCGCGGGTGCCGTCACGGTGATCGCGCTGGTCAGGCCCAGGACAGAGTCTCTCGGATCCGTCATAGCCACGATGGCCGGCGACCGGCGGGCCTTTGAGGAGCGTCTGTGGCCGCGCTGACGGTGGGTGTTCTGGGGCCGCTGTTGCTTGATGTCGACGGTAGGTCGGTGCCGCTGACCACGAATCGTCTGCGGTGCCTGCTGGTCGGGTTGGCGTTGTCGGCAGAACGATCGGTGTCAGTCGAGCAGCTGGCGGCCATCGTATGGAATGGCGATCTTCCGGCTCATCCTCGGCGGAGTTTGCAGACCTATGTGGCGAGGTTGCGTGCCATTCTGGGGCCGGACCGCATCAGGACCGAACCCGCCGGGTACGCGCTGAAAGTTCCCGCCGATCGGGTGGACGCGTTGCGGTTCGAAGGGGTCCTTTCCGAGTCGACCCGCACCCCGGATGTGGCCATGGAGCGGGCACTGTTGGACAAGGCATTGGGGTTGTGGCGGGGCGAGCCGTTCCAGGGCGTCGACTCTGAGTGGTTGGCGCGTACCGAGTATCCACGGTTGCTCGAGCGGCACCTGGCGGCTGTCGAACGCCTCATAGATATCGATCTCCGAGACGGTCGGTACCACGAGTCGCTGTTAGCAATCGAGGGGTTGATCGCGCGACATCCGCTGCGTGAGTCGTTGTGGCTGCGCCTCCTGAAGGCCTTGCACCGGCTGGGCCGGCCGGCCGAGGCGCTGCAGCGCTACGAGCAGGTCAGGCGGCGGATCGCCGAGGAACTCGGAGTCGACCCGTCAGCTGACTTGCAGGAGGCCTACGCCGATCTGCTGAAAGGAAGACAAGGGGTGTTCGCGGTCGGTCTCGGGGCAGGATCAGGATCCACCGCACAGTCCAAGCATTCAGACTCTCGAAGTTGGCCTCGCGCCTTCGGCAAGGCCTATCCGGCCGGGGAGCCCGCTCATCGTGAGCGGGCTCCCGAAACGGCTCGACCGAGGCCCAACAGTTCAGCTGCAGAGCCGCGGATCTCGGCAGATCCGTGCACCTGTGAAGCGCCGTGGACTGACCGGAGAGGATGTATGCGTGGATCCCACAACGTTGCACTGGGCATCACGCCAGCATCTGACGAGGCGATACGATGAACTCCAGGGCGAGTATGGCCGGCTGCCCAACAGTGGCCGCCAAGCCGATGGGTACCTCTACACCACCGACGCGAAGCGAATCCGTCCCCGCTACAACGTCGTGGACGCCATCCTCATCGAGGTGGAGCGGCTCGATCCGGACCGGCTTCCCAGCGGTGACGTGGTGGCCAGCATGATGCTCACGGCTGCCGAGAGTGCGAACTCCCCTTCACCGAGCCCCCGTACGACGCGGTCCAAGCACTGCCATGGCCGATGAGCGCCGGCTGTTCGCTGCAAAGGTGCAGCACTGGACGGCGCAGGCCGATTTCCGCAACGACCCCGTCCCGTACCGGCGCCTGCTAACGCCCGAGGAGTCACGTCGCCCTCGTCCGGCTTTCGCAGCGGCACACCCGGGTTGAGCTTCCATGCCGACCGCCGGTCTTCCTTCGCGAGCGGCCCTTCCACTCCTTCACCCAGGTACCGCATCATCCCACCATGCCCAGCCGCCAGCCGGACCAGCCTGCGGAACCGGGCAGGCAACAGCCCGATGATCGGAAGGATCCACTCGGGGAGAGCTGCCGTGATCACCTGCACCCCTGGCATCCTGCCCGACCATCCTCAACGGACGGACGTCAGGGATACGAGGCATCCCTTAGTCTCATCCCGAACGTGCCCTCACAAGTGCAGGAACGTCGGGCTTGGTCCCTGCATATGCACGACCTCGGGCACCGCGCGGCCCAGCACTGCGGCAACCATCCTCGACTGCAAGGCCGACAGCTCAAACTGGTCGGCGACCTCGGCCAGGCGCCGATACGCCGTCTCGGCTCGCCCCGTCCGGGGAACCGGGCGCAGCGGAGCCGTCACCGCACGAGCGGCGCACCACGGAGGAGTTGCGATCCTCGCTCGCAGCCGTGGCGTTGTTGGGGTCCGCTGTGGAGCGCCGCACTACCAGCGCCAGCCCGGCGATGACGATGGCGGCCGCGGCCAGCTCCGTCACGCCGACGGGCTCATCCAGCAGCAGCCACGCCGCGCTGAGCCCGAAGACCGGCACCAGGAGGCTGAACGGGGCCACCCGTGCGACCGAGTACTGGGCGATCAGCCGGTTCCAGATCCCGAAGCCGACTAGGGTCGACACGTACGCGATGTACGCCACGGCGAGCAGCCCGCGCCACGACAGGCCGGTGGTCGCATCCAGCACCGCCTGTCCGCCGTCGAGCACGCCGGCCAGGCCGAGCAACGGTAACGGCGGTACCAGGCTCGACCAGACCAGCAGCGAGAGCGGTCGCGTCTCGCCGCTAGCCCGCATGACCAGGTTTGCCGTGGCCCAGCTGGCCGCCGCGAACAGCGTCAGCGCGAAGCCGATCACCGTGGCGTGGCCGCCGCTGCCGACTGCCAGCACCCCGATCCCGACCGATCCGACCAGTACGCCGGCCACCTGCGCCCGCGCCGGCCGCTCGCCGAGCACTACCGCCGCCAGCAGCACCGACATCAGCGCCTGCGCCTGCAGCACCAGCGAGGCCAGACCGGCGGACATGCCGGCGGCGAGCGCCGTGAACAGTGCACCGAACTTCAGGACGCCGAGCACCAGCCCGTAGGCGATCACGTAACGGAGCCGGGCGCTGGGGCGCGGCACCAGGAAGACCAGCGGCACCGCCGCCGCGACGAAGCGCAGCGCGGTCAGCTCGAGCGGCGGCAGGTCGCGCAGGCCCAGCTCGATGACGACGAAGTTGACGCCCCAAATGGCGGCGACGAGCACGGCGAGAAGGCGATGCGATGTTTTCACGGCGGCTACGCTGCCCGAGGAAATGCTTAAGGACCAGTTCAATGTTCTTCACTGCCGCTGTAGCGTGGCTACATGAATCTTGACGCACGTCGGCTCCGCGTGCTGCACGAGGTCGCGCTGCGCGGCAGCGTCACCGCCGCCGCCGCGGCGCTGCACGTGACTCCGTCGGCGGTCTCACAGCAGCTCGTCCAGCTGTCCCGTGAGGCCGGGCACGAGCTGGTCGAGCGGGCCGGGCGCGGGATCGTCCTCACCCCGGCCGGCCAGGTGCTGGCCAGCCACGCGAAGGACGTGCTGGACGCGGTGGAGCAGGCGGTGGCCGGGCTCGCCGCGCTCCGCCACGGGGTCAGCGGCACGGTGCGGGTCGGCGCGTTCGCGTCGGCGGCGGGCGCGCTAGTGGCACCCGCCGCCGCTCGCGCGCGGGCGAAGCACCCAGAGCTGGACGTGCGGGTGATCGAGGCCGAAGACCAGCAGAGCCGCCTCGACCTGCGCTCCGGCACCCTCGACGTGGTGGTGCTGCAGGAGTACGACCACGTGCCCGTGCCGCTGGTCGACGACCTGGACCGGCATCCGGTCACCACCGACCCGATGCACCTGATCACCCCGGTCGAATGGCGCCGTCGCACGGGACGGCTGAGCGAGCTACGTGACCTGCCATGGATCGCCAGCGCCGAACACACACCGTGCCTGCGGTCCACGTTGCACGCTTGCCGGCTCGCGGGCTTCGAGCCGGACATCCGGCACCGTGCCGTCGACTTCGCGCTCACGCTGGACCTCGTCGCGGCCGGGCTGGGCGCTGCGCTGGTGCCGGAGCTGGCGCTGCGCCACGTGCCACCCGGCGTGCACGTGGAGCCACTGGTCGAGCCGGTCAGCGAACGACGTATCTTCGCGGTCACCCGCGCCCTCGGCGGCAGGCCGCAGCGGCCCGCGGTGGACGCCCTCCTGGCGGAGCTGAGCGGCCCGGCCGGCGTCCCCCATGGGCAGCTTCCGCCGATCATCGCCTGACGTACGTGCTTCGACCGCCGATCGATGCACTGGCTGTTGTCGCAGTAGCCGCGTCGGCGGCCAACAACGGCGGGCGTAGTCCCTGCCCGGCCAGACCATCGACCATCTCCACCACCAGCGACCACGTCGGCCGCTGATGCTCATCGCCGGGTATCCCGCACCGAGCCCGGCGGGCGACCACATCGGGGCGGTCAGCATCCCCAACAGCCTGGTCGTCCCACGACGTCGGCAAGAACAACCGCCAATCCAGCGGGCACGACGCGGTGTCGGTACCGCGTGAACGCTCACCCCGATCTGGCAGTTCGCCAACTTACCCAACGTCCCCGAGTACTGCCTGGCCACATCCGGCGAGCCTTTGCCGGCCTTCGGGAAACCGGTGTCATCGACCACCCACGCCACTGGAGCGACCACCTCGACCGTCCGACGGGCCAGCCGCATCCGCACCGCCGAGGGCCCGGTCACGAAGCAGCGCGGAGTGTGGGAGCTCCTTCTCTTCCACAAGATCGCGGTCACCGTTCAGGCCGCTTTCGTCATCGACGTGCCCAACGCGGACCGGACGCTCATCGCTGACGGGTTCGTCTCGCTGACCACGATCGTCGCCCACGTGCTGTGCCGCGCGGGTGGTACACCTGGCGGCGCGCCGCGCTGGGACCGGACGACAACCGGTGACCCGCGCGGGCCCGGACCGGCCCGTCTCGACTCCCGTCGTTCACGGCAGCCTGTCCTGATCGAAGGCCTGGTCGCGCAGGCGCCGCCCGATGGCGTCGAAGACAGCGTTGCCGATGGCCACGGCCACGTGTGATTCATGCCGAAGCCGAGCATCAGCACGGCAAGGAGTCCCGAGATGATCCCGGGCAGCACCGCTGCGCCTCGCCGAAGACCTGTCGGGCTGAGGCCGGTAACAGGCACGGAGGTAGGGATCTTCACCGTGGCCGGCCCACGTACCGCGAACTAGGTAGTTCTTGCCGATGTGTAGCGGTTGCCGTCTTGGCACGATCGCATCTGCCGGGTGTGGATCTAGCGGCTCACTCTCATGCCCGGCGATCCGATGGTCAGTGACCGCAGAGAGGCTTCACGATGGAGAACATTACGGACACCGACGAGGCCGGTATTGACGTGTCGGCCCCGGTGGTCAGCCGCCACAGCGTCACGGTGACCGCGTCGGCGGACGCCGTGTGGCGGATCCTCACGGACATCGACGCATGGACGACCTGGCTGCCAGAAATCCCGTACGCACGCGTGGAGACACCCGGCCCGCTCGCGCCGGGCTCCGTGTTCCGCTGGTCGGCCGCGGGCATGGAGATCGAATCGACGATCGTTCAGGTACGGCCGCGGGAACGCCTCGTGTGGCGGGGTTACGGTGGCGGACCGGACGGCGTCCTCGGCGTCCACGTATGGGCGCTCACTCCGGCCGGCGACGGTGTGGAGGTGTCGACCGAGGAGTCCTTCGCCGGCCCGCCTGTCGATGCCGACCCTGGGCCGTTCCAGGAGGGCCTCGACACGACCCTCGCCATGTGGCTGGAACGACTCAAGGACACCGCCGAGGCGGTGACCGCCTCGTGAAGAATCGAGTATTTGCCGTCGCGACGGCAGTGGTCGTGGCCGGCCTCGTGGGCACCGCGGGTGCGCCGGCTCGGGCCGAGGTCAGGCGCGATGTCGGTGCCGACCACGCGACGGCGCGATGTGCGGGAAGGACTGTCGACACCGCGGCGAAGATTCGCTATCGGACGGAGACGACGATCGACGCTCCGCTACGGACCGTCTGGAAGTTGCAGACTGACGTGGAACGCTGGCCGTCGTGGCAAAAGCCCGTTTTGTCCAGCAAGCGGCTCGATCGTGGCCCACTGCGTCCCGGTTCGTCGTTCCGGTGGACGACGCCGGTCCGCGAGACCGCGCTGAATCCCGCTACGACGCTCGTCGTCACGTCCACCGTTCGGCAGCTTCAGCACCAGAGGTGCCTTCGGTGGAACGGCCCGGCGGTCGGTACGGGGCTGCGCATCGACGAGGGGGTGCACGTGTGGACGTTCACCGAGATCGGCGGCCGGGTTCTCGTGCGTACCGAGGAGACGTGGCGCGGTGGCCAGGTGGAGCAGAACGTCGATTTCTCCACCGCGGCTCTCGGGGCGGGCCTGGAGACGTGGCTGACGGAGCTGAAGACGCGTGCCGAACGGGAGTGTGATCGGGCCCGGCGCTGACGTGACCCAAGTGCCCCGCCGGTCTCGTACCGGCGGGGTCCTTTCGTCGCTCGGTCGGCCCGGCTCCGTCAGCGGAGGAGTTCTCGTAGCTGCCGGCGTGAGGTGATGCCCAGTTTGCGGTAGAGGTTGCGCAGGTGGGCGTCGATCGTTCGCGGGCTGACGAACAGCAGCGCGGCGACCTCCTTGGTGCCTGCGCCGGAGGCGACCTTGCGGGCGACGAGTAGTTCCCGTGCGGTCAGCCCCGCGAGCGGATCGGCGTCGTCGGTCAGGGTCGGCTCGCCGATGGCTTCCAGTTCGCGGGCGGCGCGGCCGGCGAACCCGCGCGCGCCGATGGTGGAGAGCAGTTCGTGCGCGGCGCGCAGTTCCACCCGCGCCTCGGCGCGACGGCCGACCCGTCGCAGCCACTGTCCGTAGAGCAGTCGGGCACGTGCGTAGTGGACCCGCATCCTGCTCCCGGCGAACCGGCTGATCGCGGCACGATAGTGGTCCTGCGCGCCGAGCCCCGGGTCGAGCAGCGCACACGCCAGCAGATGCGCGCCCGTCGTCCACGCGTTCGGGTTGATCCGTGCGACATCCCCGATCCAGTCAGCCGATTCCTTGGCTTCTTCGGGACGTCCGAGGTACGCGGCTGCCTCGACCAGCTCGTGGTGGAAGGCGGTGACGGCGTACGCGCCGCGCCGGTGCTGGTCCCGCACGAGCAGCAACGCGTCGAGCGCGGCCTGATGATCGCCGCTGCCGTTGCACAGCACGCTCTCCGCGTAGTGCACCGCGGTGAAATTCACCCCCACCCAGCCGCGCAGCTTCTCCCGGATCTCGCGGTACCGGTCGACGTCCCCGCTCCATGCGGCAAGCATCAGGTCGGACCCGACGAGGTTGGACGTCCCGGCGGCCTCGTCGACCGCACGCGCCTCGATGATGCAGACCCGTGCGTCGGCGAAGCGGCCCACGATCGTCCGGGCTGCCGCCTGGAAGCGCAACGCATGGGGAAGGATCGCGTAGGCGCCCTGTGCCCGGGCGAGATCCACCTGACGGTCGGCGATCTCCTCCATGGCGTCGCTGTCACCGAGGTCGACGCTCAGCACGCAGGCGCGTTCCATCCACCACGGATCCGCCTCGGACGTGCGGGCGTGGTCCCGGAAGGCGTCGACCGTGCGGCGCATCAGGGGCATCGCCTCGTCCACCGGGCGGAGGTTCTGCTCGACCAACGCCTGCAGGAGCAGGTCGACCGGGCGTGGCGGCTGACTCTGGGGCACCCGTTCCCGGATGTGCAGGGCGAGCCGCCGCAACCTCCCCGGCTCGTCGACGCTGAACATGAGCGATGCGAACGCCTCCAGGTAGGTCTCGCGGACCTCGTCGGGTCCCACGCCGTCGGCCGCCTCGATGAGCGCGATCGTCGCCGGAATACTGCGCGCCACGTGATAGTCGATCGTCGCGCGCAGCAGTCGCGCGGCCCGGCGGTCGACGGGGTCCGGCTGGAGACGCTCGGCCTCGTCCACCAACTCCCGGGCGGCAGAAGGCGCCCCCGAACCCAACCGCGCCCGGGCCGCGGCCAACAACCGGCGGGCCTGCCGCGACCGGCCGGGTGTCAGTCGAGCCGCGCGCTCGAGGAACGCGGCCACGGCCGCGAATCCACCGCGGCGCTGTGCCCGCCCGGCCGAACGCTCCAGCTCGGCCGCAGTCTCCTCATCCGGGCCGGTGATCGCGTTCGCCTGGTGCCAGGCGCGACGGTCGGGATCGACGTCGACGTCGGTACCGGCGGCGAGCGCCGCGTGTGCCTGCCGTCGTGCCCCGGCGCCAGTCGACCGGTACACCGCGGAACGCGCCAACGGATGCCGGAAGTGCACCCGGGGCCCGGTCACCAACAGGCCGCTGTCCTCGGCCGCGGTCAGGTCCACGGCGTCCAGCCCCTGGATCGCCATCGCACGCCGCAGCAGAACGAGGTCACCTGTCGGCTCCGCCGCGGCCAGCGCCAGAACCGAGCGCGTGGGTGCCGGCAGCCGCAGGAACCGACTCACGAACCGGTGCTCCACGGCGCGGTGCCCGGCGTCCCCGGGTAGCCCGAACGGTCCGGCGTCGCGGGCGAACTCCACCAGGGCAAGAGGGTTGCCGGCTGCTTCGGCGAGGATCCGTTGCACGATCGCCGACTCGTGGCCGAAGGGTGCCCGATACCGCAGCAGGGTGAGGGCTTCCGAATCGGAGAGCCCGGTGAGAGTGAGGGCGGGTAGGCGACCGAGCTCCGACACCGAGGCGGCGTCGCGGGCAGCGAACACCATGGCGACCGGCTCCACCGCCACGCGTGCCGCGACGAAGGCCAGTACCTGCCGCGAGCCGGCGTCGATCCACTGCACGTCGTCGACCGCGCAGAACAGCGGCCTGCGCCGGCCTACGGCACTCAGCAGGCCGAGGACGGCCAGCCCGACAAGCATCGGGGTCGGCGTGACCCCGGCGTGCAGCCCGAACACCGCGTCGAGCGCGCTCCGCTGCGGTACGGGGAGCCCAGCGCGGTGGTCGAGCACGGGCGCGCACAACTGGTGCAGGGCCGAGTAGGGCAGTTCGCTCTCGAACTCGACACCACCGGCCCGCAGCACCTGCCATCCGTCGAGCCGCGAAGCGGCCTCACCGATGAGCGTCGACTTGCCGATCCCCGCGTCACCGAGAACGAGCATCGCCCCACCACGGCCCCGCGCCGCGGCTGCCGTCACCGAGGCAATCTCGCCCAGCTCCGCCTCTCGAGTGACGAAAGATCCGGATGTGTTGTCTGTCATCAACTTCTGCATGTCGCCGGACGAATGGTGGTGGGGGTCGGTGCGGTGCCCACGGCGGTGTCGGTAACGGCCCGAACGATGGTATCCACAGCAGTGCACCGATCGGGTCGACAGCCCACCGGGGGGCGGCCGCCGGGTCCGGAGTCGGCGCTCCTACGAGGGCAACTCGAACAGTTCCAGCTGGATGCCGTCGGGGTCACGTAGGTAGAGGATCTTCGTCCCGGCCAGCGCCCCCGCTTCGACGCCATCGCCGTCCTGGAGCACGACCGGATCGGCGTTGACGTGCACGCCCCGCTCCACCAGGTCGCGGTGCGCCGCGTCGAGGTCGTCGACCTCAAAACACAGGTGCATCACCCCAACGTCACAGTTGCGCCCGGTGAAGGGCCTCGGCTGCGGGCTGTCGTACTGGATGAGTTCCAGAAGGACGTTGTCACCGGCCAGCGCGAACGATGCCCGCATCGACGCTTTCTCGACCTCGACAACCGCACCGATCGCCGGGTTCGTCGCCGCGATCGTCACGCCGTTCGGCGCGATGCCGAGGACGTCCTCGTACCACCTCACCGACCGCGCCAAATCGCTGACCGGCACTCCGATGTGATTCATCCTGGTCACTCTGCTCATGATCCCCATCCTGAAGGGCCGAGCCACCACTGTGGAAGACACAGATCTTCCGCGTACCACTGGTACCACCCAGCGATGGCGGATCATGGGGTTCATGAATGACCTCGGAGCCGCGCTGCGGGCCTGGCGGGATCGTTTGGATCCGGCCGCGGTCGGCCTCACGAGCGCATCACCTCGCCGCGTCGCCGGGCTACGGCGCGGTGAGCTGGCAGCACTGGCCGGCATCTCCCCCGAATACGTGGCACGCCTCGAACAGGGCCGGGCCGCCACACCATCGGCGCAGGTGTGCACCTCCCTGGCCCGCGCGCTACGACTCTCCGACGACGAGGAGGCGCACCTGATGCGCCTTGCCGGCTTCGCCGCGGCCCCGGACCGGATACCCCACCTGATCCCCACCAGCCTGCACCGCGTCATCGACCACCTCGACGACACCCCGGTGGCTGTCTACGACGCCGTGTGGCGGCTGCTGCACTGGAACCGGCTGTTCGCAGCCGTCTTCGGCGACCCCGCCGGCGCCACCGCCGATGAGCGCAACGCCTTGATCGTCCAGTTCGAATCCCGAAACCCCCGAGTCCGCCAGACCGACACCGAGCGCGCCTACTTCGAGCAGTCGTTGGTGGCCGACCTGCGCGCGACCAGCGCCCGCTATCCGAACGATCCCGACGTGGCGGCACTGATCTCGCGGATGGCCGGAAACGACAGGTTCTGCCACCTCTGGGCCCTCCGCGCGGTGGCCCATCACGAGAGCGCGCACAAGACCGCCGTACACCCGGACGTGGGGGCCATCCCGCTGGACGCCAACGTTTTGACCACCCAGAACAGCGACCTGCGCCTCGTGGTCCTCACGCCTCGGCCCGACACTGCCGCTCGCGAGAAGCTGGATCGACTGGGTTGACGGGACCGGATCCGGACCTCGAGGCCGCTCAGGCAATAGGCGGCGTCCGAACTCGCCCGTCACCGCGTCCGCGTTGACCCCGTCCGTATGTGAAGCCCGAGAGGTAGCGGCGGATCGGACGCCGGCCAGCCTACCCCGGCCCGAATAGGCAATTTCTACCGATGCGGGGCAGGGCTCCGTTGCCGCATCGTCTCCGTGGTCGAGGTCTCAGCACCGCACACGTGGCACATCCAGCCGGCGCTCGGTCCCGGAAGGGGCCTATGCGTCGTGTAAGAGGAAGTCGGTCACGAAACAGGTGATCTCTCCGCTCCGCGTGCGGCCGACCCGGGTCTCATAGGTCCCGTCGCCCTCTCCAGCGGGAAACGCAACCAGGACGTTCTCGTCACCCTCGTCGCCGGAACAACCATCCACCTCCAAGCGCGGTATGACGGTGGGTCCGTCGCGCATCCAGGCCAGATGGACTGGCCGTCGTAAACCATCCGAACGGTGAAGGCCATCGCCGCCGCGGAGCCGTAGGACGTGCGAATCGGGGTGTCCAGAGTGAACGTGGCGCCGTCGGGCACTTGCTTGAACATCTGGGGCAGGCGCTCGTGGGCGTCTGCGACGCCGGTGCCCACGGGGTCCTGCAGCGTGCTGCCCTCCGCGAACAGCGAGAGCCGCATCGACGTCATGAGTGTTGAGAGCGTCGAGGTACTTCTGCATCGCTGCGCGCATCTGCTCTTCGGTAGGCATCGAATTGTCTCCTTCAACTGGTGGTTGACAATGAGATGTTTTCCGTCTGCCAGATCATCGGCCGGGAAACACTATTCGCGAGAGTGAATCCAACGTCACCGATCAGACAGAGGCGGGCTGGAGGGGTTGGCAGGGCCGGACCAGCAACGGCAAGGCTCCGATGCCGTCGTCTGGTACCGGAGCCTCGTGCGTTGCGGGTACCGCTACTGACTCAGATGCTGAATCCGCCGTCAACGGTCAACAGCGAGCCCGTGATAAAGGCGGCGTCTTCGCTGGCAAAGAAGGAGACCGCCTTAGCGATATCGCTGGTGGCGCCGAAGCGCCCGAGGGGCGTCATGGCCACCTGGGCGGCACCGTTCGGCCCGTCCACGGGGTTCATGTCCGTGTCGATCGCCCCGGGCTGTACAACGTTGACGGTGATGCCGCGTGGGCCAAAGTCGCGCGCCCACCCTCGACCGAGTCGATCAATCGCCGCCTTACTTGCTGCATATTCGGCAACGCCGGGGCTAGGAATACGGTGGGAGACGATGCTTCCCACCAGGATGACGCGCCCACCATCCGGCAGATATCGTGCTGCGGCATGGGTTGTGACGATGGTCCCCAGCACATTTGTGGCCATCATCTGCTGCACTCCTTCGAGGAACTCCGGGTCGTCCTGATCGACGGTGCCCATGACGGCGACTCCAGCAGAGTTCACCAACACGTCGATCCGGCTATCCAGGAACTCGGCAGCCCGCTCGACAGCGATAGAAGCCTCGTGGGGAATGGACTGGTCCGCCTGCACAGCAAACGCCTTCGCCCCAAGATCGGCCAGTTCGGCGACAACCTCTTCCGCGCGCTGGCGCGAATTTCGGTAAGTGATGACAACACTTGCACCCTGGCGTGCCAATTCACGGGCAATCCCAGCACCGATACCCCGTGACCCTCCGGTCACGAGCGCAGTCCGTCCTGTCAAGGCATTGATCATGTCAATCTCCTTGCGCTACTCAGTTCGCTATCACTTACTGAGCCAACGCTAAAGGTTCACAGTAGTGTTAAGGTCCACCTCGGTGACCGTGACAGTCGTCACCCAGGTCTGTGGATCTAGCAACTCTGGGCGCGAAACGGTGATCGCGACTGGTGAGCCTACACAGGAATGATCCGCTGTCGCAGCAGCGCGAACCGGGCACGGCTGTGCATCCGACACTTCAGAAACATGACCTTGCGTTGGTGCCTTCGACGAGACCACGTGCTGGCGCTCAGGCATCGGACTCCGTGGAGGGCCCCCGGTCTATCGGGTCCCTGGGCCCGATCTCGAACATCGCGTGGTCCGGTTCGCCGCCCTGGCGCCGCATGGCCAACTCCTCCGCCACAATCATCACGACGACCACCGAGACCAGGGAGACCACCATGGCGAGGGCTGGCACCAGCGTGGCCAGCGGCGCCATCAGTAGGCAGGCCGTGCCCGCGCCGATCCGACGCCAGGCGATCATTCGGTGGATTCGCCAGTAGACGTAGGCAAAGGTGAGCAGGAACAGTGCGCAGCCGCCGAAGAGGAGCATCGCCTCGCGGGGAGGCAAGGGTTCGAGCGGGGCGGGCACCATATCCCCCAGACCGACGGCGATGGTGATGATCCCGAAACTGAAGAACAGGTGGCTGTAGACGAGGATCGCGCGGCGCAGCGAGGGCTGGTCCGTGGCCACTTCCAGAGCGCGCCGAAAGTCCGACAGACCGTAGCCGAAGTATGCGCACCAGAGGACGCTGACCAGGGCGTAGGCCGCCATGACGGCGGCCAGTCGACTGACGGTCAGTTTGTCGTCGACGGCCACCGCCCCGACCTGGATCACGGACTCCCCGAACACGAGGATGATCAATAGTCCGTAGCGATGTGTGTAGTGCGCCGGCTGAGCCCGGCCCTGAACCGCGAGGTGAGCCGCCACCCACGGGCTCAGCAGGTCGATCATGGCGGCGACGGCCCAGAGGACGACCCGGGCGGCGCCCTGTGTGAGGGCACCCGCCACCAGCAGCGGTCCGGTGATGACGAAGAATCCGTAGGGGCCGACGAAGAGAGCCCGCCCAAACGGGACATGGCGCAGAGCGAGCCCGGCCAGCAACGCTCGGCCAGCGAGGTACGCGGCGATGAAGAGCAGCCCGTTGTCGTTGTACGCCCGCGGAATCGTCAGGGCCATCAGAAGACCACTTAGCCCGAGCGTGAGGATGCCGGCGCGGTCCAGAAGCGCCTTGACGTCGCGCTGGTTGGTATAGAGCGTCACGCCGCCCCAGGCCCAGTAGACCGGAACGAAGAGGATGAATGTACGGCCAATGCCAACCCAGCTGTGGTCCTCATGCAGCAGCTGGGAGAACTGGGTAAGGGCGAAGACGAAGGCAAGATCGAAGAACAATTCCTCCCAGGTCACGCCCTTGCCCGTTGGCGCTGGTCGCATTGGCTGCCATCATCTAAATAGCTCGGCGCGGGCAGATGGCAACGAGACCCTCGGCGGCGGCCACAACTCACCGCTCGCCAACTCCGCGAGCTTTGCCACCACCCGCCTCCGACCGTCCTCATCCGCTGGACTTGGCGAGGCTAACCGGTGCGACCGCGACGCGGCGGTGGAATGGAGGCAGGCGCACCGGAAGAGGCCGATTGGGGCAACCAGCATACGGGTGGTCAGGCCACCAGACACCGTGGTGCGCCGGCGGGCGGCCTCCCCGGCCAGCCGGAACCGCCGACGGTCGTCGTTGCCGGCCAGGCGGAACTTGTCGTAGAGCCGGGTGAGGCGCTTCTTGACCGCGATCTCGGTGACGTGCAGCGCGACGGCGATCGCCCGCACCGTGGACGGCTCGGGAAACGGGTCCGCGCCGGACTGCCCGGCGCCGTCACGACCAGCGTCGGCGAATACCTGCAGTCGTGGCTGACATCCCGCCGCAGCCTCAGCAGCGTCCACCCCCACCCTGCTGGCCTACGAGTCACACATCCGCGTCCACCTAACTCGGAAGTAGACATACTTCCTCCCGATTCGGGCCGCTTCGCGTAGCGGAGCGACAAGGACTAATCCCGCACCTCGGTGCACTCGCCCTGGTGAAAAATAGGCACGACGAGCCCTACCGCGCCAGCGGCGGCTTCGGATCGGTACGAGCGACTCTCACCGACAAGTCCGCCGGGGGCGTCAGGTCCGTGCGCCGGCACAACTCGAGGTTGGTGGCGTCGGACAAGGGGCCGACGGCGGGCGCTGGGCTACTTGTGGCGGGAGCACCCACGATCGGCGAGGTGGTGACGGCACGGGCCGTTGCTGATCGACCGTCGTCACCCTCTGGTAACCGCGAGCGTTACCAGAAGCCCGACCACCAGCGCCCGTTTCCGGGATCGAGCCTTCACGCTGTTGACCATACCGTCAGCTGCGCCGGGCGATCGCGCCTGCTGGTTACCGTTATCGTCGTGGCATGCCCCGCGAGACCATTGATTCTGTCGCTCGCTCCCGCGCCATCACCGCAGCGGCGGTTTTGCAGCAACTGGTCGATCTACGTGCCTACCCACACCGGCACCTTGCCGTGGCCGCCTATGCCCCCGGCGGGGCCAGCATCAGCCAGGCACTCGCCGCCGCCGACTACCTCAGCCACATGGGGTGGGAACTCATTAACGTGACGGAGGTTGGGAGCAGCAGGACGCTGCACGCGATCATGCGGCGCAGGTGAGTCAGCGGATGTCGGGCCCCATCGGCACGTTCAGCGGTTGACCTGACTACCTAGCCTAGAGATATAGGCGAACTTCCACATCATGCTTGTACGGGAGGAAAGCAGAGTGGACGGATCTTCGACAACAACAATTGTCACCACCCCCCGCACGATCACCACGATCGTCGCCATCGCCTCCGACGACACCTACGCACATGTCTACTCGGACGTGCGGCAAATGATCGAGGATGGGTTCGGTGATGCCGACACCCGTCGGGGGGCCCTGGAATTCTTCAACGCGGCAGGCTTACAACTGGTGCCGGTGTTCGGGCCGGCCTGGCAACTGGTCGACCTACGGGACAGCCGCGACGCACCCGACGCCGCCCGACTGCGTCAGCGTCTCGCGGCCGTAGTGGACCACGTCGTGGCATACCTCAGGAAGCATCCCGAGTTCGTCAAGGCGAGCGGCCTGACCCTCGATGAGGCACTCCTGCAGTTACCCCGACCGGCGGAGCAGGATCTCGCCCATGTCCTGGCCGTCTTCCCACACCACGTCGACGATGACAACACCATCCGGCCGTTCAGTTCAGGAGGCTGGTTCCACAACAGTCTCCACGCCGCTGGCTGGGCGCACTGAACGCGACCACGCCGCCTCCGCCAGCTGTGCGGACGCGCTTCCACTGTGTTCCGCCTGTCGGCCCTTAAAGATCGTCGGGCCACCAGTGCGGATCAAGGCTCTTGCCGTGGCCTTGAGGGCATGCTCCGTAGCCAGTGTTAGAGACGTTCCAATGGTGGTAGCAGTACGGTGCGTCGCACTGGCCGCAAAATCCGGCGTCGTCGTAGAAGCCCGCGGAGGCTACGGCGGCGTACCGATACGGCTGGGTAAAGGCGTTGGCGATCCGTTGCGCCTCTGCCAGGTCCACCGGTCTGCCGGATCCGTTACCCGCCTCGATCCCGGAGAACAGCAGCCACCACTGCTGGTCGTCGTGGCGCTGTCGGGCAGCGTTGTAGGCGTCGCGCTGCTGCGGTGACCAGCGCTGCCAGTCCGCCGGCTGGCTGGCGGGTGCGACGAGTTCGACGTGTGCTGCCGGTCGCCCACACACCGCGCACGGTGGTTCCGCTACGAAGGCCTGAAGCATGACTCATCCTCTCCCTTGTTAGGCAACGGCGCGCAGTCGTCGGGCGGTGTCGGCAGTCCGGTCGGGCTGGGTGGCTTCCCACCGGCGATGTAGTGCGTCGACGACGTTGGTGATCATGGGTTCGGTGACGTGGCTGTAGATGCCGCGCACACCGGCGAGGCGGTGGCCCAGGCGGCGGGCTTGGGTGATCTCGGGGATGCCGTCCTCGATGGGCCAGGTCTTGTGGGTGTGGCGCACCGAGTCGTTGGTCTTGGGTGGGCCGAGGAACAGCTTGCCTTCGACCTCGTCCAGGGCGCCGACGTCGGGGTGGACGTGGATGCTGCCGGTGGTGACGTCGACGTTGTCGCGGGTGAGGCCGGTGAGTTCTCCCCACCGCATGCCGGTGTAAGCGGCGGTGAGGATGAGCAGCCCGTCGCTGGGGCGGACTTGGCGGGCGACGATCGCGGCGACCTGATCGGCGGTGGCATGCGGTCGCTCAGCGCGGATGCCGTCGGGATCCGCATGACCGCGGTGGTGACCCGGGTGATGCTGGTCGGTGAGCTGATCGTGCTGGCGGTGTTCCTCACCGTCGCGGGCTGGGCCCTGGCCTCGGGTAGGGGCCGGTTCAGCTGGGAGGCGTTCTACAACTCCGAGACGTTTACCTGGTCGCTGGTCGGTGGCGCGGTCTCGATCGCGGTGCTGTCGTTCCTGGGCTTCGACGGGATCAGCATGCTGGCGGAGGAGACCCGGGACGGGGCTCGGCAGATCGGCCGGGCGATGGCCGCCGTGCTGGTGCTGGCGGGGGTGTTGTTCATTGTCCAGACGTGGCTTGCGGCGATGCTCGTGCCGAACCCGGCCGGGCTGCTGACGGACGGGGATCCGGACGGCACGGCGTTCTACGAGGCGGCCCGGGTGGCCGGGGGCGGGTGGTTGGCGACGCTGTGCGCGGTGGCGACGGCGATCGCGTGGGGCTTGCCGAACAGCATGGTGGCGCAGGTGGCCACGTCGCGGCTGTTGTACGCGATGGCTCGGGACCGGCAGCTACCGGCCTTGCTGGCGAAGGTGTCGGCGCGGCGGAACGTGCCGTTGAACGCCACCCTGCTGACCGCGGTGGTGTCGCTCGCGCTCGGCCTGTACATGTCGTTGCGCGCGGACGGGATCACCCTGTTGTCGTCGCTGATCAACTTCGGGGCGATGGTGGCGTTCCTGGTGCTGCACGTGTCCGTGGTCGTGCACTACCTGATCCGGCACGGTAGCCGGAACTGGTGGGCGCACCTGGTGATGCCGGCGGCCGGGTTCGCGGTCCTGGCGTACGTGGTGGCGAACGCGAACATCGCGGCGCAGCGCCTCGGTCTGGCGTGGCTGGCGTTGGGGGTGCTGGTTCTGGGCGGCCTGTACGCCACAGGCCGGCGGCCGGTGTTGTCAGGGCTGGCGGCGGCGGAGCCGGCCCGGCACGAGATGCAGAGGGTGTGACCGTCGTGGACACGATTGTCTACCGGCCGGCCCGGGACGAGTTGGCGTACACCTTCGGCGGGCGGATGCCCGTGGCGCACCTACGGTCCGGCGACATGCTGGAGGTGTTCACCGAGGACTGCTTCGGTGGGCGGGTGCGCGGGCCAGCGGACCTGCCGTCGCAGGTCTGTCAGATGCCGTATCTGAATCCGGTGTCGGGGCCGTTCTTCGTTGAGGACGCCGAACCCGGTGACACCCTCGCCGTGCACATCATGTCGATCACCCCGGCCCGGGAGTGGGGGGTGTCGTCGACGTTCCCGCACTTCGGGGCGCTGACGTCGACCTCCCACACGGCCACCCTGCAACCGCCGCTTGAGGAGCGGGTGTGGGTGTACGGCATCGACCGGGCCGCGGGCACGGTCCGGTTCCGGGCCACCGAGACCGACCACAACGTGGATCTGCCGTTGGAGCCGATGATCGGCACGATCGGCGTGGCCCCGGGCGGGTTCGAGGCCCGGGCGACGATCGTCCCGGACACCCACGGCGGAAACCTCGACACGCCGCTGGTCCGGGCCGGTACGACCGCGTATCTGGGGGTGAACGTGCACGGGGCGATGCTCGCCCTCGGCGACGGGCACGCCCGCCAGGGCGAGGGTGAGGCCTGCGGCGTCGGCGTGGAGATCGCCACCGTCACCACCCTGGCCGTCGAGGTGATCAAGAAGACGCCGACGGTGTGGCCACGGCTGGAGACCGACACCGACTTGGCCTCGACCGGCTGCGCCCGACCCCTCGAAGACGCCTACCGCATCGCCCACACCGACCTCGTCGGCTGGACGGCCGAGCTGACCGGCATGGACACCCTCGACGCCTACCAGCTGATCTCCCAGGCCGGCCGGGCGCCGATCGGGAACGTGTGCGACCCCAGCTACACCGTCCTGGCCATGGTCGACACCGCGCTGCTGCCCGGGCCGTCTCCCGCCTACGGCGGGGTGCACGCCCGCCTACGGCGCGCGGCCGAGCCGCGGTAGACGGCGAGCACACGATGACCGCGCTGACTCCCCCGCTGCCACTGCGGGACGAGGTGTTCCTGCTCGGGCACGACGAGGACACCGGACAACCCCACGTACACCACCAAGCCCTCGCCCTAGGCATGGCCGGGGCGGTCCTGATCGACCTGTTCCTCGCCGGGCGGGTGGTGTTGAACCCGAATGGCACCACCCGCCCCGGCGGCGACCTCACCCTGCACCTGCATCAGGACCGGCCGGTCGGCGACCTGATCGCCGACACCGCCATCGCCTCCATCCGGCACGCCACCACGCCACCGCCACTGCGCGGCTGGCTGCGGGCGTTCAGCAACGACCTGTACGACCGCACCCGCGCCGGCCTGGTCACCTCCGGGATCCTGCATCACCAGCAGCGGCGCCGCCTGGCCGGGCTGGTTCGGGCCGACACCTACCTGCCCAGCCACACCCGCTGGCAGATCATTCCCCGCGCCCGGCTTGTGCCCTGGCCCGTGGCCGGGAGCAGCCGGACAACCACACCGCCGCTCTCGCCGGCCTCGTCGCTGTGCTGGGCCTGTCGCCGTACCTGTATCTCGACGACGACACCGCCACCCTGCCCGCCCGGTTGCGCACCGTCGCCGACCAGCACTACAAGCCCGTACGGGCCGTCACCGCCGCCGTGGATGCCACCGTCGGTGACCTCGCCACCGCCACCTACCGATAAGCACCCGTCCCGAGCACAAGGACAGGACAACCTTCGATGGACAACACACCCCGCATCCGCACCCTGCGGTGGACCGAGCGGCAGGCCGTGGCAGGCGTCGTCGCCGCCGCTCTGCACCCCGGCAGCCTCGGCGAATGGCTGGTACCCGACGCCGCGCACCGGCTACGGGTGCTCACCGCCGTTGCCGAGATCTGGGTCGAGCATGCCCTGTTCTTCGGAGACATCCACGTCACCGACGACCTCACCGCCGCCACCGTCGGCCTGCACCGGCTGCGCCCGCTGCCACCACCAGCGAACTACCCGTCCCGCCTCGCCGACGCCGCAGGCCCCTACCTTCAGCGGTTCCGCACCCTCGACACCGCCTTGGCAGCCCGCCGGCCGACCGACGCGCACCACCACCTCGAGACCCTCGCCACCCCACCGCAGGACGCGGGCGATCTCGACGAGGTGATGCTGGCCTACTACCTGACCCGCATCGACCGCACCGAGATGCCCGCCTGGGCGGAAGTCACCGTCCGCGACCGAAATCTGTTCACCCGCCACGGCTACCAGGCACAAACCCCGATCCGTCTCCCCCACGGTCCTACCTTGCTAGGCATGCATCGACCTGCCGGCAGCGGCCGACGCACGCCCACCAACCCCACCGAGAGCGGTACGCGGCCGGGTCCACCGGCCGCCTCACCATCGGCGGCCACCGCCCGATAGGGCACATCCACCGCCCCGCGTCGTTGGAAGGATCCACCCACCGATGCCCGTCCCTCGCGTCCACACGCCGGCGCTCATCGCCTCGGTCGTCGACCGCGTCCAGCAGCACCACGCCGACCACCCCACTCCATCCTCACCGCCCAGGCTCAGATGGCCGCCGTGCTGCACGCCCTCGGACACCGCGCCCCCGCCAGGGCACTGCCGACGGACACCATGGCCATCCACCGGCCCGCTCACCCCGACCATCCCACCACCGAGCGGATGGAAGGTCAGCTCAGCCTGCTCAACCAGCGCTGCGTCGAGCAGCACCACCACCATCCCCCTCAGGGATGACAACGCGAACCGTGCGGCACCGGCCGCCCTGCCCCGCGCCCTCCTACGCTGACAAAACCCACAGCCAGCCCAGTTCAACGTCGAGCGAAACCGGCTTGCGCCTTCGGCGGGTGACCCGCCTCGCAGCCGCTTCTGGCCGTTGCGACCGCACCGTCAACGATGTGAAAGGACCGCCAGGTGACCGACGTTAAGACATCCGCACCGACTGCCGAGGAACTGCGCGCCCGGCTAGCCGACAACCTGGTCGCCGCCGGCGCGACCACCACACCCACCGTCGAAGCCGCTGTGCGCGCCACACCCCGCGAGGCGTTCGTCCCGGACAACGTCGACCTTGTCGACGCCTACACCGACGACGTGGTGGTCACCAAACGCGGCCCGAACGGACGCGCCACCAGCTCCGTCTCCGCGCCCTGGCTTTCCCTGTCAACTCTGACCGTGTTGCGGTGTCCGCGGATGGTCCTCTCAGCGCAGCAGCGCTCTGGTCCAGATCGACTCACTCTGGGTGATGTCGCTACCTGTGGTGACCGCCGGGGTTGCTTCTCCGGAACTGTCTGACTAATATCTCAACGCTTGTCTAGTTTTTCGGTTACCGGTGAGGCTTCCGCCCTTGCCGGGACCTGCCTGCGACGAACCCACCAGGTTGAGGAATTCGTATGAAGCTGATCGTTTTCGGGGCCAGCGGCGGCACCGGACGTCTCGTGGTCTCCGGCGCGCTCGACCGCGGGTTCCAGGTGACCGCGGTGGCCCGCCACCTGGACGGGCTGCCGTCACATCCCGATCTCGCGTTGCAACCCGCCGACGTGCTGGCCGGTGGCCGCCCGTTGCGGGAGATCGCTGTCGGGCACGACGCGGCGATCTCCGCGATCGGCAGCACGGCCCGGAATCCGAACGGCATCTACTCCAAGGGTGGCCAGGCGGTCGTCACTGCGCTGCAGGACGCTCAGGTGCAGCGATTGATCGTCGTCTCGTCCGGTGGGGTGGAGCCCAAGGACCCCGGGTTGCCCTGGTGGTTCCGACTGATGATTCCGCTGTTCCTGCGTGAGTTGTACGAGGACATGGGCGTGATGGAGGACATCGTGCGGTCTAGCCGGCTCGACTGGACTCTGGTCCGCGCCGGTTACCTCACCGACAAGCCGGCCACCGGGACGTTCCGGGTCGAGGACGGGAAGAACCCGCCCGGTGGGTCGCGGCTCAGCCGTGCCGATCTGGCGAACTTCCTGCTCGACCAACTCGACACCAGCCGGTGGAGCAAGGCCGCCCCGACGCTGACCTATTGATCTCACCGTGGGTTCAGTTTCTACGTTCGGCGAGAAGGCACGGCGAGGATTTTGACGCGTACGACGGCGGAGCATTCCGAGCAGGCGAGCCCGGAGGGTCTGCTGACGCTGGGGAGGCCACCGCCCGTACCGGACGGCGGCCCCCGCTCTGCGTTTCTACGAGAGCAAACGGCTGATCGTCGCAGAGCGCAGTGAGGGCAACCAGCGCCTCACCGCAGGCACATGCTGCGCCGCGTCTCGCTGATCCTCGTTGCTCGGCGACTCGGCATTCACCTTGCCGATGTCGCGGAGATCTTCGCGACGCTGCCGATCGGCCGGCGCCGACCCAGCGGGACTGAGCCGCTGACCCCCGGCACGCCACGCTGCGTGCCGGGGGGAGTACTTCATGATGCGGTGTGCCGTCGCGCACCTGCCGACAGGGCGAGCGAGAGCGGTTCGAGCAGACGGCTTTCAGCATCATTGCAGCCGAGCAGGTGCCGGCGATCTTCGGCGCCGACGCGTGGGCGTCAGGCCGGCGGGGCGATGACGTTGCGAATGGCCGGGCCGGCTAGGCGCAGGACGTCGTCGAGGTCGGCGTCTGCGATGTGGGGCATGCGCAGCAGGTAGCGCTGCGCGGCGATGCCCATCATCATGGCGCCGGCCAGGGAAGCGCGCAGGTGGGCTTCCGGATCGTCGACGGTCGCGGCGATCGCGTCGACGACCTCGGTGGTGATGTGACGCCGCAGCAGTTCGGCTGCTTCTTCGCTGGTCATGCTCGCGCGCACGAGCACCGCCATCGGGCTGTTCGGGTCGGCGGCCCAGCTGCTCAGCATGCCGTGCATGAAGTTGTGCACGCTCTGCGCCGGATCGTCGGTGGTCAGCTCCGCGATCGGGATGTGCCAGTGCACCGCGGCCCGGAACAGCTGCTGCTTGCTGCCGAAATACTGCAGGATCGACGACTTGTCGACCTCGGCCGCCGCGGCGATCCCACGGATCGTGGTGCGCTCGTAGCCGAGCTCGGCGAACAGGGCGCGAGCGGCCTCCAGGATGCGCCGCCGGGTGCGCTCGCCCTTGCGTTCGCCCTGCGGCGCCTCTGCGGCGGCCTCGGTCATCGTGCAGCACCCCTTCCGTACGTCGGCGTCCGATCGTACAAGCCGGCACATCCCTACTTGAAAAACTAGACAACCGTTGAGATATTGTCGCGGCCTCACGAAAACTCAACACCTGTCTAGTTCTGGAGTTTCTGATGTCCATCCCCGCACAATCGGCTCCGCCGCGCACCTCCACCCATCCGGCCCTCGCGCTGATCGTCATCGCGGCCGCGCAGCTGATGGTCGTGCTGGACAGCACGATCACGAACATCGCGCTGCCGAGCATCCAGAAGGACCTCGAGGTGTCCGCCTCCGGCCTGTCCTGGATCGTCAACTCCTACGTCCTGGCCTTCGGCGGGCTGCTGCTGCTCGGCGGGCGCACCGGCGACCTCTACGGCAAACGGCGGGTGTTCCGGATCGGCCTGACCGTGTTCGCCGGCGCGTCCCTGCTGGGCGGCCTGGCCCCGAGCGTGGAGTTGCTGATCGCCGCCCGGGCCCTGCAGGGCCTCGGCGCGGCCGTCATCGCGCCGACGGCGTTGTCGCTGATCGCGACCACGTTCGCCGAGGGTGCCGCCCGTAATCGGGCGATGGGCGTCTACGCCGCGATGTCCGGGCTCGGCGCCACCGTTGGCCTGCTGCTCGGCGGCGTGCTCACCGACTACCTGAGCTGGCGCTGGGTGATGTTCGTTAACGTCCCGATCGGCGTGCTCGTACTGCTCGGCGCCCGCGTGCTGGCCAGCGGCGAGAAGCTGCACGGCGAACTGGACGTGCGCGGCGCGGCCACCGCCACCGGCGGCCTGACCGCCCTGGTCTACGCCATCACCCAGGGCGGCGACCGCGGCTGGACCGACCCCGTCACCCTCGGCATGTTCACCGTCGCGGCAATCCTGCTGATCACCTTTCTGCGCTCGCAGCGCAGGAACCGGCACCCGCTGCTGCCGTTGCGGCTGCTGCGTAACCGCAACCGTGCCGGGTCCTACGTCACCATGCTGTTCATCGGCGCGGCCATGTTCGCCACCTTCTACTTCCTGTCGCTTTTCATACAGCAGGTCAAGGGCTACAGCCCGGTTCGTGCCGGGTTCGCCTACCTGCCGTTCAGCCTCGGCATGGGGATGGCCGCCGGGATCGGCTCACGCCTGGCCGGCCGGTTCGCGCCACGCACGCTCGCCGGCCCCGGCCTGGTCGTCGCGGCCGGCGGGATGCTCTGGTTCAGCCTGCTCGAACCGTCCTCGTCGTACTTCACCCACCTGATGCCGGCCATGTTCATCACCGCCCTCGGCCTGGGCGCCAGCTTCCTGCCGATGACGCTCGGCGCGATCTCCGGCGTCGACCGCAACGACACCGGCATCGCCTCGGCCATCCTCAACACCGCCCAGCAGATCGGCGGCGCCGTCGGCCTGGCCGTCCTGGCCGCCGTCTCCACCAGCGCCGCCGATGACAAACTGCCGCACGCCGACGTCGCGTTCTTCCGCGGCCTGGCCAGCGGCGACCAGCCCCTGATCCAGCGGGCGGCCGACGCGCTCACCCACGGCTACACCGTCGCGTTCGCCTCCGCCGTCGGCTTCCTGCTGGCCGCGCTGGTCATCACCGTCGCCACGCTCAACGCAAGCCCCCAGCAGCGCACCGAGGACGCGGCGCCCGCACACATCGGCTGACACGCCGCTGCGGTGTCGCTCCTTCGGCGACACGTATGCGGACAACGGGCTGGTGGCGGTGCCGAAGTGAACTGTCGGCGCCCGGTACACAACGGTTCCTGACCGGCAGAAACGGTGGCCGCCACATGTATCACAAGCCCGAGCTTGCCGATGGAGTCGCTGGGGCTACATCGGCATCTGGCGGAGAGGGCGGACGACGGCTGATGGGGCGGTGTGGAGCTGCTCCCGGAACTGGGTGTTCTCGGTGGCGAGCAAGTTGACGATGCGGGCGAGCATGTCGTTGTCGTGCTCCAGAGAGTGGATGTGCTCCATGGCCTCGGCCAGTCGACGCTTGATCGTATCGAGTTCTTCTCGGAGCTTGCGCTCACTGTCGGGGACCTGGCCCTGAGTACGGACTCGGGCGTAGAACAGGTCTTTGAGATCGGTGTGGCGGTGAGTCAGGACGTGCCTCTTGACGTTGGCTTCCTGAGCGAGGGAGACGGCCGTCAGCGCGCCGTTCGAGCGCAGCGGTGTTCCGGCCAGGAGCCTGGCAGCTGCCGCCTCGATGGCGTTGCGTTCGTCGGTGTTATCGCTAGTCATGAGACGGTCCCGCCGGTGATCCGGTTGTCGAGGTGGTGCCGGGCTCGGCCGGTGAGTGCTTCGGCTTCCGCGCGCAGGCGGTCGGCGAGCGGTGTGGGTGTGGCACCGGAGTCGGCTTGGGCGCGCAATCGGCCTGCGTGCTGGAGCATTCGGGTCGCGTGCTGGTCGGTGCGGGCGATGTTGGCGCAGCGGGGCTGGCATCGGTCCAGGCTGGGGATGCCGGCCTTGGCGCGGCCGGGGTGGCAGAGCGCCTTGTCGCGGTCGTAGTTGCAGAGCAGAAACGACCGCTGGTTCTCGAAGACGGTCAGCCCGGGGCCGTCGAGGAGAGCTCGGGCTTGGCGGTGGGTGGTGATGATCCCGCCGAAGCGATTGTGCTCGCGGGCTGCCGCGTCGATGAGCTGCCGGGCGGCGGGCCCGGAGATCCCTTCGAGGTTGTCGATGGCCTCGTTGAGGTCGCTGAGACGTTCGGCGATGTCGCGAGCGGACTCGATGTCGATCAGCGTGTGGATGCCCTGCCGGGAGCGGCTGGCGTAGCCCTCGCTGACGACGGTCCGCAGATGCCCGTACTGCACGGCCAAGGCGACCAAACCGCCGGGACGTCGTGCGATGTGCCACGCCAGCGTGCGACGGAAACGTGAGATCCCGATGGGCCCGTCGAGGTCAGCCGGGATCGCTTCGTTAGGCCGTCCGATCCTTCGGGCGTAGCCGTTGATCCAGGTGATGAGTCTGTCGATGCGGTCGGCGGCGGTCTTGTGGGTCAGTGCAAGCCCGGGATAGGGGGTGCTGCTTGAGTACGGGGTGTCGCGGCCGAACAGCACCTGACCGTCGCCGACGATGCGCTCCATGACTCGGATGGCGCTCACCACCGCAGGTATGGCGACCCAGGGAGTTCCACGGTCACGCACGGCGGAGAGGTGGACGCCGTCGTCATCTCTGGCGTTCTTGAAGACCGTTCCGTTGATCAGGTAGCGCCGAGGGCCGGCGTCGGTCGGGGCGAACACCCCCGCAACGTCTACCTGCGCGAGTACGCCCTCACCGACCCGCTCGACGAGTGGCTGGCATCCGCGTTCACCCCGGACCACCTCGACCAAACGATCACCGCCATGTGCGACGCCCAACCAACGGACACAACGCCACAGACGGCCGCAGCGCAGGCCACGATCGCGGCCTGTGACGCAAAGCTCGCCCAGTACCGGGCCGCCCTCGACGCAGGCGCAGATCCCGCACTAGTCACCGGTTGGATCACCCAAACCCAGGCCGAACGGACACGAGCCGAAGTCGATCTTCAAACACTCAGCAGACAGAGCCACGCCGGATGAGCCGCTCCCAGATCGCCGACCTAGTCCGAGCGCTCGGCGACATCGCCGCCGTGCTCCGCGACGCCGATCCCGCCGACAAAGCCGAGGTCTACCGGCAACTCGGCCTCCGGCTGAACTACCAGCCTGAAACGCAAACGGTGCGCGCCGAAGTCGATCTCAGCGCGCACCGTGGGGGTAATGGTTCGTGTCCGAGGGGGGACTTGAACCCCCACGCCCTATACGGGCACTAGCACCTCAAGCTAGCGCGTCTGCCATTCCGCCACCCGGACCTACACGTTCAGCCTACCTCGCCGACCCAGATGATCTTTCCATCCGATGGTCGGTACGGCGGGCCGCACGGGGAGTTACTGTACACGCCGCCCGTGGATCATGCACATCGCCTTCCGGTGCCCGGGTCTCGGCGCTCGCGCCACTGGTCAAACCGCCGCACAGGGCCTCATCGGCACAGCACCGACGCGTGTCCGGGTAGCGTCCGGCGGCCCTCTGACGGCAGCATTGCCACGTGTCCCATCCCTCCCCCCTCGCAGCCGTCCAGCATCGGGCCCTCGCCCTGCGCGCCGCGGGCGATCTCAGCGCCGCCCGGCAGCTGCTCGCGGAGGCTGTCGGGTCCCCTCCCCCGCCGTACACCGACGACCACCCCGAGATGCTGCACACCGCGCATCTGCTGGCGCGGCTGCACCGGGAGGCGGATGATCCGCTCGGCTCCCGCCGGGTGTTGGAGGAGGCATTCGCGGCGGGCGAGCGGCGGTGGGAGCACTCCGACCCGGTCCTCCTCGCGATCGCCTTCGAACTCGCCGAGGTAGCGGAGGAGCTGGGCAACAGGCACGAGGCCCGCCGCAACTACACCCGGGTCGCCACCGCCGGGCCCGCGGTGCTCGGGGAGCACCACCCAGCGGTACGCGCCGCCCGCGACTACCTCGGCCCACCCGCGCCAACCCCGAGCGGGCGGCACAACCCAGCGCCCACGCCCACCCCGGAGCCGGTCAGTGCGCCGCCGGATTTCAGCGCCCGGTCGGCGCTGTCCGGGCCGACGCTGTCACTGGCGACGCTCGCCGCGATGCGCCCTTCCGCTGGCGGCCCGGCGGCGACCACCTCACCCTGGGCTCCGCCGCAACCGCCAGAGACACCCCGGTCAACCCCTGCAGGGGTACGCGCACCCGCCGCATCCGGCAATGCCGCCCCGGCCCCGGCTCCAGCGCCTCGGGTGCAGCCCGTCCCGCAGGCACCTACCTCGACCCCGCCCATCCAGCCAGCACCGACCTCGACCACGCCGGCGCGACCCGTCCAGCCGGCACCTACCTCGATCTCATCGGCGCAGCCGGGACCTCCTCCTACGGCGAGCCCGTCGCCTGGGCCGACGGTCGAGAGCCGGCAGCCCAGGTCGAGTACTGAGATCGAGCCGTCCACGCTCACGCTCGGAAGCCAGCCGACCAGACCGACGGCCGGAAGCCCACTGCCCAGGCCCAGGGCCGAAAGCCAGCCGTCGCAGTCCTCCGAGCAGCGGCCACCACACCGACCACCAAATGGACCTGCCGTGGCGCCGCGTCAGCGGGTCGCCGACCCCCCGAACGTTGACGGCGCACACCCCCCGGCAGCCCCACCCGCCCCGATACCGACGCCCCGCTGGCACGAACCCACGATCCAGGTACGGCAGATCGAACCGCTGCTCGCCGAGGAGGCCGCCCGGCCGAAAGCCAGGCCAACCGGGGCGAGCGGATCGGTCGACGCACCCGGTGTCGAAGCGACGTCGCCGGGTGGGTCGGTGCCGGCCAGGAGTCACCCGGGGCCACCACGGCCGGTCGGCGGAGCACCAGCCCACCCGGTCAGCGCGCCCCCCGCTCCCCCGCTGCCCACCTCTGCGCCGCCAGCCCACCCACACCCGGTCTCCGGACCGCCCGGCCAGCCGGTGTCCGCACCACCCGGGCACACCCACCCGGTTTCCGCACCACCCGCTGTTAGGCAGCAGGTCTCCGCGCCTCCGATCAGCGCGCCTCCCCTTCCCCGGCAACCGGTCTCCGGACCTCCGCAGAGCGCGCCACCCAGTCCCGCACCACCCATCTCCGCCCCTCCCGTACCGCCGTGGGGGTTGACCGCGCCCCCGTGGAGCCGCAGCGGCCCACCGCAGCCACTGCCGAACACCGGTGCCGACGTCGCCGAGGCGGACGCGGCGGACACCGGCGAAGACGGTGAGTCCGGGCTGGACATCTTCGATGCCGCGGCGGTGCCGACGCAGCGGGCCCGTGTCTCGGCGTCCGACGAGACCGAGGTGTTCCCGGCCGTCGCGCCGAGCAGTGGCCCGGCCAGCGGTTACGCCGGTCCGAGCCAGAACGTGACGGCTCAGCCGGCCGCGCAGCCTCGATCTGCCGCCGCGCCGTTGCGCCCCGCTGCGACGCCGGTCGAGCCGACTCCGGCGGCCTGGTCCCCGGACGGCGGTGGCGCGGTGCCGATGCCGCCATCGAGCGTGCCGCGACCTGCCCCTCAGCACCACCAGGACCAACAGCCAACTCCGGCCGAGCCGGCCAGCTACCCGACCCAGGACCACTACCCAGCCCCGGACCAATACCCAGCCCAGGAGCAGCGTCCGGTCCCGGAGCACTACCCGGCCCCGGACCACCACCCGGGGCAGGCGTTGTACCCGGGGCAGCAGTACCACCCGGCGCAGGACCCGTACCGGCCGGCGTACGCCGACGAGGACGGCTCGGCGGGCCGCAACCGTGCGACGCTGATCGGCGCGGTGGTGGCGGCCGGGGTGGCCGTCGTGGCGGTGGCCGGGCTGGGTGCGGTGGTGCTGACCCGTGACGACCCGCCACCCGGCGGGGCCGCGCCGACGGCGGTGGCACCCACGGGGGTGCCGACGGCGGCCGGGCCTCCGCCGGGGGATCTGAAGCTCCGGGACAACTCGACCACGATCACGCTGACCTGGACGGACCCGTCCGGCGGCGCGGTGCCGTTCATGGTCGCCGCCGGACGGGCCGGGCAGGCCCTGGGGGTGATGGCCACCGTGGACCCGGGCCGGACCAGCTACACGGTCAACGGGTTGAACTCGCGGGTGGATCACTGCTTCACCGTGTTGGCGGTCTACTCCACGGACAGCTTCGCGACCTCGGGCCAGGTCTGCACCGCGCGGGAGCGCAGCGCCTCGCCGAGCGGCAAGCCCTCGGGCCGACCGTCGCCAAGCTGACCCGGAACGTGAGCCGGCCTGAGCTGGGCTGAGCTGGGCGTCCACAACGCACACGCTCGGTATCCACAGGGGTGACCGTGCGGGTTCCCCCGCCACCAGCAGCGCCATATGATGGCACCCGGCTCAGGGGAGGGGTTGCCGCGAGGCGCGCCACCTGCCACGACTCAGGGGAGGCAGCCGGCTGTGGCCAGCATCGACGACGCCGTACGGACTGACGCCCCCCGCTCCCGGTCCCGGCTTCGCGGTGGACTGGTGACTGTCGGCACGGTGGCCGCTCTGCTGGCCGCCATGGGGTTGACGGTTCTCGGGTTGGGCGCGGCCGACAACGCGGTGGCCAACTACGACGCGAGTTCCTGGCTGTGGAGCACGGCGCGCAGCGAGCTGGCCCGGGTCAACGGGGTGACCGCCCGGGTGGACACCCGCACCGAGATCCCCGGCGCCAACCGTCACCCGATGCAGGTCACCCAGACCGACCGGCTGCTGATCCTGCGCGACCTGCAGACGGGGCAGGTCAGCTCTCTGGACCTGGCGACCCTGCAGCTCACCGCGACCACCAAGACGACCCCCGGCCTGGGCGTGAGTGTCGCCCTGCACGAGGACTCGGCGTTCGTGGTCGACGCCGTGCAGGGCATCGTGCGGCAGCTCGACCCGCGGTCGCTGGCCCCGGTCGGCGAGCCGGTCCGCTATCCCCCGGGCATCGCCGGCGGCACCTTCGACGGTGCGGGTCGGTTGTGGATCGCGGTGCCCAGCGAGGGCACCGTCTCGGCGATCACCGCCGCCAAGCTGCCGTCCGCGCCGGCCTCGGCCGCGCCCGCCGGTGGCGGGATCAGCCCGGAGCGTGTCGAGTCGTACGACGTGGCCGAGGCGAGCCACGAGCTGGTGGTCTCCACCCTGGACGACGGTGTGGCGGTGCTCGACCGCACGGCGGGCAAGCTGGTGCGCGTGCAGCGCGGCGAGGTGCGCCCGACGTCGTTGACGCTGTCCGGCCCGGCCGCACTGCCCGCGCGCACCAGTGGGCCGCGGATTCCGGTCACCGTGCCCGCCGATCGGCGGGTGCTGGTGGTGGGTGACGGTGGGGAGGAGAGGGCGTTCACCGTGCCGGGCGAGGGGGATCGGCTCAGCCCGGCGGTGGCCTGGGCGGACCGGTTCTACTGCGCCGACGAGGCCACCGGCACGATCTACGCCTTCGACGGTGGCGGTCAGCTGGTCGAGACCATCGGCGGACGGGCGAACGGGCCGCTGGAGCTGGAGGTCCGGGAGAACCACCTGTTCATCAACTCCCCCGACTCGGCGACGGCCCGGGTGGTGGACGACAAGCACCAGGTGCGCGAGGTCAACAAGTACGCCAACGACGTGCTCGGCGGCGACCCGCCACCGGTTGCCCCGCCGCCGCCCCCGCCGAAGAAGCCTCGGGTGGGTAAGCCGAGTGCTCCGCGCAGCGTGACCGCCTCGGCCGGCAACGCGCAGGCCCGGGTGAGCTGGCGGCCGGCGGCCGCCAACGGCGCCGAGATCATCAAGTACGTGGTGGAGGGTGCCGGCAAGCGCGTGGAGGTGGGCGCCAACCAGCGTGCGGTGGAGATCAAGGGCCTGACCAACGGCGAGACGTACCGGTTCGCGGTGCACGCCGTGAACGCCAAGGGTGACGGTCCGCCGCGCAACAGCAACCCGGTGACCCCGACCGCCGCGGTGCCCGACCCGCCGGCGAGCGTCACCGCCCAGGAGCGGCCGGACGGCACGGTGCTGGTGAAGTGGCCGGCCGCGAACGGGCAGGGCAACACCATCGCGAGGTACGCGGTGACGGCCAGTTCGGCGGGAACGAACGCCCCGGCCGGCGAGTCGACGAAGACGGAGCTGGTGGTGCCGGCCGGTGAGCTGGAGTTCGGCACCCAGTACGCGTTCACAGTGGTGGCGGTCAACAGCAAGGGCGCCGGGTCGGCGGCCTCGCCGGTGAGCAACACGGTGGTGCCCTTCGCCGCGCCCGGTCGGCCGCTCAACCTGCGGGCCGGCACGGTCGCCAACCAGCCGGGCGCGGTGACGGTGCAGTGGGCGCCGGCCGAGGCAAACGGCCGGCCGGTGACGAAGTACCTGGTGGACGTCGGTGGGCGGGCAAGCGAGGTGACCGACACCCGGACGACGGTCACCGGGCTGGGCAACGGCCAGAACGTCACGGTGAAGGTGAAGGCGGTCAACGAGGCGGGGCCCGGGCCGGAGGCCACCGCCACGGCGCGTACGGTCGCCGAGCCCCGGGTCACGGTGACCGGTTCGTCGGCGACCGCCACCGGGGCGACGGTGACGTTCACAGTGGACGCCGGCGGCGGTCAGGCCACCTGCTCGCTGAGTACGACGGGTGAGCCGGCGAAGGCCGGGCCGTGTTCCAGCATCACGATGACGGGCCTGACGCCGGGCACCAACTACACGTTCACGGTGACGGCGAGCAACGCCGCCGGTAAGGGCACGGCGACGAGGGCGCAGGCCACGCCTTCGCTGTACGGAATCGCGACCTGCCGTAACGGCGCATCCGGGCCCGAGTCGACCTACTGCGACCGGGACCGTGACGGCCGCAACGGCAACGAGATCTTCTCGGTTGCGCGACAGGACAACGACAAGCAGGTCGGCTGGGCGAAGCCCGGCAGCCGGCTGCAGGCGTACTGCAAGAAGTCGGGCGAAGAGGTCTACGCCTACATCTACAACAACGAGAAGCGCAGCACCTGGTGGGTGCAGGTCAGCTACGAGGGGAAGAACTACATTCCCTGGGCCTGGCTCAACCTGGAGGGCGGCGACAACATCAACGTCCTGCCCACCTGCTGAACCACCAGCCGAGGAGCACCGCCGACCGTGAACACCCACGAGCCACTCACCCAGCCGGAGGTGCAGGGCTTCGCGGCCCTGGCCGCCCGGCTGGCCGAGAACGTCAACGCGGTGGTGCTCGGCAAGCCGCAGGTGGTCCGGCTGGCGCTGACCGCGCTCTTCGCACAGGGTCACGTACTCCTGGAGGACGTGCCCGGGGTCGGTAAGACGACCCTGGCGCGGGCCATCGCCGCCACGGTGAAGGGTGAGTGGCGGCGCATCCAGTTCACCCCCGACCTGCTCCCGTCGGACGTGTCCGGCGTGACCATCTTCAACCAGGCGACCCGGGACTTCGAGTTCCACCCGGGGCCGGTCTTCGCCAACATCGTCATCGCCGACGAGATCAACCGGGCGTCGCCAAAGACCCAGTCGGCGCTGCTGGAGGTGATGGAGGAACGCACGGTGACGGTGGACGGGGTCCGGCACCCGGTGCCGTCGCCGTTCCTGGTCGTGGCCACCCAGAACCCGGTGGAGATGGACGGCACCTACCGGCTCCCCGAGGCACAGTTGGACCGGTTCCTGGTGAAACTGTCCGTCGGCTACCCGGACGAGGCGGTCGAGGTCGAGGTGCTGCGTGGTGCCACCGTGCGCTCCCCCGAGGCGCTCGCCCCGGTCACCGACACCGCCACCGTCGGGGAGATGGTCCGGATGGCCCGCCGGGTGCACATCGCCGAACCGCTCTACGCGTACGCGGTCCGACTGGCCGCCGCGACCCGTACCCACCCGCAGGTGCGCGTCGGGGTCAGTCCCCGGGGTGTGATCGCGTTGACCCGGGCGGCGTGCGCGTACGCGCTCATTGACGGGCGGGGTTGGATCATGCCGGAGGACCTGAAGGCGCTCTCCGAGGCGGTGTTCGCGCATCGGCTGCTCCTCACCCCGGACGCCCAGGTGCGTGGGTTGACCGCCGCGGAGGTGCTGCGCCAGGCCATCGCCTCGGTGCCGGTGCCCCTGCCGTCCGGGCAACCCGCTCCGGCACAGGGCTGACCGGCAGCAGCGGCATGGGAATCACCGCCCGTGGAGTCGGGCTGCTCGTCGCCGCCGTCGTGCTGCTGGGGGCGGGTTTCCGGTTCGCGTACCCCGAGTTGACGGTGCTCGGCGCGGCGGCCGGCGCGGCGGTGGGCTACGCGGCACTGGTCGCGGCCTGGCGGCCCCGGTTGACGGTGACCCGCCACGCCGACCCGGACCGGGTGGCGCGCGGCGAGTCGGCGATCATGACGGTGACCGTGCGCAATTCGGGCCGACTGCGGTCGGCGAACCTGCTGGCCGAGGACCGGTGCGGCGAGCGCGCCGTGCCGGTTCCGGTGCTGCGCCTGCGGCCGGGACGGGACACCGAGGTCCGCTACGACGTGCCGACCCACCGACGTGGGGTGGTCGCGGTCGGGCCGCTGCGGGTGACCCGGCGCGACCCGCTGGGTCTGGTGGCGCTGGCCCGCCCGTACGGTGCGGTGGTGCCGGTCTGGGTGTATCCCCGGATCCACCCGCTGACGGCGGTGCCCACCGGCGCGGGGCGCAGCCTCGACGGCCGGGTCGACGGCGTGCCGCACGGGTCGATCACGTTCGACTCGCTGCGGGAGTACGTGGTCGGCGACGAGCTGCGCCGGGTGCACTGGCGCACCAGCGCCCGGGTGGGTGAGCTGATGGTGCGGGAGAACGTGGACACCAGCCTGCCGCGTCTGGTCGTCCTGCTGGACAACCGTGTCACCGCGCACCCGCAGCGGGTCGGCGGGGTGGCGGAGTCGTTCGAGTCGGCCTGCGAGGCGGCGGCGTCGGTCGTCACCGCGGCGCACCGCGCGGACCTGCCGGTGGTGTTGCTGTTGGTGGCCGCCGAGGTGGCGACGCCCGGTGAGGAGACGGACGCCGCGGTCGCCCTCGGGCCGCTGGACCGGCTCGCCGCGGCCGAACTCTCCAGCGACGACGACACGGTACGCGCGGCCACGACCCGACTGCGACAGGACCGGCTCGGCGACACGCTAATCTTCCTGACCGGGCCGGGTGGCCGAGACGAGTTGGGGCACGTCGGCGCGCTGCGTGGGGCGTACCCGTCGGTGGTGGTCGGGGTGTTCGGCGCGGCCGAGCCGACGCCGCCGGGCGCCACCGGCCTGGTGGTGGTCGACGCGGCGGACGGCCCGGAGTTCGCCGCCGAGTGGGACGGGGTACGCCGGTGGTGACGCGCACGGTGCGGGTGCTGCGGGCGGCCGTGGTCCCGGCGGCGTTGATCGGGCTGACCGTGCTCGCCGGGGTGACGCTGGGCCGGGTGTACGCGGGCGACCTGCTGACCTGGCTGGTGATCGGCGCGGCGGCCGGTTCGGTGCTGGTCAGTGTCGCCGCCCGTCGGCTGCCGTCCTGGCTGGTGGCACCGGTGTCGGTGGCCGCGATGGCTGGCTGGACACTGTGGTCACTGCGGCTGGCCGCCCACCACGCGGAGCTTCCGGGCAGTCTGCTGGAGGTCACCGCGGACGCCGCGCGCAACGGCATTCCCCGGCTGCTCACCGCGATGATCCCGGTGGAGCCCGCACCGGACACGGTGCTGGTGCCCGTCGTCGCCGCCTGGTTGGCCGGGCTGGCGGGTGCGGAGGTGGCACTACGCGCCGGCCGGGTGCTGTTGGGTTACCTGCCGGCGGCGGGGCTCTACGCCGCCGCCCTGTACACGGTCGGCCCCAACGCCGAGCCGGCGGTCGGGACGACCGTGGCGTTCGTCGCGGTCGCGGCGGTCGGCCTGGCGGCGCCCGGCAACGCGGCGCCGGCCGGCGGCGATCCGGCCGCCGACCTGGCACCTCGGGTACGCGCGGCGGTGCGGCTCCGGCTGGCCGCCAGCGCGGCCCTCGGGGTGGCCCTGGTGGTCGGACTGGTCGCGCTGCTCGGCCCCGTCGTCGCCGGTCAGGTCGACGGTCGGCCGGTGGACCCGCGCCGGTACGTGGAGCCGCCGCAGGTGCAGTCGCTCGACGAGAACCCGCTGATCCGGATCTCCGGTTGGGCGCTGCATCCGGAGCAGAAACTCCTCGACGTGAGCACGGAACGCGCCGATGCGCCGCCCGCACCGCCCGACGCCGCGTCGCCGGACGGCGAGCCTGGAACCGAGCCGGGGGCGGGCACCGGTGGCGGTGTGCGGATCCGGTTGGCGGTGCTCAGCGACTACGACGGGGTGACCTGGCGGGTCGGGGCGACGTACCGCAACGCGGGCCGGATCCTGCCGGCCGCCACGCCGCCTGAGGACAGCACGGTCGGGACGGTCCGCCAGCAGATCACCGTGGCGGAGTTGAGCGGTCGACTCCTCCCCGCCGTGGCGACGCCGCGGGAGGTCAGTGGCGCGCGGGTGGCGTACGACCCGGCGAGCGGGACGCTGATCCGGCCGGAGGGGTTGACGCCGGGGCTGCGGTACGAGGTGACCTCCGCCGAGGAGCACCCGGACTTCAACCTGTTGGGCACCGCGAACGTGCCCGCCGGGGACGAGGTGGCCCGGGTGTTGCGGGTCGCCGACGGGGTGCCCGACCCGATGCGCCGGTTGGCCGCGCAACTCGCCGAGGAGAACGGCGCTCCGTACGCTCGGGCGTTGGCGATCGAGCAGTTCCTGGCCGAGCACTACCGGGTGGCGGCGGACGCGCCGAGTGGGCACGCGTACCCGAATCTGGGTTTCTTCCTCTTCGGACCCCGCAACGGTGGCGGCCAGGAGGGCACGTCCGAGCAGTTCGCGGCGGCTTTCGCGGTGCTCGGCCGGCTGTCCGGGCTGCCGACCCGGGTGGTGGTGGGTTTCCGGGCCGGCGGGCAGGGGCCGGTGTTGGCCGGTGACGCGTACGCGTGGCCGGAGGTGCTCTTCGACGGGTTGGGTTGGGTGCCGTTCGACCCGCTGCCGCGCCCGAACAACGAGCCGAGGCCGGTGGAGGAGGATTTCCGGCCGACGCCCGAGGATCCGCCACCGTCGGAGGCACCGGCGCCCACCGTGGAGCCGTCCGCGTCGCCGGAGCCGGTGGCCGCGCCGGACGGGCCGCCCGGACGGGGTGGGTTGTCCACGCCGGTGCTGGTCTCCGGGGGCAGCAGCGGCCTGGTGCTGCTGGTGGGGGCGCTCCTGCTCACCTTGTTGACGATGCGCCGCTCGCTGACCCGGCGTCGGCTCGTCGAGGGTGATCCCGGTCAACGCATCGCCGGCGCCTGGCGGGAGGTCACCGATGCGCTTGGGCTGGCCGGCCGACCGGTCGGCGACGACCTGGCCGCTACCGAGGTGGCTGGGCACGCCCGCCAGGCTCTGGCCGACGCCCGAGCCGACGTGACCGGCGACGACCCGACCGCAGGCGGCGCGACCGGCAGCGGCCCGACCAACGGCGGCGCGACCGGCGAAGGGCCGACCGTCGACGAACTGGCGGCCCTGCTCAATCAGGTGGGCTTCGCCCCCGCTGCCGCGACGTCGGACCAGGCGGCGCGGGCCGCCGAGGTGGCGACCGCCTACGTGGCGACGCTGCGCGCGGCCCGCCCCTGGTGGCGCCGCCTGCTCTGGTCCGTCCACCCGTCCCCCCTGCGCCGCGCCCGCCGATCCCCGCGGTGATCCGCACCCGCCGATCCCCGCGGTGATCAAGAGCTTTGCGTCACCGGCGGGCGGCTTCTTGACGCAAACCTCTTGATCAACCCGGGCGCTGGCTCGCCGGGGGTCGGGTCCAGGCGACGCGGCGGCCGTAGTCAGCAGCCACGGCGATGAGGAGGGGTCCCAGCAGAAGCGGCCGGGTGGCGAGGGCATAGCCGGTGGTCGTGATGAGGAGCGACACTCCCCAGCCGAGGAACACCAGCAGGGTGGCGCTGGTCGCCCACTCCTCCCACACCTCCGACCACGGCAGGTCACCGGTGCGTAGTTGGCCGACGAACACCGCGACGCTCAGCACCCCGTAGGTGACCAACGCGAGCGCCACCACCCCGGCCGGGAGCACCGCCAGCAGCCGGGGAACGCGTCGACCGCCCAGCCCCGGCACCCAGCGCGGGAACTGCTGCCCCCACCGCCGCACCAACCCGAGGACGAGCAGGCCGGCGAGCGGCGGGACGACTGTGATCGCGACGCCCGTCTCCGTCGAAAGATTCAGGTGCATCTCATCCAGCTTCCGCTCGGAGACGCCGAACGGAACGCCGAGCACCCAGAGCCCGTGCGGCACGGCCCAGCCGACCACGGGCAGAGCGACAGCGGTGTACGCCCAGAGGCGCGTCCACCTCGGCACCGGCTGGTAGTCGGCAGCCATCGGTCCGCGCTGGGGACCGGAGGCGTTCGCGAGCCCGGCGAACAGGACGCCACCGGCTACCAGCGCGAGCCGGGCGCCGAGGTCACGCCAGTCCGAGGGACGTCCCGCCAACGCCGCCGGCACCTCGAAGAGCAGGTGCAGCGGGAACGCGACGACCAGGAGCAGCCCGCTCGCCGCCCAACTCGCGCCGGACGCGACGCGGCCGGGAACCCGGATCGTGAAACCGATGATCACCGCGAGCGCGACACCGACTCCGATCGCGCCCCATCCCGTCCAGACCGGCAGCGTCTCCACCCGGTCCGCGCCGCATCCACCGGCCGGGTCGACCAGATCGGTGCGGTCGCAGGCGGTGTACCCCCACCGGCCGCCCCCGATCCAGTACAGACGCAGAGCCAGCTCACCGGCGACGAAGACGCCGCAGGCCACCGCCCACGGTCTGGCCGCGTCGATCGCCGCGGATCGACGGGTACGACCGGAGGTTGGCGACCACACACCCGCATTCATGGATCAATGGTCTGCGGCGACCGACGCGCTTCTCCTCCCCGACAGCGGGGAATGTGCTCCCGCCGGCGGGGGAAGTCCGTTGTGCTCAGTACAACGGTCAGGCGGTCAGGCGACGGATGAGTTTGCGCATGCCGGCCTGCCAGCCGTCCGGGTCCTCGGCGCGGCGGCGGGCGTAGTCGGCGACCTCCGGGTGCGGGAGGATCAGGAAACGCTCCTCGGCCAACCCGGCGATGGCCGCGTCGGCGACCTGGTCCGGGGTGAGCACCGCACCGGACGCGGTGATCACCCGGGCACCGAGGTGACCCTCGGCGATCCCGTCGGCGAGCATCGGGGTGTCCACCCCCTGCGGGCAGAGCGCGCTGACCCGGATGCCCCGGTCCCGGTAGGTGATGGCCAACCACTCCGCGAACCCCACCGAGGCATGCTTCGTCGCGGTGTACGCGGCGTCGCCCACCGCGGTCAGCACCCCCGCCGCCGAGCAGGTGTGCAGCAGGTGCCCGCCACCCCGGGCGAGCATCCCGGGCAGCACCGCACGGGCCGAGTAGACGTGGGCGAGCACGTTGACCCGCCACGCCCGGTCCCAACCGGCATCGTCGACCTCCACTCCCCCACCGGTGGTCACCCCCGCGTTGGCGCAGAACAGGTCGATCCGGCCGTAGCGCTCCTCCGTGTCGGCGACCAGCTCGCGTACCTGCTCCTCGTCGGTGACGTCGAGGGCGATGGGATGGGCGACCGGGCCGATGCCCTCGGCCACCGCGTCCGCCGCGTCGGCGTCCAGGTCGGCGACCACCACGGCGGCGGCACCCTCCGCTGCGAAGCGGCGGGACAACGCAGCCCCGATGCCACCGGCGCCACCGGTGACCACCACGATCCGGTCGGTGAGGTTCACGCGGACGCTCCGATCGAGTCGGTGCCCAACTGGGCGATGAGGGTGGTCAGCGCGGTCGCGCCACCGGCGGTCACCTCGGGGGTGGGCAGCAGCGCGAAGACCGGCACGTCCACGCCGGCGTCGGCGTAGCGGCGCACCTGTGCCCGGCACCGCTCGGGCGAGCCGTGCAGCACCAGGGCGTCGACCACGTCGTCCGGCACCGCCGCGCTGGCCCCACGTCGATCACCGGCGGCCCAGGCCTCCCACATCGGGCCGAGCGTCTCGTCCCGGCCGAGCCAACGGTGGAACTCGGCGTACGCCGGGACGGTCAGGTAGCTGGTGATCAGCCGGCGGCCCAACGTCCGGGCGTACGCGGCGTCCTCGGTGGGGCACACGAAGATCCGGGCGGCGATCTCGAAGCCGGGGCGTCGTTCACCCAACTCGGCGAGGGCACGCGGTACGTCGTCGGCGCTGAGCCAGTTGAGGATGACCCCGTCGGCCTCCGCGCCGGCCAGCCGGAGCATCCCCGGACGCAGCGCGGCGAGCAGGATCGGTGGCGGCACCGCCGGTGGTCGTTCCAGCGTGAACCGTCGCACGGTGAACGTGTCGTACACCTCGTCGACGGTCTCACCGCGCAACGCGGCGCGCAGGAAACGCAGGACGTCACGGGTCCGCCGGAACGGCTCCTCGAACCGGACCGCGTTCCAGTCGCGGACCAGCACCGGCGAGGACGCCCCGATGCCGAGCGAGAATCGACCCGGCGCGGCCTCGGCCAACGCCGCCGCGCTCATCGCCAGCAGCCCGGGACCCCGGGTGAAGACCGGCGTGATCGCGGTGCCGAGCCGCAACCGGGGCTGCCAGGCGGCAGCGAGCGCCAGCGGGGTGAACGCGTCGGTCCCGGCGACCTCGGACGACCAGACGTCGGTGAACCCGGCCCGGTCGAGCGTCGCGTAGACCGCCTCGTGGTCGGCCAGCGGGATGCCGCCCAGCGGCACCGTCATGCCCCATCGATTCGTCACCGATCGATCGTGCCCGTTCACGGGGCACGCGAGCAAGATCCCCGTACTGGGCAGAATCGCCGGTTTCCGGCGGTGCCTGCCATCGGGGGTGCTACGACTGCCAGGTGGACCGGACCGACGGCGCAGGCCGCTGACCATGGGTTCCGGGGCAGCGGGACGCCTGGAGCCGGTTCCTGCGGCGACCACCCCCGGCCGGGCCACCTTCCTCGAACTCTTCTTCGACCTGGTGTACGTCTTCGCGCTCACCCGCATCTCGGCACGCGCGTTCGAGGACCTGACCCAGGAGCCGGGCCGGGAGAATGGTTGGGGCACGGTCACCGGCGGCGGCAAGACCCTGCTGTTGCTGCTCGCGCTCTGGGCCGTCTGGCAGGGCACCGCGTGGACGACCAGCCGGTACGACCCGTACCGGGTGCCGCTGCAGACCGTAGTGATCACCGCGTTGGTGTGCAGCATGGTGATGGGGGTGGCGATCCCCCGGGCGTTCAGCGACACCGCGCTGATGTTCGCGGTGGCGTACGTGGTCGCACAGGTGACCCGACCGGTGATCCTCTCGATCGCGCTGGGTCCGCACCCGTACCGCCGGTTGAAGGTGCGCATGGCGGTGGTGTTCGCCGTCAGCGGGGTGTTCTGGATCAGCGGCGCGATGTTGACGACCAACATGCAGGTGGTGTTCTGGACGACGGCGCTGGTGATCGAGTACCTGGCCGGCCGCTGTGGCTGGCCGGTGCCGGGGCTGGGTCGCTCGACGATCTCCAAGTGGGAGATCGCCGGGGAGCACCTGGCCGAGCGGTACCAGCAGTTCTTCCTCGTCGCCCTGGGCGAGACGATCCTGGTGGCCGGTTTCGCGTACAGCAGGGGACCGTACGAGACGGGGCACGCCTGGGCGTTCGCGCTCGCGCTGGCCACGTCGATCATGCTGTGGCGGATCTACGTCCAGCGGGCCGGGCGGATCCTGGGCGAGGCGGTGACGAAGGCCCGGCACCCCGCCACCATCGGCCGGTCGGCGGCCGACACCCACCTGGTGATGGTCGTCGGGCTCGCCGCCACCGCGATCGGATACGAACTGATCATCGAGCATCCGCTGGAACGGATCCCGGGGTCGTGGTTGGCCCTGGTGCTCGGCGGTCCGGCGCTGTTCCTGGCCGGTCGGTCCCGCCTCGAGTACGAGGTGTTCGCGCGGGTCTCGCCCTCCCGCTGGGTCGCCCTGCTGGCGCTGGCGGTGTCGGCCGTGCCGCTGCTGTTCCTGCCGGGTGTGGTCGCGACCACGGTCGGGGTGCTGGTGCTGGGCGCGGTCACGATCGCCGACGCCCGCCGGGCGCGCGGCGCGCCACCGGAGCCGGCCGCGCCACCGTTCTGAGACGACGACGTACGGCGATGTCCTGCCGGCGCGACCGGATAATCTCGGCCGGTGACCTTCTCGCTCGTCGCCCGCTCAGCCGACGGCCGTCTGCATGGTGTCGCCGTCGCCAGCAAGTTCCTCGCCGCCGGGGCGGTGGTGCCGGCGGCCGCCGCCGAGGTCGGCGCGCTGGCCACCCAGGCGCACGCCAACCTCGGCTACCGCCCGCAGGGCCTCGCCCTGCTGCGCACCGGAGTGACAGCCGCCGATGTCGTGGCCGGGCTGGTCGCCGCGGACCCCGAGCGCGAGCACCGCCAGCTCGGGGTGGTGGACGCCAGTGGTCCGGGTGCCAGCTGGACCGGGCCGGCCTGCCTCCCGTGGGCCGGTGGGCGGACCGGCGACGGTTGGGCCGCACAGGGCAACGTGCTCACCGGCCCGGAGGTCGTCGACGCCCTCGGCGAGGCGTGGCTGGCGGGGGCGGCGCTGCCGTTCGCCGAGCGGCTGGTCGCCGCGCTGCGGGCCGGCGAGGAGGCCGGCGGCGACCGGCGTGGTCGGCAGAGCGCCGGGCTGCTGGTGGTCGAGCGTGGCGGCGGGTACGGCGGCACCAGCGACGTGCTGGTCGACCTTCGCGTGGACGATCACCCGGACCCGGTCGCCGAGCTGAGCCGGCTGCTCGCCGTGCACACCATGCTGTTCGGCCGGCCGGACCCGGCCACCCTGCTCGACCTGAGTGGCGCGGTCGCCGAGGAGGTAGCCGCGTTGCTCATGGCGCTGGGCCATCCGGTGGCCGGCGACGGGCCGGAGGCAGCGTTGGTCTCCTGGGCGGGGCTGGAGAACCTGGAGGAGCGGTTGGTGCCGGGCCGGATCGATCCTGTCGTCCTGACGCACCTGCGCGGTGTTGCCCCGCACGTCCCCGCACCCCGCTCCGCGAGCTGACCCGCCCGGGGGCGAGCCGCAACCAGCAGGGCGACACCGTCGCCCCGCAAGATCCGCACACTTTCGGGGAAACTGCTGCGTCCACCGGCCGTGAGGCGGCGGTTCCCCCGAAGTTGCGCGGATCTTGGGTGTCCGGGTCGGGCTCACGCGCCTTGGAGCGGGGTCAGCGACCAACGGCGCGCGGGGTCAGCGACCGACAGCGCGCGGCGTCAGCGACCGACAGCGCGCGGCGTCAGCGACCGAAGGCGAGCCAGCGGAAGCGCGCCGCGTCGATCGCGGTCCGTTCCGGGGCGGTCAGCGCCGCCCGCCCGGTGGTCTTGCGGATCAGGGTCAGCCGGTCCCAGCCCAGACCGGACGGTGCCGGGCGCCCTCCGGCGAGCAGGTCGGCGATCACCTCGGCCGCCGGGGCGGTGAGCCACGGCGGCCGACCCAGAGCGGCAGCCAGGTCCAGACCGTGGACGCCCACCTCGACGACCCGGGTCCGCAGGAACTCGGTGAGGCGCATCGCGTCGCCGTGTCGGGTCCGCACCACGCGATCGGGCGGGGCGGCGGCCACCGCCGCCTCGGTGGCTCGCCACGCTCGCTCCAACTCGGTCGCCAGCGCCGGCTGGTCCACCTGGAGGGCGTCGCGCCGCCCGCCGGCGATCCGGTCGGCATCCACCTGCTCGGTGAACTTCGCCCGGCCGAAGTAACCGGCGGCGTCCACCTCGGCGCGTGGCGGGGCCGGCGCGGCCAGCATGTCGGTCAGCCGGCCGACGCCGGTGCGTACGTGTGCGATCAGTTCCCGGACGGTCCACGGCGGGCAGTCGGTGGGTCCGTCGAGGTCGGCGTCGACCAGGTCGGCCAGGACCTCGGTGAGCTGTGCGCACTCGGCCGAGAACGCCGCACGGACCGGATCCATCAGCCGGCTCAGCCCTTGACCCGGGGCACGAGCCGGTGCACGACGGTGAGCACCAGCGCCATCACCACCGCCATCGTGCCGGCGATCCCGGCGGCGCTGCCCGCGTACCCGATGAACAGTGGCCGGCGGGTCAACTCCTGCGGCCCGGTGCCGCGCAACTCGACCAGCCACGCCAGGGCCAGCCCACAGGCGACCAGGGCGAGCAGACCGCCCACCCCGAGCACCAGCGCGGCGATCCGGTGCGCGTCGCCGGGGGCGACCTCGGCCTGCTCCCGCTGGGTGATCAGCAGGAGCAGCCCGGCCAACGCCGCCCACACACCCACCACCAGGTACGCGGCGACCGCGTCGCTGGGCCGGTGCCAGCCGGCGGAGAGGGTGGCGACTCCGGCGGCGGCGGCATAACCGGCACCGATGAAGGCACCGGCCGCCCGCACCTTGCGCGGCAGGACGAGCATCAGCGCGACCGCCACCGACGCGGCCACGGTGGTGTGCCCGCTGGGCAGGCTGTTGCCCACCTCGGCGCGCTCCGGGTCGAGGCCGAAGTCGGGGCGGTTCAAGCCGTACTTCAGCAGCTGGGTCGAGAGGTTCGCTCCGGCGATCAGCAGGGTCGCGGTGACGGCCAGGGCGATCCGTCCCCGGATCAACGCGATGAAGCCGATCATCGCGGTGGCTGCCAGCAGGGAGACCACCGACATCGCGTTGAGGATCCGGTCGACGGGTCCGTCGATGGTGTCCTGCCCGATCCGGTTGCCGGTCAGCGCGACGGTGTCCACCCACTGACCGACCTCGGTGTGCACCGCCACCCGCCACACGGCGAGGAAGGCAGCCGCCTGGACAAGGGCCAGTACGACCAACCAGACCGCGGTCCAACCCCGTGCCGTCGCGCGCATCCGCACACCGTAGCGGCCGGTGTCGGGCAACCGATCGGTGGCCCGCCGCGCGTTGACGGTTAGGTTGTGCCAGAGGCGAGGAGGCGGTGGTGAGCGGAGCACCGGGGCGCGACAGCGGCCGTCCGGAGCAGCGGAAGGGCGCCGATCCGGGGCCGGGAGGGCCGGCCGGGGCAGGTGCCGACACCGGTCCGGGAGGGCCGGCGCGCGCCGAGTCGCTGACGGATCTGCTGGGTGGGCGACGCGGCGCCGTCGATGCCACCCTGCCGCCGCTGGCGTTCGCGGCGGGCTGGTTGCTGGGCGGCGAGTCGCTGTGGGGTGGGGTCGGCGCGGCGCTGGCCGTGGGCGCGGTGGTGGCCGGCGTACGGCTGCGTCGGGGTGACCGGCCGCGGTCGGTGCTGATCGGGCTGCTGGCGGTCTGCGTCGCGGCGTTGATCGCGGTGCGCACCGGCCGGGCCGAGAACTTCTTTCTGATCCAGGTGTTGTCCAACGCGGCGAGCGCCCTGGCGTGGACGGTCAGCGTCGTGGTGCGTTGGCCACTGCTCGGCGTGCTGGTCGGCGCGGTGCTGGGCCAGCGCGCCCGGTGGCGGCGCGACCCGGCGCTGCTGCGGGGGTACGGCCGGGCCAGTTGGGTGTGGACGGCGACCTACCTGCTGAGGGTCGCCGTGTTCGTGCCGCTCTACCTGAGCGGCCAGGTGCTCGCGCTGGTGGTGGCCCGGGTGGCGTTGACCTGGCCGCTGGTCGCCGCGGCGCTGGCACTGAGTTGGGTGGTGCTGCGGCGCTCGCTGCCGGCCGGGCACCCGGGTCTGCGTCACCCGCTCACCGACGGCCCCGACGTGCCGGCCGGCCGGCGTGACTCGCCTCGGTGATCATGGGCGGCTGAGCGGTTCGGCACGCCGGGCAATGCTCTGCTGAGCTGCCAGCGATCGTCGTGACGATCACGAGCGGGGCCGGTCAGGGGCCAAGAAAGTGGAGAGGCCGCCACGGGGGGAGCGGCCTCTCCGGTGACGTACGTTACTCCGTCGTGGACTTCAGCGTGATCCCGTGAAGGCCCGAATTTCTGGGCTTTTTCGCGACTGGCTCCAGTCCGGGCGGTGGGGTGGGCCAGCCGATCCGCTGCGTCGGCCAGATGGCTGGCCCACCCCGGCCTGACCGTGGGTGTCAGGCCGTCCCCCGGTCAGGGTCCGTCGTTCCCCGGACCCTGACCGAATCCCGGGGTGGGCGGTCCACGCCACCCACCCCGGGCCGTCTCAGCCGTTCGGGAACATGCTGCCGTAGTCGGCGTACGCCATGGCGACGTCAGCCTGTGCCCAGAACCGGTGGTAGTTGAAGGTGGGCTCCGGACCACCGTCCAGGTACGCCTGCACCTTGGGCCAGTCCGGGTCGTTCTTGTAGAAGGACCGGATGTCCAGGAAGCTCTTGCCGGCGGCGATGGCGTCGCCGTTCGGCATCGTTCCGGTCCAACCCGACGGGACGTAGAGGCCCTGCCCGGTGGACGCGTTGTAGACGTCGTCGAAGCGCCGGTAGTCGCCGCGCGTCTCGGTGGTGGAGACACCCTTGGCGTCACTGGCGGCCGACAGCGCGTCGAGCAGCCCCTTGGCGGTGTCCTTCGCCGCCACGTTGCCCGACTTGGCCGCGTACGCGATCAGGATCCGGGCGTAGGCGGCGGTGACACCGACGTCCTGGCCCTTGCTGATGACCTCGACGTGCAGGCCGGTGTTGGGCTGCGGGTTGGACGGGTTCCAGGTGGTCGGTTGACCGGTCCACGCCATGTCCGACGGGATCGACCAGTTGGTGCCGAGCGTGGTGTTGGCGATCGCCCACGGCACCCACTTGTCCAGCAGGGCCTTGGCCTTCGCGTTGCCGGTCTGCTGGTACAGCTCGGCGATGCGCTGCATCGACCAGGCCTGCATGCCGAACCACTGGTTCGACGGCGGGTCGTTGTAGACCGGGTCGACGTCGTAGAACATGCCGTAGAAGGTGCTGGTGCCGGCCGGCGGCTGGGCGTAACTGCCGTCCCAGCTGTTGGTGGCGCCGCCGGCGATGCCGCCCTCGGCGGACTGCAACCAGGTGTAGAACTCCAGCTGCCGCTCGAAGCTCTTGGTCCAGTCGGCGACCGCGGTCGACGACTGCGGCTTGAGCTCCGGGGTGTTGGTCAGCGCCCAGGCCGCGAACGGGTTCTGGTAACCGAAGTGGTTGTGGCTGGAGCCGATCCGCCAGGACCAGTTCTGGCTGGCGTCGTACGCGCCGCCCCAGGCGTAGTACCAGGACAGCAGGTAGTGCGCCGAGTCCTTGCCGCTGCCGGCGGGGCAGGTGCTGGCCCCGACGCAGTTGCCGATCTTCTTGAAGTACTTGTCGAACATCGCGTACCGCAGGTAGTCACCCATCTTGGCGGCCTTGGTGATGGTCGCCGCGACGTCGGCCTGCTTGTTCTGCGCCTTGGACCAGGTCAGCGCCCAGTACGCGGCCTGCACGGTACGGGCGTCGGCGTCCGGTGCGTTGGTGTACTTCCACTGCTTGGCGGGGGCGCCGGTGTCCTTGACGAACAGGTCGAGGTAGCCGTACTGACCGCCGTGCTCGAAGGTGTCGCAGGACGGCTGGGGAACGGTCTCCCAGACCGACTCCTGGGTGCCCCGCTGGAAGGTGTTGATGTAGGCCGGCTTGGTGGTGCCGTCACCGCAGCGGCCGAAGCCGTAGGTGTTGTCGACGTCCATCAGCCAGTGCATGCCGTAGATGTCGCCGGTGCCGTAGGTGGACTGCAACTCCGAGCGGAGCGGGTCCTGGCCGACCGAGACGTTCGGGTTCAGCGCGGACGGGTACTGGCTGGGCAGGTTGTACTCCGCGGCGTACTGCGGGGTGCCCGCGGAGCCCGCCGTCGGCTGGTCGGCGTGCGTCGGGATGATGTACTTCTCCATCACCGTCCAGGCGTTGTTGAACGGCGCCCAGTTCTGGGTGACCTTGCCGTAGTAGGCCTCCAGCCAGAGCCAGAAGCTGAACGCCTCCGAGGTGGTCTCGTGGCCGTGGTCGGGCGCCTCGACGATCAGCGTCTCCACCGAGTGGTATGGCACGCCCTCAGGGCTGAAGTAGCCCGAATTCTTGATCTTGCCGTACTGCTCGAGGAACTTCGCCGTGTAGGCGTTGTCGCCGCCGGGGGTGTCGTTGTCGATCTCGGTGGCGGTGACCGCCAGCGAGGCGAGACCGGTGGCGGAGGCGGTGATGGTGGCGGCACCGCCGAGCGTGTCGGCGTCCTCCGCCGCGGCGACCGTGACGGTGACCCCGGTGCTCCAGTTGCTCGCGGTCAGCGTGGTGCTGGTCGGCGAGACCGTGACATCGGTGTCACCGGTGCGGGCGAGGGTGACCGGCACGCTGGCCGTCGGGGCGGCGCTGAGCTTCAGGTTGAAGGTGGCGGTGCCACCCTCGGTGACGCTCACCGCGGAAGGAGTGGCGACCAGTGTCGGGCCGTTGGCGGCGCCGACGGTGAACGCCTTCTCGGCGACCCCGATGCCGTTGGCGTTGTCGTACGCCTTGGCCTGCACGGTGTAGCTGCCGGCCGGCAGGTCCTCCTGCGTGTACGCGTACGGAGCGGAGGTGTCGGTGTTGATCAGCAGGCCGTTCCGGTAGAACTCGACCTTGCTGATCGTCCCGTCCGGGTCGCTGGCGGTGGCGGTCAGCGGCACGTCCGCCGGCGCGGTGAACGGCCCGGTCGGCAGGCCGAGCGAGACCGTCGGCGGCTGGTTGGCCGGGGTGCCGTTGCAGGGGGTGCCGTTCAGGGTGAACGAGGTGGGCTTCGGGTTGCTGCCCGAGTGGGCGCCGTTGAAGCCGATGGTGGTGGACGCCCCGGTGCCGAGGTTGCCGTTGTACGACTCGTTGGTCGCGGTGACCTCGCTGCCGGACTGGCTGTACCTGGCCGACCAGCCCTGGGTGACCCGCTGGCCACTGTTCGGGAAGGTCCACTTGAGCGTCCAGTTACTGATCGGGTCGCCCAGGTTCTTGATGGTGACGTTGGCGGTGAAGCCGGTGTTCCAGTCGTTGGTCGCGTAGACCACGTCGCAGGCGGGGGCGGCCTGTGCGGCACCGGCGGGCAGGGTCACCCCGCCGACGGCGAGCAACGCGGCGGCGGCGATCGCCACGCGGCGACGTATTGCCAGTTGTCTCATGTGCGCGGTGTCTCCTCGGGCGAGGCCGGGATGGTCCCGGCGGGGGCGCCGGCCCGCGAGGGTGGTGGTCCGCGGGGGATTAGAGGCGCCGGGAAGGTGGTCTCCCCGGGCCCGGCCGGGGTGGGTCGGTGCGGCCTGCACGGGAGGGGGTCCCGCTGGCCGCGATGGGGTGACCGTGACCGGAAGTGGTGCTGCCGGCTGCCCTCGGTGGACCCGCACTCACGCGATGTGGCTCCTGCCGCGTTGAATCGACAGTGTGCCATGGAAGCGCTCCCACAACAACCCGGATCAGCTCCTTGTTTCGATCTTGTTTTGGGTCTTTCACAAACGCGTGACGGGCGTTACAGTCGCAACATCGGTCGATGGGAGCGCTTCCATCGACAAGGTTCCAACTAGAAGATCACCGGCGCCGCCTCCGGGCGGGGTCGGGGAGACCGACCGATGGCCGACGACGGGCCAGCCCGGACGCCGTCGTCAGCCATCGTCCCGCCACATGGAGGGAGGTGGAACCAGAGCCACTCGCGTGGCCCGGCTCCCGCGCGACACGCATGGCAGGACCCAAATTCCGCTTGCGTGTGTGCAGTTACGGTGGGGACGGGGGTTGCCCTCCCCCGTCCCCACACTAAACCCCCGTACACGATAGGAAAAGAGGCCGACGGGACAGGCGCGGTGCGCCGCCCGGACGGCCTCGTTCGCTGCTCGGGGCCATACCCGCCACCACCCCGCCAGCCCCGGCCGTCACGACGGACGGATGACCGGCCGGCCGCGTCTGCCCTATCATGGGAGCGCTCCCGAATCTTCGGCGGTGGCCCCGTATCCATGAGGAGAATCCATGTCGATACCTAATGGGCCCGCCGGCCCGCTGCGCTTCCCGGACGACTTCGGCTGGGGCGCGGCCACCTCCGCGTACCAGATCGAGGGTGCCGCCAAAGAGGACGGGCGCGGCGAATCGGTCTGGGACACCTTCAGCCGCGTCCCGGGGCGCACCCGCAACGGCGACACCGGCGACGTGGCCGTCGACCACTACCACCGGTACGCCGAGGACCTCGACCTCATGCGCGACCTCGGGCTGCGCAGCTACCGCTTCTCCATCTCCTGGCCCCGGATCCAGCCCGACGGCACCGGGGCGCCCAACCAACGCGGGCTCGACTTCTACCGCCGCCTCCTCGACGGCCTCCACGAACGCGGCATCACCCCGATGGCCACCCTGTTCCACTGGGACCTCCCCCAGGCGCTTCAGGACGCCGGCGGCTGGGAGTCCCGCGACACCGCCCACCACTTCGCCGACTATGCGGACCTGGTCTTCCACGCCCTCGGCGACCGGGTGCCGGCCTGGCTCACCGTCAACGAGCCCAAGACCGTGGTGCAGAACGGCTACCTCACCGGCCACCATGCCCCCGGCCGGCAGGACCCGGACGCCGCCTACCTGGTCGCCCACCACCTGCAGCTCGCGCACGGGCTCGCCGTCGCCGCGCTGCGGGCCAGCGGCCGCGACAGCCGAATCGGTCCCGCGCTCAACCTGCACCCCTGCTACCCCGCCGACGACTCCCCGCAGGCTGCCGCCGCCGCCCACCTCTACGACGGCTACGAGAACCGCCTCTACCTCGACTCCCTACTCAAGGGCAGCTACCCGGAGGACGTGCTGGCCGACCTGGGCCCGCAGAGCCGGATGGTCCAGGGCATCCACGACGGCGACCTGGCGATCATCTCCGCGCCCGTCGACCTGCTGGCCGTGCAGTACTACACGCCGATCTACGTCACCGCCGACGGCGGCACCGAACACCGCTGGGTGACCTCGGAGGCCGCGTGGCAGCAGATCTACCCCGACGGGTTGTACGACCTCCTGACCCGGGTCACCCGCGACTACGGCCCGATCCCGCTCACCATCACCGAGAACGGGCTGCCCACACCGGACACGCTCGCCGCGGACGACACCGTCCGGGACACCGGTCGGATCAGCTTCCTGCGCGACCACCTCAGCGCCGCACACCGGGCCATCGCCGACGGCGTACCGCTGGAGAGCTTCCACGTCTGGTCACTGCTGGACAACTTCGAGTGGGACGCGGGATACGACCAGCGCTGGGGCCTGGTCTACGTGGACTACGCGACCCAGCGGCGGGTGCTCAAGAGCAGCGCCACCTGGTACCGCTCCGTCATCGCCGACGGCGGTTTCTGAGCGCACCGCCACCCGGACGGCCGGCCCGGACGGCTCGGCTCGGCTCGGATGAGCTGGCGACCGTCCGGGCCTCGGCCAACGCACTCAGCGGGGCAACGCCTGCTGCAACTCCGCCCGCAGGGCCGGCGTGAGCATCTCCCCCGCCTGCTTGGCCAGCCGGGCCATCTCGTAGCCCACCACACCGATGTCCGCGTCACCGGCGGCCAACGTGGCCAGGATCGAACCGTCGCGTACCTGCATCACCAGGAAATAGCCGCGGCCCATCTCGACCACCGTCTGCTTGACGACGTCGCCGTCGAACATCTGGGCCGCGCCCGCGGTGATGCTCATCAGCCCGGAGGTGACCGCCGCGAGCTTGTCCGCGTTGTCGCGCGGCAGGTGGTCGGAGATCGCCACCAACAGCCCGTCGGAGGAGACCACCACCGCGTGCGCCACGCCCGGCACCCGCTCCGCGAACGCGCTCACCAGCCAGCTCAGGTCACGCGCCTCCTGGCTCAACGTCGTCACTGTCGTCGTCCCCCTTCGTCGTGCCCCCCGGACGGTGGCACGGGTATCTCGGTGGTGTCCTCGGCCTCGGCGCGCCGCACTCCGCTGTAGAGCCGGGAGAGCATGCCGCCGACCGCCTCCGGGTCCGGGTCGGTGCGCGTCGGTGCCGCCGACGGTTGCGCCGAGCGGGTGACCGCACTCAACTGTGCCATCGGCACCCGCACCGGAAGCCCTCGCTCGTTCGTACCGGCGGTGACCGGGACCGCCGGTGGCATCCCCGACGCGGGCACGATGGGCGCGGACGGGCCCGGGCCCTGCCGCGACCACCAGCCCCCACCGTCGTCGCGGGCGCCGGCCGGGGTCAACACGTCCTCGGCGCGCACCGGCACCGGACGGGCCTGGCGCGGCACGGCGACACCCGGCGGCCGACCGGCGACCGGCAGGTCCCGCGCCGCGATGCCCAGCCCGGAGGCACCGGCCTGGGCGACGGCCCCGGGTTGCCGGACCACGCCCCGAGCGGCGCTCGTCGCCAACATCCGGGCCGGCGCGGGCAGATCCGTCTGCACCGTGCCCGCCGGGGCGAGCAGCACCGCGGGCAACGCGAGCCGGGCGACCAGACCGCCCTGGTGGTCGTCCAACCGGACCCGTACGCCCAGCCGGGCAGCCAGGTGGCTGACAACGAAGAGGCCCATCCGCTCCACCGTCGCGACGTCCGCAGCCGGAGGGCTGGCCAGCACCGCGTTCGCCTCGGTCAGCGCGGTCGGGCTCATCCCCAGGCCACGGTCGGCGATCTCGACCAGGGCGGTCGCGGCGTCGACCCGCGCGGTCACCACCACCGTCGTGTCCGGACGCGAGAAGGCGGTGGCGTTCTCCAGCAGCTCCGCCAGCATGTGCACCAGCTCGCCGACGGCGTGCCCGACCACGTACACGTCGGCCACCGCGTCGATCCGGACCCGCTGGTACTGCTCGATCTCCGCGGCGGCGGCCAGCAGAACCGCGCCGAGACCGACGGGCCGGTTCCACCGGCGGGTGGAGTCCGTGCCGGCGAGCACCAGCAGGCTCTCGTCGTTACGGCGCATCCGGGCGGCCAGGTGATCGAGCTTGAACAGGTTCTCCAACTGGTCCGGGTCGCTCTCCTCGCGCTCCAGGTCGTCCAGCAGCTCCAGCTGCCGCTCCACCAGCACCTGGCTGCGGCGGGCCAGGTTGACGAACATGGCGTTGACGTTGCGCCGCATGAGCGCCTGCTCGACGGCGACCGTGACGGCGCTGCGGTGCACCGCCACGAACGCCTCGGCCAGCTCACCGATCTCGTCGAGCGAGCGGACCACCGCCGGCGCGACCTCGATGCCCGGCACCCCGCCGGTGACGGTCTTCAGGCGGTCCAGTGCGTCCGGCAGCTCCACCTGCGCGATCCGGAGCGCCTGGCTACGCAGCAACCGCATCGACCGGGCCACCGACCGTCCGACGAGCAACGAGATCAGCAGGGCGACCAGCAGGACCGCGACGATCCCGCCGACCACCAGCAGGGTGGCCCGCAGCTGCTCGCTGCTGGCGTCGTCGGCCTGCCGCACGGCGTCGTCCAGCACACCCGCCTCGAGCTGGCGCAGCAGCTCCTGACGCTGCTGGCTGGCCGACCACCACTGCTCCGAGGGCAGCACCTCCGGCGACGCGTTGCCGGCCGGCAGACTGCGCTCCTCCAGCCGGGTGGCGACCAGGAACATCGGGCTGACCGACGTCTCGTCGTAGCGGCGGATCTGGTCGGACGTGGCAGCCACCCGGAACGCGCTGAGCGCGGTCAGCTGCTGGCCGCGCAGATCGCTGAGGATCACCCGGTCCTCGGTGCCGTACCCGCCGGCCCGGCCGGCGGCGTAGAGCTGGGCCCGCACCCGCGAGGAGAGTTCCTTGACCCGGGCCAGTTGGACGTAGCGCAGCACCGCGTCGTTCAACGCCGACTGGCCCTGACCAGGGCTCGGCTCGGCAAGCAGGTCGAGCAACGCGCTGACGGCCCGGTGGTAGTTGCTCAGGATGGTCTCGCTGCTGAGCACCGCCGGCGGGATCGTCGGCCGGATGTCGATCACCTGGTCGTACGCCTCCAGTGCCTCGGAGAACGCGACCCGCCAGGACGCGTCGGCGTCGGCCAGCGGCTCGGCCGCCCGACTCAGGTCCGCGATGGCCCGGTCGGTGGCCGTCTGCAACGGCTTCAGGTTGGACGCCGCGGCCGCCCGGTCGCCGCCCCTGCGCAGCTCACCCAACTCGCCCGCCGAGCGGTCGCGCTCCTGCTGGAGCTGGTGCACCGCCGCGGTGATCTGCCGGCCGATGCCCACCTGCCTGGAGAAGTCGTTGAGCGCGGTCGTCCGCCCCACCAGGGCGCTGGTCTGCAAACCGGCGAGCAGCAGGAACGCCATCGACGGCACCACCAGCACGGTGGCGAGCTTCGTGCTCATCCGCCAGTCGCGCAGCCGGAACGGAGACCGCCGCCGATGCGGCACCACTCGGACGTCGAAGCGGCGCCGGCGATGGTTCGACACCGCGCCGTTCGCCGGCTCGGGACCTGCCGCCACCCTGCCTCCTCCGTGCTACCGCGTCCGCCGCGGTCCGGGGAGCGCAGTCCATCCAACCAGGCTTGGTTGGACTGTCAACGGTTTGGGCTGAGCGGTGGTTCAGGAAGGATACTGCGGGTGGGATCGTCCTGCCGTGGTCGGTAGAACCAGCTCGTCCGTCCGGCCGATGTCGGCGAGCCCGATCGCGTCACCGAACCGGCCGAGCGCCACCAGTGCCGCGCCGGTGGCACCGATCTCCGGGTTGCGTTGGTGCGACACCGGTCGCGGTGCGAGCGCGGCGGCGAAGGCCTGCCGCCACCACACCGACGCCGCCACCGCACCCCCACCCAGCACCACACCCACCGGTTTGTCGATGGTGGACTCGAGCACCGCGAGATCCTCGGCGACCAGCTCACACAGCCCCTGCATCAGACCGGCCAGAATGTCCACCGAGGTGGTGCTGAAGCTGAGGCCACGCACCTCACCGGTGCCCGCCGGCGCCAGGCCGGGTGCCCGGTCGCCGCCGAAGCGGGGGTCGGCCGGTCGACCACCGCCGGTCGGCACCAGCGCCAGCGCCGCGTCCAGCTCCGCGCCCCGGGGCAACCGCAGCTCCCGGTCCGCCCAGGCGAACAGGTTCCCGCCGCAGGCGTACGCCGCCCCGGTCACCACGTGGTCATGGTCGACCCGGTAACGCCAGAGCCGTTCGGGGAGCCGGGGCATCGGTTCGCCGGCCGGGATCCGCTGCATCAGCCGTACGGCCGCGGAGGTGCCCACGGTGACGGCGGCCCGGCTCGGGTCGACGCAGCCCGAACCGACGTTCGACGCACCGCCGTCGCCGACCGGGGGTGACCAGCGGGCCTGGGCCAGCTGCGGCCACCGGGCGGCCAGGTCGGCCCGGAGCTGGCCGTGCCAGTCCAGCGCTCCGAGGGACGGCAGCTCCTGCGGTCGCGCCCCGGCCAGCGTCAGTGCCTCCTCGTCCCAGCGCAGGGTGCGCAGATCCAGCAGACCGGTCCCGGAGGCCTGGGAGATCGACATGGGCGCCGTTTCGAGCAGCTCACCCAGCAGGTACTCGGGCAGACCGACGAACCGGGCGATCGGGCTGCCGGACTGCTCGCGCAACCAGGGCAGCCGCATCGACCAGTAGGAGCGGTGCCACCAGCAGCCGGTGCGCTGGTGGAAGCCGTCCGGGTCGGCCGGCCCGGGCGTACCGCCGACCGGCGCGGGTCGGGTGTCCAGCCAGGTGATCACCGGGCCTATCGGCGCGCCGGCGCGGTCCAGCGGGAGCACCGAGTGCCACTGCGCGGAGACCGCCACCAGGTCGACGTCGTGCAGGTGCCCCGCGTCGGCCAACTCGTCCAGGCACTCGACCAGCGAGGCGAGATAGTCGGCAGCGGAGAGCGTACCGGTCCCGTCGTCGCCGATGGCGAGTTCGACCTTGCGCCGGGCCAGGGCGCCGGGCAGCGGACGGGTGTCTCCGTCCAGCACCAGCCCTCGTACCGAGGAGGTGCCCAGATCGAGCGCGAGAATGTTCATCGCCGGTCAAGTTACCCGGTGCGAACCGGGCGACGGGCGCGTAAGGTGGATCACATGCTCGCGCATCTGACTAGTTGGTGGCCCGCCGACCCGGCGGCCACCTCCCGCGCGTAGCTTCATCCACGCGGCCGCCCTCCAGGCGGCTGCCGGATCTCCCGGCCGGATGACCGCCACAACGGCGGCGCCGAGCCCGACGGAGACCCCGATGACCCACCTGACCGATCTGCTCACCGCCATCGTCCGCGGTGTCGATCCTGGTCCCTTCGCCCTGCTACGCCGTGACGGCGCGGACGAGCTGGAGCTGTTCACCGGCACGGTCGAGACGGTCGAACGGCTCGCGGACATCCCGCTGACGCCGGGCGTGTCCGGGGCGCAGACACTGGCACTGGTGCCCTACCGGCAGATCTCCGAGCGTGGCTTCGCCTGCGTCGACGACGGTGCCCCACTGGAGTGCCTGCGGATCCGCGACCATCGACGGATCGCCCTGGCCGACGCCCTGGCCATGCTGCCCGACGAGCAGGTCCGCACCACCGACGCCGCGTTCGACATCACCGACGAGGACTACTCGCGGACCGTGCACCGGGTGCTCGCCGAGGAGATCGGCCGCGGTGAGGGCGCGAACTTCGTCATCCACCGCACCATGCACGCCACCGTGCAGGGTCCACCGCTGGTGGCGGCGCTGGCCGCGCTGCGCCGGCTGCTGGTCGCCGAGCGCGGCGCGTACTGGACGTTCGTGGTGCACACCGGCACCCGGACGTTGGTCGGCGCGAGTCCGGAGCGGCACGTCAGCGTCGACGACGGGCTGGTGATGATGAACCCGATCAGCGGCACCTTCCGACGCGCCGGTGACACTCCGGACCGGGAGGCGCTACTGCGTTTCCTCGCCGACCCGAAGGAGGTCGAGGAACTGTACATGGTGCTCGACGAAGAGCTGAAGATGATGTCCACGGTCGCCGAGCACGGCGGCCAGGTGATCGGCCCGTACCTCAAGGAGATGTCGCACCTGGCGCACACCGAGTACCTGCTCGCCGGGCAGAGCACCCGTGACGTGCGGGAGGTGCTACGCGAGACGATGTTCGCGCCGACCGTGACGGGCAGCCCGATGGAGAACGCCTGCCGGGTGATCGCCCGCCACGAGCGCCGCGGCCGGGGCTACTACTCCGGCGTGCTGGCCCTGGTCGGCCACGACGAGGCCGGCCGGCAGACGCTCGACGCCCCGATCCTGATCCGTACCGCCGAGATCTCCCCCGCCGGTCGGCTGCGGGTGCCGGTGGGCGCCACCCTGGTCCGGCATTCGACGGCGGCCGGTGAGGTGGCCGAGACGCACGCCAAGGCGGCCGGTGTGCTGGCCGCGCTCGGCCTCGGCCCGGCGGCGCCCGACCGGGGGCGCGAGCCGGTCGGGCGGCTGGCCGACGACCCGGCGGTACGCGACGCGCTGGCCAGGCGCAACGCGCCGCTGGCCCGGTTCTGGCTGGACCAACGGTCACCGGACGCGCCCAAGCTGCCCGGGTTGGTCGGTCGTCGAGCGTTGATCGTGGACGCCGAGGACACCTTCACCGGAATGCTGGCCCACCAGTTGGGCGCGTTGGGTCTTGAGGTGACCACCCGGCCGTGGCACGCCAGTGGCTCTGTCGACGGGTACGACCTGGTGGTGGCCGGCCCCGGGCCGGGTGACCCGGGTAGCCCGGACGAGCCGAAGATGGTGGCGATGCGGGAGCTGCTGGGCGGGCTGTTGGCGACCGGCCGCCCCACCCTCGCGGTGTGCCTCGGCCACCAGGTGCTGGCCGGGCTGCTCGGGCTGCCGCCGCACCGCAGGGACGCGCCTTACCAGGGGTTGCAGCGGGAGGTGCCGCTGTTCGGCAGGACCCGGCGTGTCGGGTTCTACTCGACGTTCACCGCCCGTTCCGAGGCCGACCGGCTGGACACCGCGTACGGGCCGGTGGAGTTGGCCCGGGACTCGGGTGACGGCGCCGTGCACGCCCTTCGGGGGCGTGGCTTCGCCGGCGTGCAGTTCCACCCCGAGTCGGTGCTCAGCCCGGACGGGCTCGCTGTGTTGACCGAGCTGTTGAGTGACCTGCTGCCGGCGCCGCGGGCGGACGAGCTGTCCGCGACGGGCGGACGCGCATAGTCGTTCCGCCTCGGGGTAGGGCTGGATCGACCGGTGGCGTGGACGGGCCGAGAGCCCCCGCCCGCGCCACCGGTCGTTTCCGCCGTCAGCCGCCCAGGCCCGCCTTGAGCGCGGTGCCGATCTGCACCGCCCGCCGGGCGGTGAGCGCGCAGGCCTCGAGTGCCACCGAGTCCGGGGCGATCTCCCCGTTGTTGCTCGTGTGCGAGGCGCCGTAGGGGTTGCCGGCGATGAACTGGCTGGTGTCGGTGTATCCGGGGGTCACCACGATGCCGCCCCAGTGGTAGAAGACGTTGAAGAGCGACGTCAGCGTAGTTTCCTGGCCCCCGTGCAGGGTTCCGGTCGAGGTGAAGCCCGAGTAGACCTTGTTGGCCAACGCGCCCTGCGCCCAGAGCGGGCCGGAGGTGTCGATGAACTGCTTCAGCTGAGCGGCGATGATGCCGTACCGGGTCGGCGCGCCGAAGATCACGACGTCGGCCCAGGACAGGTCGTCGAGCATCGCCTCGGGCACGTCCTGGGTCTCCAGGCGGTGCGCCTGCCAGCCGGAGTTGGAGCGGATCGCCTCGTCCGGCGCGAGCTCGCGCACCTTGCGCAGCCGCACGTCGGCACCGGCATCTCCGGCGGCCTCGCACATGGCCTGCGCCATCTGGTACGTCGTACCGGTGGCGCTGTAGTAGATCACCGCTACCTTCGTCTGGGCAGCCATCAGATGTTTCCCCTAACTCGTCTCGGGTCAGCTCCCGCGACTACCCGTGGCGCGCGGTCTCTAACGACACCGCGCCCGGGATCTCACCTATCGGTCCGCCGGGCTCAATTTTTCCGCAACTTCCGGGCGGTTACGGCCCTGCGCCCCACCCGGGCGGCGATCCTGATGCCATCGGTGCCGGCGGGTACGAGCCGCCGCCCCGCACCGAGCACCTGAACGGGGGATCGCGCTCCGCCACCAACGAGGCTGGCGTAGCGCGATCAGGGGCCCTGCCGCGTGCTCGCCGGGTGGCGTACGGCGCTCAGTGGACCAGGGCCGCCATCAGCCGCTCCAGCTCGGCCGCCGGGTCGGCGGTGAGCCCGGTGTGCACCGGACCCGCCTGGATCATCGTGCTGCGCGGGGCCACCAGCCAGTGGAACCGCTCTCCGAGTCGCATCCGGGTCGCCGGCCCGTCACCGGAGCAGGTCCGGTCCCAGGAGCCGAGCGCGGCGGCGACCGCCGGAAGGTCGACGTCGGGTGCCAGTGCGCCGACCCGGTCGGCGTCCAGGTGCGTGCGGGCCCCCAGGAAGTCGCGCTGCTGGCAGTAGAGCAGCACCCCGACGTTGATCTGCTCGCCACGCTCGATGCGGGGCACCAGCCGGATCAGCGCGTACTCGAAGGGGTGCCTCATGCCGCGCCTCCCTGCGGCAGCCAGTCAGCCGTGCGCGCGACCCGGGCGGACAGGTGGCTGCGGTAAGCGGCCCGGGCCTCGTCGGCCGTTTCGAAGTCGGCAGCCGTCAGCCACTCGTCGGGCACCAGGGCCAGTACCTCGCTGAGCAGGTCCGGGGTGACCCGTGGTGCCAGGTCGGCGTCGGCCTCGGCGAGCCCGTTCGCGTACGGGGCGAGCACGTGGTCCTCGACTCCCCGGTAGGCGCGGTGCACGGCGGCCTCGGCGCGCGGCCAGTTGTGGTGGAAGTACAGCGAGGCGCCGTGGTCGATGAGCCACAGCTCCCGGTGCCACACGAGCAGGTTCGGGTTACGCCAACTCCGGTCGACGTTCTCCACGTACGCGTCGAACCAGAGCACCCGGGAGGCCAGCGCCGCGTCGACCGGGTGCGCCACCGGGTCGAAGCCGAGCGCCCCGGGCAGGAAGTCCATCCCCAGATTGGCGCCGCCGCTGTTACGAAGCAGCTCCTGCACCTCCTGGTCGGGCTCGGCCCGCCCGATCACCGGGTCGATGTCGAGCACCACCAGCGGCGGCACCCGCAGCTCCAGACGACGGGCCAGCTCACCGCAGATGACCTCGGCGATCAGCGCCTTGGGCCCCTGCCCGGCACCCCGGAACTTCGCCACGTACGTGCCCAGGTCGTCGGCCTCCACCACGCCAGGCAGCGAGCCACCCTCGCGTAGCGGGGTGACGTAGCGGATCGCGGTGACCTGGCGGAGCACGCCGCCCACCCTACTGTGACCAGGTGTGACGGCTGGCGGGCGTGCCCATACCCGTGAGCGGAGTCATCACGCTCACGGGGGCGCACGCCGACGACGCGGGGCGCGATGGTCAGTCGAGCTTGTCGCGTAGGTCGTCGACCTGCTGTTGGAGGCGGTTCACCGCACTGTCGTTGTTGACGAAGGTGGTGATGCCCGCGGCGAGGCCCAGGCCGATCAGCACGGCCAGGATGCTCAACACCAGGCCGCCGATGGCCACGCCCCGGCCGGTCACCCCTGGCCGGCGAGCCATCTTCAGCCCGACGATGCCGAGGATGACGCCGATGATGCCGAGCACCAGGCCGATCCAGGCGAGGATGGCGGTCAGCACGCTGAGCAGGCCGGCCACTCCGAAGACCAGGGCAAAGGTGGCGGCCGCGCTGGTCTTGGCATTGGTGGACGCCCGATGGGTCCTCGACCCGGCCGATTCGCTTGCGGCAGTCATGGGACTCCCTTCCGTACGCGCGGCGCGCGCACTTCCGGGTGACCGCCTTCCCACTGCCTGGGCCGTTATGCCACACCCCTGGGGGGTGCTGCCGGCGGGGTGTCGGAGCGGGGAAATCGCCGTTTGAGCCGGGTCTTGGCCAGTACGGCATCGACGGCGGCGTCGAGAGATTCCTGCGGTGCCGTCACGCGCAGCCGCTCGAACAGCTCGGCTGGCGGATTCAACCGCACGTCGGAAAGATACCCGTACTCGTCGATGACCTCCCCGTCACCGCACTCGGCCAGAGCGATCGTCGCAGCGATGGCCAGCACCTGTGACATAGTTGTCCGTTCGGCCGTGACCCACGCGAACATGCCCGTTTCCAGATCCTCCGACCGCTGGTCGAACTGACTGATGCTTATGAGTGCAGCAGCCTCCCAGTTCGAAATCTCCAGATACACGTCGACGTCGGCGGGCTCTTCGAAGTATGGATCGACGCGCTGCTCGAGCACCGACGGCGCCACGAGGCTGCTTGTACCGCCCCGGCGCCGGGTAGTGCTCGCCTCGCGCGCCTCGATACGCCGACGGGCGTCCGGCCAGCCGATCAAATCGGCCAACCGGACACCCGTCAGATCGAGCGCGTCGCGAAGGATGAACGCACGGTTCACCCGGCTGTTCCACTCGATCGCCATCGCTCGACCCTAGCTGCAAGCACCTGCGAAGCAGCGGATCCAACCCTGCTTGGTCTTGATGTGTACCTCTTTCACCCAGCCCTGTGTAGTGATCGCCTTCAGCGCCCAGGCGCCCTCGGCAATGAAGTCGCGCATCCGTGACTCCTCCAGGTTCTCAGCACGGACATAGACGATCGCATTCGGGATATTCGCGTTTTGGAGTTGTTCTTCAGCTTCTGAAACGTACTTCTGGGCAGCGACGGGGCTAATGCTGGTGGTCGCCTTGAGGCTGACGGGAACCCCGTCCAGCCAGCCGTCGATGCCCGGAGTGTTTTTTTGCGGCTGGCCGACGAACTCTTTTCCACCGAGGTGATCACCGATTTCGTGGGACTGCGCGATCTCGGTGTCGTTCATGTGCTCGGTGTTGGTTACCTTGCACGCGCTGGTGTTGTGCACCAGCACCGAGACGTCCGCCGGCGCGACGTAGTAGGTGTGCAGCCCGTCCACCGTCAGGTTGTGGACCTGCGTCACCTCCGTGTGGCGGCTGACCTTGGCGATCTGGACGGCCGTGCCCGCCGAGGTCCGCAACCACTGACCGGGCAGCAGAGCCGCAGCCTGCACCCACTCGTTCAGCTCCGGCACCCAGAACGGGTGGTTGTCCGTGGCCGTCACCGTCGTCTCGGCCGAGCCGGCCGGGCCGTCGGCATCGATGGTGACCTCGACGAGGTTCTTCTCGCCCGTGCTGTGGATCGTGCGGGTTACCTGCCGGGCATCGGTGACGGCGTTGACCGGGTCGGTGGCCAGCACCTCGTCCCCAATTCTCAGCTGGTCGATCGCACGGGTGGATCCATCGGCCATCAAGACCGGCGTCCCCGGCAGGAAACTGCTCGCCTTCTTGCAGCCCTTGCTCCCGAACTTGTACAGCTCTCTTAGGAGGTCGGTGCCTCGCTTGCCGCCAGCCAGCCAACCCGCGACCGGGATCATCGCGGCCAGCGACAGGAGCGCCCCCTCGGTGTCACCCTCGAGATAGGCGATAAGGGCGTCGACGGCGTCGCACGGCTCGCCCACCACCGGGATGAAGCCGCAGATGGTGAGCATGATCTGCCCGACCAGCTTGCCCTCTGCGGCGTTCTTGCGGTCGTAGTACTCGACGACGCCGTCACAGAGCGGGCCGTGCCCCCATGCCTGGGTACACCAGTTGTCGCCCCGTTCGATCGCACCCAGGAGCGGGTTCGAGCAGATCCTTTCCAGATGCATGTACAGGTTGCACTCGACGCTGCCCGGGTCTGGTGTGCCAGCGGCACGTCGTGCCTCGGCTTCCTGCCGCTGGAGGGTGATGGCCGCCTGGAGTGCCTCGGTGGCGTACTGCCGCGCCTCTGCGGCGCTCTTGCCGGCCTCCTCGGCCGACGCCTTCGCCCGCGCCGCCGACTCCTTGGCCTGCGCCGCGTAGTTCGCCGCTCTGGATGCTGAGGTCGTTGCCGCCTGCGCGGACCTCTCCGCTGCCTGGGCGTCGGCTCGCGCCCGCGCTGCGGCGTTCTTCGCCGTCTGCGCCGATGCTGCCGCGTCCACCGCGGACTGCTGGGCCGCCACCGCTGACTGCTGAGCCTGGGCCGCGTAGGTCGCGGCCCGTTCGGCCGAGATAGCCGCCTGCTGGGCGTACCCCTCAGCCTCCGCTGCGGCGGATCGCGCCCGCGCCGCCGCCTCCGCCGCGCGGGCGGCGTCGACTCGGGCGAGCGCGGCGCTGCGCCCGGCATCGGCGATCATCGCGTTGATCTTGGCGACGTGCGCCGTCGTCTCCTGATCCCGTTGTCGGGCCTGGTGCTGCCCGGCGTCCAGGAAGTGCCGCAGGGCCGATCGGGGGCCTGCGAGCGCGATCGTGGCTGCCGCCTTGATCTCGGGACCGCCGGCGTTCATCACCTGGGCGACCCGGATGCGGTCGTCCTGCTCGGCCGCAGCGTACCGACCGACCCTCAGGAACTCGTGCCGATCCTGGTCGGTGCCGTTCAAGGCGGCCTGCGCGGCCGTCTTCGTGGTGGTCCCGCCGGTCGTGATGAGTTGACCGATCAGGATTCGGTCGTCCTCGGTCTTTCCGACATAGCTGCGGGTCCGCAGGAACTCTCGCACGTCGGCATCGGACCTGGTCAGCGCCGTCTCGGCGGCGGCCTTGAACGCCGGCTTGTCGGTGCTGTCGGCCAGGTGGGCGACCACCGCCCGGTCGTCCTGCGCGGCCGCCAGGGTCAACCCGGTGGTGACGAAGGCCCGCACGTCGAGTTCGGAACCGATGAGAGCCTCTTCGGCTGCTATCCGCGTCCACGTCCCGCCGGTCTGCATCAGTCGCGCAGCCACCCGGCGACCGTTGGCGAGCACCACCTCCGGTGCGGCACCGGGTGCGGTGGCCGCAGTGAGCAGCGCCTGGGTTTCCCCGTCGCGCTGCTTTTCCTGTGCCTCGTCCCAGGCGGCCTGAGCCAGCCGCTCGGTCTCCTCCGCCCGCTCGACCTCGGCCGCCATCACGGCCTCGGCGGTCATCGCCGCCAGCCGTTCGGCGTCCGCCTGCCGGGCGTCCGACTCGACCAACCGCGCCTGCTCAACGGCCTTGTCCGCGTCTTCCGCGGCGGTCATGGCGTTCCTCGCGTGTTGGGTCGCCATCTGCGCCGCGTAGGCCGCGTCTCCTGCTCGTGCGGCAGCCTCCTCCGCAGCCAGCGCCGCGTTGTCGGCGTGGGTCGCGGAGGCGCGGGCAGCGGTGGTGGCCTGTCCAGCAGCAACGGCAGCACGACGCGCCTCCGCAGCGGCAGCGTTGGCAGCACGCTGCGATTCCTGGGCCTTGGCGCGGGCACGCGCCGCCGCCTGCCGGGCCTTGGCAGCCTCGGCCGAGGACACGTTCGACTGGTTGGCCGCCTGCTCAGCAGCTTCCGCGGCGGCAATCGAGTTGCCGGCCGCGCTCGCTGCCGCGAGCCCCGCACTGTCGGCAGCCGAGGAAGCACGCTTGGATGCCTCGGAAGCGTCTGCGGCGCGCCGAGCCTGCTTCGCCGCGTCCCGAGCGACCTTCGCCGCGTCCCTCGCCTGCTGAGCCTTCGTCGCGTCGCCCGCCGCATTCGACGCCGCGGTGTACGCCCGCGAGGCCGCGTTGCCCGCCAGCGCCGCAGCCTGGGCGGCGCGAGCCGCTGATGCGGAAGCCACCCGCGCAGCAGAGCTGGCAGCGTTGGCCGCGCCGATGGCACGCTGTGCCGCGTTGGCGGCCCGACCGGCGGCGGCCGCTGCCCGCGCCGCCGCAGCCGCCGCGTCGTCTGCGGAGTCCTTGGCCGCAATGGTCTCCGCGGCTGCCCGCTGCGCTGCCTCCTTGGCCAGCCGAGCCGACTCCACCGCCCGGTCGGCGGCATGTTCCGCCTTCAACGTCTCCTGAGCGGCCAGCAGCCCCGCTTCCCGAGCCACATCGGCGAGTTGGGTGACCGTCAGCATCTCCTGGTCGCGTGCCCGCGCGACATGCTGGCCGTACAGCAGGAACTCGCGAATGTCCTCGGGAGACCCATTCAGGGCCGCCATCGCCGCGGCCCTGACGTACGCGCCACCTGCGGTGATCAGTTGAGCGGTGCGGATTCGGTCATCGAGTTGCTGGGCGTCGTGCTGACCCCGGGAGAGGAACTCGGTCACGGCTTCGTCGCTAGTGTTCAGCGCGACCTGACCAGCACGCTTGACTTCGTCACCACCGGCGCTGATGACCTGCGCGGCTCGGATGCGCTCGTCGACGGCGAAGGCGGCCTCCCACCCTCCATTGAGGAAGGCCCGGCGAGCTTCGATGCTGCCGTGCAACGCGTTCTCGGCCGCCTGCTTCATCGTGGTCCCGCCGAGGCCGGCGTACTCCTCGACGCGGGTCAGGTCGTCCTGCTGGCGCGCGGCGAAGTAGTCATCCGCCAGGAACGTGCTGACGTCCTCGTCGCTGCCGACGAGTGCCTGCTCCGCAGCCCTAGCTACGCTCGGGCCACCGCTGCGCAGCAACAAGAGCGCCTGGTATCGATTATCGGAGACCTCGATCTCCTCGTCAGCCGACGCCGGAACCGCCACCACGCTGGTCGTCACTGTCGCAACCAGGACTGCCGCGAGCAGCAACCGCCCCCGAGACAGCAGTTGCGAGGCTAAGCCTCGCGGGATTTTGGACACGATCCACCCCTTGATCAACACTTCGAAGATGGCGCTGGTGACCGAACCGCCATCGGCCGACAGGTTCGGCGGATACACGGACGAGAGGGCCGGCCAAAGCCCGCCCTCTAGCCGTACGTCAGACCCTCAGGAGGTGAAGGGATACCGGAGTTCGAGGATCGTGGCGTCACCGCGGGCCTGCCCGACGCCGACCGGCTGCCACTCCTTCGGGGTGACCTCTTCGACCTCGACCACGGTGGGGTCGTCCTTGACCTCGACCTTTGCCGCGACCGTGCGCGTGTCGTCACCGCGGACGAAGTAGACCTTGGGGATCTCCATGGTGAGCAGACCCGAGGCCCCGGTGGCCTTGAAGCAGAAGTTGGTGCCACCCGGCAGGGTGAAGTCGTTGCTCTGCACCAGGATCAGATCCGCCGGCGGATTGTTCGGGCTGGATCCGCAGTCGACCAGGATGATGTGCCCGTCACCCTTGATCAGCTTGACTCCCCGCTGCGCCAGCACCTGCGCGGCACCCGGGTAGGAGTAGTCCTCCACGAGGGAGGGCGGCGTGTCCTCTGCTACCGACGGGAGTTGGCTGACGATCACGGCCGCGGCGCTGGCCAGCACGACAGCGGCGCCACCGGCGATGGCCCTTTTCCAGGAAGAAGTCTGCACTGATCATTCACCCCGTGTGAAGTCACCCGAAACCGGCCGTCCGCACGGTGGTGTGCGGGTCGACGCGGCGGTGCCGCTGCGGCACCAGATGGTGACAGCCGAGATAGTGCCACATCTACGTCTCGCCGTGGGGGCACCGATGTCGGCCGGGTGTCCTACCCTGGCGCGACGACCCGGGGAAGGAGCCCGATGAGCAGGGAAATCACGGAATCCGAAGCGCTCGATCTGCGGATGACGAGCCTGCTGCTGCGCCCGCACCTGAGCATCCGACCCGGCGGTGTCGCCGACGTGGTGCAGTGGTTCGGCGCGATGCAGGCGCAGGATCTGGCGAGCGGTCTGTGGTCGCTGGGTGCCCGGCTGCCCGGGCAGACCGTCGCCGATGTGCAGGCGGCACTGGAACGGCGCGAGGCACTGCGCACCTGGCCGATGCGGGGCACCGTGCATCTCGTCCCGCCCGCCGACGCCCGCTGGATGCTGGAGTTGACCGGCGTACGCTCGCTCTCCGGCTCGGCGACCCGACGGGCGCAGCTCGGTCTCACCGAGGCCGACGAGGGCCGCGCGTTGGACGTTCTCGGCGAGGCGCTGGCTGGCGGCGGCCGGCTCACCCGCGCCCAGTGCCTCGCCACCCTGCGCGAGGCCGGCATCGGCACCGACGGGCAACGCGGCTACCACCTGCTGTGGTACGCGAGCGTGCGCGGGGTGACCTGCGTGGCGCCGAACGTCGGCACCGAACAGACCTTCGCCCTGCTCGACGAGTGGGCGCCCGAGTCACGCGATCTGGAACGGGACGAGGCGCTGGCCCTGCTCGCCCACCGCTACGTACGTGGGCACGGGCCGGTCACCGCCCGTGAGTTCGCCGGCTGGAGCGGCCTCACGCTGACCGACGCGCGGCGCGGCCTGGCCGCAGCCGAGGGTCTGCTGAGCACGGTACGGGTGGACGGCGAGCCGATGCACGTCGACGCGGCGCTGGCCGAGCTGCCGCGCGTTCCGCTGGACGACGTCCTCGCGTTGCCCGGCTTCGACGAGTACCTGCTCGGCTACCGGGATCGCCGGCTGATGCTCGACCCCGCTCACCAGCAGGCCGTCGTGCCGGGCAACAACGGCATCTTCCAGGCCACAGTGGTCCGCGCCGGTCGGGTCGTCGGGGTGTGGAAGCGCAAGGTCGGCCGCGCTGCGGTCACCGTGACGATCCAACCGCTCACGACACTCGACACCGCGGCGCGGGCCCGGGTGGAGCAGTCGCTGGCACGGTACGCGGACTTCCTCGGGCTTCCGCCCCGCTTCGACTGGCTGGCCTGACCGACGTCGTCAATCCTCGGTCGGCGCGGGGTTGGCCCGACGTGGCCGGGCAGCGCTGAGCAGGTCGACGATTCGGGCCACCCGGGGGTCCGAGCGGATCTCCGCGACGGTCGCCGGCAGCGGCAGCCGCCAGTTCGGGTACTCGTCCACAGTGCCGGGCATGTTGGGTTGGCGCACCTCGCCCAGCACGTCATAGAGGGAGACGCCGAGTAGCCGGGTGGGGCTGGCCGCGAGGGCGGCGTGCATCGCCACCACCACGTCACTGTGGTCGGGTGTCGGCGCCGGGCCGGGCAGCGCCGCATCGGGCCGGGTCGGCTCGGGCAGCAGACTCTCCGCGCGCAGCATGTCCAACAGCCGCTTGCGGTCCGTGGCGGCCCGGGCCTGCTCCACCGCCACGTCCGTGCCGAGCAGCTTCAACTCGTCGCGCACCCGAACGTGCTCACCGGTCAGGAAGCCCGGCGCGGTCGGCAGGTCGTGCGTCGAGATCGTGGCCAGCGCGTTGCGCGGCCAACGGGCCGGCGGGACGAACGCGCCGTCGTCGTCGCGGGCGAACCACAGCACGGTCGAGCCGAGCATGTTGCGCCCGCGCAGCCCTCGGGTCACCGCCGGTTGAACGGTGCCGAGGTCCTCACCCACCACCACCGCTCCGGCCCGGTGCGCCTCCAGCGCGAGGATGCCGAGCATCGCCTCGGCGTCGTAGCGCACGTAGGTGCCCTCCGCTGCTCCGGCACCCGGCGGCACCCACCACAACCGCCACAGGCCGGCGACGTGGTCGACCCGCAGGCCACCCGCGTGCCGCAGGGTCCGGCGCAGCATGTCCCGGTAGGCGGCGTAACCGGTGGCGGCGAGCCGGTCCGGGCGCCACGCCGCGAGCCCCCAGTCCTGGCCGAGCTGATTGAAGTCGTCCGGCGGCGCGCCGACCCGCACACCCTGGGCCAGCACGTCGGCGAGCTGCCAACCGTCGGCACCGCCGGGGTCGATGCCGACGGCCAGGTCGTGCACCACCCCGACCGGCATTCCGGCGGCCCGGGCCGCCGCCGTCACGGCGTCGAGCTGCTCGTCGCACAGGTGCTGCAACCAGGCGTGGAAGGCGACCCGGTCGGCGAGCTGCCGACGCTGCTCGGCGACCGCCGGCGAGTCCGGGTGGTGCAGTTCCTCCGGCCAGGCACGCCAGTCGTTGCCGTGCCGCTCGGCGAGCGCGCACCAGGTGGCGAAGCTGGCCAGCGCCGGGTCGACGCCGAGGTCCACCGGCTGGGCGTACGGGTGCAGCAACTCCAGGGCGTGCCGCTTGGCCGCCCACACCTGGTCGTAGTCGATCAGCTCTCCGCGGTCGGGGCGCAGGGCGTCGACGACCGCACGGGTCGCCGGGTCGGCCGCACGGTACGCGGCGGTGTCGCCGACCCGCAGATAGAGCGGGTTGACGAAGCGTCGACTGGCTGGCGAATAGGGCGAGGCGGCGACCGGGTGCGCGGGCCCGACGGCGTGCAGCGGGTTGAGCAGCACCAGCCCCGCCCCGGTGTCACCGGCCCAGCCAGTGAAGTCGGCGAGGTCACCGAGGTCACCCATGCCCCAGGAGCGGTCCGAGGTGAGCGCGTAGAGCTGGAGCATCCAGCCCCAGGTGCGCGGCGGCACCGGCAACCGACGGGGCACCACCACCAGCGTCGCCTCCCGGTCGGCGCAGGCCAACCGGTGCCAGCCCAGCGGTAGGTCTCCCGGCAGCTCGCTGTCGACCGCGCGACGGCCGCCGTCCTCCAGGACCACGACTCCTGCGCCGGGCAGCGCCCGGGTCGTGCCGTGGGTGAGCACCACCGTCGGGGGCAGCGCGGCCCGGTCCACCGCGCGGGCGGCGGCGAGCGCGTCCGCGATGGCCGCCGGGCTGGTGGCGTCCACGCCGAGCAGGCCGAGCACACCCACCACGGTCTCCGGTGCGACCTCGACACGGCGGTGCTGCCAGTCCTCGTACCAGGTGGACACGCCGTGCGCGGTGGCCAGCGCGGCCAGTCGTCGGTTCATCCCGCCCCCCCGCCTCACGACGCGACCTCCGCCCACCTTGCCACGACCGGGCCTGCGGCGCAGGACACGGCGAGGGCCGGCGGGCGAACCCGCCGGCCCACCAGCCTGGACGTGGTCAGTCGCCGAGCGCGCCGGCCGCCCGGCCCTCGTGCAGGGTCAGGTTCCGCCCGGTGGCCGGGTCGAACAGGTGGATCTTCTCCAGGTTGAACCAGACCCGCCGCGACTGCCCCTCGGCGACCGCGGACTCCGCGGACAGCCGGGTCACCAGGTTGCCACCGGCACCGGCGAAGTCGGCGGCACCGGCGTCGGCGGCGAGTTCCTCCAACTCGGCGGCGCTGGCCTTCTCACCCTCGACGGTGAAGTAGACGTACTTGTCCGAGCCCATCGACTCGACGATGTCCACCGGCGCCTCGAACTCCATGCCCCGACGCCGGGTGTCCTCGTCGACCAGGTCGGCGTCCTCGAAGTGCTCGGGGCGGATGCCGAGGATCAACTCGCGGGGGGCGTCCGCGGCCTCCAACTCCCGGCGGACCCGGTCGCCGAGCGGCACGTCACCCAGGGCGGTGTGCAGGCTGCCGTCCTGCACGGCGGCGTGCAGGAAGTTCATCGACGGCGAGCCGATGAAGCCGGCCACGAAGAGGTTGCGCGGGTGGTCGTACAGCTCCTGTGGCGGCCCGACCTGCTGCACCGCGCCACCGCGCATGATCACTACACGGTCGCCGAGGGTCATCGCCTCGGTCTGGTCGTGGGTGACGTAGACGGTGGTGGTGCCGAGCTGCTTCTGCAACCGGGACACCACCGTGCGCATCTGCACCCGCAGCTTGGCGTCGAGGTTGGACAGCGGCTCGTCCATGAGGAACGCCTTGGGCTGGCGGACGATCGCTCGGCCCATGGCGACCCGCTGGCGTTGACCACCGGAGAGGTTCGCCGGCTTGCGGTCCAGCAGTGTGGTCAGCTCCAGCACCTTGGCCGCCTCGTCGACCTTCTGGTCGATGGTCTCCTTGTCGAGCTTGGCCAGCCGCAGCGGGAACGCCATGTTCTCCCGCACGGTCATGTTCGGGTACAGCGCGTACGACTGGAACACCATGGCGATGTCCCGGTCCCGGGGAGCCTTGTCGTTGACCCGCTGCCCGGCGATGCGCAGCTCACCGGAGCTGATGTCCTCCAACCCGGCGATCATGTTGAGGGTGGTGGACTTGCCGCAGCCCGAGGGGCCGACCAGGATCACGAACTCACCGTCGGCGATCTCCAGGTCGACGTCCCGCACGGCGACGGTCCCGTCCGGGAAACTCTTGCTCACCTTGTCCAGCACGATGTCAGCCATGACTACTCACCTATCCCTTGACTGCGCCGGAGGTCAGACCGGACACGATGCGGCGCTGGAAGAAGAGGACGAAAAGGATGATCGGTACGGTGATCACCACGGCGGCGGCGCAGATCGCCCCGGTGGGGTCCTCGAACTGCGACGCGCCGGTGAAGAACGACAGCGCGGCCGGCACCGTTCGGGACCGCTCGGTGGAGGTCAGCGAGATGGCGAACAGGAAGTCGTTCCAGCAGAAGATGAAGACCAGGATCGCCGTGGTGAACAGCCCGGGCGCGGCCAGTGGCGCGATCACCCGCCGGAACGCCTGGGCCTGGGTCGCACCGTCCATCTTCGCGGCCTTCTCCAGGTCCCACGGGATCTGCTTGAAGAACGCCGACAGCGTGTAGATCGCCAGCGGCAGCGCGAAGGTGATGTACGGCAGGATCAGCCCGGGCCAGGTGTCGAAGATCTTGAGCTGTCGTTCGATCTCGAACAGCGGCGACACCAGTGACACCTGCGGAAACATCGCGATCAGCAGGGAGATCCCGACCAGCAGTTTCTTGCCCGGGAAGTCCAGCCGGCTGATGGCGTACGCGGCCATCGCACCGAGCACCACCGCGATCAGCGTGGCGATCAGCGCGATGCCGATGGAGTTGACCAGCGCGCGGACGAACTCGTCCGTGCCGAAGATCGTCCGGTAGTTGTCCAGCGTCCACTCCCGGGGGATGAAGTTCCCGTCGGTGAGGGTGGCCGGCGTCTTGAACGACAGCGACGCGATCCACAGCACCGGGATGAGCGCGAAGACGACCACGAGGACGTCGAGCAGACCCCAGCGCAGCTTCACGCGGGTGGTGGATTCGGTACCGGTGGCCATGTCAGCGCCTCTCCCCGTCGTCGCTGCCGGGGGCAGCGGTGCCGAACAGCTTCACGAAGACGAACGCGATGATCGCCACGGTGATGAAGATCAGCACCGACATCGTCGAGCCGATACCGAGGTTGAGACCCCGGAGCAGGTTGTTGTAGGCGAGCATCGACACCGACGACGTCTCGTTGCCTCCGGCGGTGAGCACGTAGATGTTGTCGAAGACCCGGAACGCGTCCAGGGTGCGGAAGAGCAACGCGACCAGGATCGCCGGCTTCATCACCGGCAGCATCACCTTCGTGAACTTCTGCCAGGCGGTCGCGCCGTCGGTGGAGGCGGCCTTGAGCAGGTCCTCCGGCACCAGCGCCAGCCCGGCCATCAGCAGCAGCGCCATGAACGGGGTGGTCTTCCAGATCTCCGCCAGCATGATGATCGCCAGGGAACTGGCCCGCTCGGTGAGGGGTGCGCCGTCGCTGAACAGGTCGGCGAGATAGCCCGTGCCGGGCGTCCAGGCGTAGCGCCAGGAGAAGGCCGCGACCACGGTGACGATCCCGTACGGGATCAGCGCCGAGGTCCGGACCAGGCCGCGCCCGACCAGGGTGCGGTGCATGATGATCGCCAGGCCCATGCCGAGCACCAGTTCGATGGACACGGTGACCACCGTGATCAGCGTGGTCACCCCGAACGCGGTCCACCAGAACTCGTTGCTGAGCACGGTGACGTAGTTCTCCAACCCGATGAACTCGCGTTGCTCGGGGAAGCGCAGGTCGAAGCGCTGCAACGACAGCCAGACCGAGTAGAGGATCGGGTACGCGGTCACCAGGACCATGACCAGCGCGGCGGGCGCGCAGAGCAACCAGCCGAGCCGCCGTTCGGCCTTCTTGTTCTCGCTCAGTGGCGGCTTGCGGCGGCTGCCCCGTTGGGTGGGCACGGTGGCGGCGGTACGGGTCTCCTCGGCGACGGTTTCCGTGCTCACGGGAGCACCCCCTTCGACTGGAGGGCGTCGGCGATGGCCTTGCGCAGTTCGTCGCCGGTCTGCTGCGGACGGATCTTGGACGGCGGCGACAGGATCGCCGACATCACGGTGGAGATGCTCTGGTAGGCGGGGGTCAGGGGACGCGTCGCCGGGTCCTTCAGCTCCTCCAGGATGGTGTCCTTCATCGGGTACGCCTCGGTCATCTCCGGGTCGTCGTAGACGGCCTCGATGGTGGGCGGCACGCCGTCGTTGATGGCGGAGAACTTCTGGTGCTCGGCGCTGCGGATGCACCGGGCCGCTTCGAAGGACATCTCCGGATGCCTGGAGTAGGAGCTGACGGCGAGGTTGACCCCGCCGATGGTGACCTTGCTCGGGGTGCCCTCGTCGACGCCGGGGATCCGCGCCCAGCCGACCTGCTTGGCCAGCTCCGGGTCCGCCTCCTGCAGGGCCGGGTAGACGAACGGCCAGTTCACCTGGAACGCGCCCGCGCCGGACTGGAACTCCAGCCGGACGGGGTCCTCGGTGGCGTTGCTGAACGACGGCGAGGTCACGCCCGACGTGGCGAAGCGCTTCAACTGCTCCAACGCCCGGACCGCACCCTCGTCCATCGCGGCCCGGGTGCCGTCGTCGTTGAGGATCTTCCCGCCGGCGCTCTCGGCGAGGGTGTTGTAGAGGACGACCAGACCCTCGTACTGGGCACCCATCGTGAGCACCTGGTACGGCTTGCCCTGCTCCTTGAGCTGCTGGGCCACGCTGATCATCTGGTCCCAGGTGGTCGGCGGCTGTGACACCAGGTCTTTCCGGTACCAGAGCAGTTGGACGTTGGTGTTCTTCGGGGCCGCGTACAGCTTGTCCTCGTAGCGGGCGGTCTCCAGCGGCCCGGCGAGGGTGCCCTCCTCGGCCTCGGCCTTGTCCTGGCCGGTCCACTCACGGATCCACTTGGCGCTGGCGAACTCCTGGGTCCAGGTCACGTCCAGGCCGAGCACGTCCATGCCGGTGTCCTCGGCGGCCAGCCGGCGCACCATCTGCACCCGCTGGTCGTCGGCCTGCCGGGGCAGCACCCGGTAAACGATCTTGTACCGCCCCTGGGCCTGCGCGTTGCAGTCGTCGACGACCTTCTGCAGGTTCTGCTCGGGCGGGTAGTACAGGTTGATGGTCGGCGTACCGCCGCCACCGTCGCCGCTGCCGCACGCGGCCAGCGGTGCGACGAGCGCCAGCGCGGCAGCCGCCGCCCCGAGCCGCACGGTCGGCCGACGTCGGTGTCGAGCCGTTTCGGGGTCCGTCATCGCCCTCCCCCTCTCTTCGGCGAAAGACCGGGGAGGGCATCCGTGCCCCGGCGCACGGCGAGCCGACTCCGAGTCGGCAAGCTGCGGAAACACCGGCCCGGATGCTCTGTAGCGGCTACTCTGCCCCACCCGTGAAGTCGCGAAACCTGGATGGAGACGGCCGGCTTTGGCGCCATCAGCTACGCCTGGCCGCGCTCGCGGGCGGCACGGTGCTGGCGCGTCGCTTGCCACTCCGCGAGGGCCGGACCGACTCCGACACCTCACGCCCGGACGCCATCAGGGTCAAACCCGCCTGACGGTACGAGCAGCCCGACGTCGCTAAGCTGGCGAAGACGTGGGAGATCGTCCGGAACGAGGCGCTCCCCCGCCGGCAGTCAACCGAGCTGATCAAGGAAGTGGCGAAGTCATGGGCATGCTGACCCCACAGTGGCGAAAGTCGACCCGGTCCGGCGGCAACGGCGGCTCCTGCGTCGAGGTCGCCGACAACCTGCCGAGCGTGGTGCTGGTGCGCGACACCAAGGACCGCGACGGCGGCACCCTGCACGTCGACCCGACGGCCTGGAAGGCGTTCGTCGAGTACGCCAAGCAGCACTGAACGCGAAACTCGGAGAAGCCTGTACGCAGGGGCTTCTCCGGAGGAGCCGGGTCCGGTCGATCATGGAGTTATGGTGCCTGGTTTGGGGTTATAGGCAGGCTTTGTCACCCACCACAACTCCATGATCGACGAGGCGCCGAGCGGCACTGACCTCGCCACGCGGCGCTCGTTCCACGGGCGGCCCGCCCGGACCAGGCATGCTGGGAGCATGATCGCGCGCTTCAAGGACCTCTGTCTGGACGCCAACGACCCGCTCGCGCTCGGCGGCTTCTGGGGCCGGCTGCTCGACGGTGACGTCGCCGACGCCGGTGACGGCGACACCCGGGTGGACCCCCGCTCGGCCCGGTCCGACGCCGAGTCGATCTGGGTGAACAAGGTGCCCGAGCCTCGGGTCGGCAAGACCCGCGTACACCTGGATCTGCGGTTGACCGACGCGGACCCGGCGGCACTGCTCGCGGCCGGCGCCCGGCTGGTTCGCGAGCCGGCCGGCGAGGCGACCTGGTGGGTGTTGAGCGACCCGGAGGGCAACGAGTTCTGCGCGTTCCCGGCCCGCGAAGGCACCCGACCGGGCCCGTTCGAACTGGTCGTGGATTCGGCCGACCCGGCGGCCCAGGCGGCCTGGTGGGCCGGCGTGCTCGGCGGCACCGTGGAGCACGACTCGACCACCTCGTCGGTGGCCGGTGCGGCCGGATTCCCCTGGGACTACTGGGTGTTCGACGGGGTGCCCGAGCCCAAGACGGTCAAGAACCGCCTGCACTGGGACGTCGAGTTGGCCGACCCGGAACCGATGGCGCTGATCGCGGCGGGCGCGACCCTGCTGCGGGAGCCGCTCGACGAGGCGCACTGGTGGTGGGTGCTGGCCGACCCCGAGGGCAACGAGTTCTGTGCCTTCGCACCGCGTCCAACCGGGTGAACGACCGACTACCCAGCGCGGCCAGCGTCGACTAGCGTTTTCCTAGCGCCGCAGCCAGCGCGTTCGCCGCCGCCGTCGACACGCCTCGGCCGACCCCAGCCTGCCCGATCGGTTGGTAATCGCGGGAACGTCCCACCGCCACTCCCCCGGTTCGGCAGGATCGTCCCAACGAGGAGGTGCCGTCGTGCAGGACACCCGCGCTCTCGCCCTGACATTCGAGGTGAGCGGCCTGCCACCGGTCAAGACCGAAGCGTTGTCCATCTTCGCCGCCGGGCATCGCCAGGCGACGAGGGTCCGAACCCTGCTCCAGGCCGCTCTCACGGCGGCCCAGCGCACCGGCTGGACGCCGTTGCCCGGGCCGGTCCAGGTCGACCTGGTCCTGCGCTGCCCGCCCGGGCACCGTACGGCCGACGCCAGCACCCTGCTCGGCGGCGTCTGCGCGGTGTTGCAGGACAAGAAGCGGGTCTCGTCCATCGGCCTCAGCCACCTCGGCGTCCTGGTGGACGTCGCCCTCTACGACGACGACCGGCAGATCCGGCGACTGTCGTACCACGAGGAGCCGGCGGAGGAATTCTCATACCAGGTACGGGTCGCCGCCGTACCGAACGGGGTTTGACCGACGTCCGGGGTGGGGTACCGCGGACGCCGACGAAGGGAGCACCGATGTCGGAGCCACATGTCACGCTCGACCCACGCGGGCTCGACCCGGTGCAGCAGAAGCTGCGCGGTCCGCTGGAGGACCAGCTGACCTCGGCGCTTCAGGCCGCTACCGACCGGGTCCGTGCCGACTACGCCGGCGAGCCGGTCGAGCAGGTGTGCCAACGCTTGTTGGAGGAGACCCGCTCCGGGTTGCATCCCGACATCGCGGCCGGGTTCAACCCGGACATGGACGAGTTCTGTCGGGTGGCGGTGGCGATCGTCCGACGTGAGGTGTCCTGAGCCGGCGACAGATCGTGGTGGTCAGGGCCGGGTCCGCAACTACCCGGCCCTGACCGTGGCATCCGACTGCGGTCACTCAGCTCCGCGGTGCCCACCCTCCGGACGCCTGGCGCGTCCCGGCAAAACCCCAGAGCCGAGGGACGCCGGCCCAGGCTAGGGGGCCTCGACGGGCCGGACAAGCCGGAGCGGGCCACCACCGGCATGACTGATCCCACGCTGAAAAAGCGGCATGTCGCCGTAACGGGATCTTGATCGTCGACGCTGTTCGGGTCGCCGCGCCGGGTGGGGTCGTCAGAAGTGCCGCAGCAGGTCACGGAACGCGGCGAGCCGCAGCACCCCGCCGTCGGTCGGGTCCAGCTCGTCGTCCTCCAGCACCCAGGTGTTCGCGTTCGGGATGAACACCGCGTTCAGCCCGGCCGCCCGCGCCGGCAGGATGTCGGACTTCGGGGAGTTGCCGATCATCCACGCGCCGGCCGGCGCGAAGCCGTGCTCCCGAGTGAGCCACCGGTACGTGTCGACGTTCTTCTCGGCGACGATGTGTGCGGCCCCGAAGTGGTGCAGCAGGCCGCAGGCGTCCAGCTTGCGCTGCTGTTCCTCCTGGTCGCCCTTGGTGAGTAGCAGCAACTCGTGCCGGCCGGCCAGCTCGTCGAGCGCGTCGGCCACCCCGGGCATCAGTTCCACCTTGTGCTCGACGAGGGCGACCGCCAGCCGGTCGATCTCCTGGCGTTCGGAGTCGGTGGCCGGCCGCTCGCGCAGCCGCTCCAGGCACTCCGCCAGGCTGCGCAGGAAGACCTTGCTGCCGTACCCGTGCGCCACCGCGTTGGCCCGCTCGATGTCGTCGAGGACGGCCCGCAGCTCGGCGCGGTCCAGGGTGGGATGGTCCAGCCAGCCCAGGAAGTCGTCGATCACCCGCTCGAAGACCACGTTGTTCTCCCACAACGTGTCGTCCGCATCGAAGATCAACACCTGCGCCTGCCGCCGCGCCGCTATGCCGACCGCCATACCATCCCCTTCCCCGTACCACCGCCCGAAAGGCCGACGGACAGGATAGGCGGGAGACGAGTTTCAGATCTTCTGGATTTCCGTGAACCGCTCCGGCATGGCCGTCGTGGTCACGGCCACCGCAGCAACCGTTGCGCGATCAACGCTTCGCGCTCCTCCTGCCCCTCGGGACGGAGCCGGCCACCGCGGGTGAGCATCACCACGCCGTGCAGCAGGCTCCAACCCACCTCGGCGAGAGTGTCCGGGTCCCGGCCCTCGGCCAGCGGGGTCAGCGCCGCCCGCAGCTCCGCGAACACCGCCCGCGGCGCGGCCGGCACACCATCCACGCCGAGGGCCAGGTCGGGGGTCAGCGCGAGCATCGCGTCGTAGACCTCCGGATTCGTGTACGCGAAGTCGAGGTACGCGGACGCGACCGCCGGCCAGACCCCCTCGGGACCGCCCACGGTCTCCGCGTGCGCCTCGGCGAGATCGGCGGCCAGATCGGCGAAGGCGCACACCGCGACGGCGGCGATCAGCGCCTCCAGATCGGCGAAGTGCCGGTAGATGTCACCCATATCGATCTCGGTCCGTTCGGCGAGCCGTCGGGTGGTCACACCCGCCCAGCCCTCCGTCTCGGCCAACTCTCGCGCGACCGTGACGATGAGGTCACGCCGGTCCTGTTCAGTGGCCTTCTCGGCAGGTCCGGGCACGCCCACGAGCGTAAGGCTGAACACTGGACGTAGTCGCCGTATGACGGATTGGTGACTCTGGCTGACGCTGGCGCGTTAGGCGAGGAGATCAGCGCGACGGGAGGGCACGTGATCGCTTGGCCGCACCGGCCCGTGGCGGGCCGATGAGAGAGCAGCGCGACGTGCCGTTGTTGCGAGGCGAGGCCACTCGCCAGCGGGCAACCTTCCTGGAGCTCTTTCTCGACCTGGTGTTCGTCTTCGCCCTCACGCGCATCTCAGCTCGGCTGATCGCCGACTTCGCCGATGGCCAGCGGGGTGTGCTCGCGGGTCTCGGTCAGGCCCTGCTGCTGTTCCTGGCCCTGTGGGCGGTCTGGTCGTTGACGGTCTGGTCGACCAGTCTGCTGGACCCGGAGGCACCGATCGTCCAGACCGTCATCGTCATGACGCTGGTAGGTGCCATGACAATGGCCGTCGCGGTGCCCGACGGTTTCGGCGCGCGGGCCTCCCTCTTCGGCATCACCTATGTGACCCTCCAGATCGGCCGGTCGGTGTACTTCCACATCGCCGGCCACGGCCGGCCCGATCCGCAACAGTTCATCCGGGTCATGTTCTGGCTCGGCTTGGGCGCGCCGCTCTGGGTCGTCGGTGGGCTGGTCGATGACGGCACGGTCCGCGGATGGCTCTGGACCATCGCCGTACTGATCGACTATGTCGGACTGCTCTTCGGATGGCCCACCCCCCGGCTCGGCGCGCAACGGCTCGGTGTTCATACGATCGCGGCCGAGCACCTGGCCGAGCGCTACCAACAGTTCCTCCTCATCGCGCTCGGCGAGGCGATCTTCGTCATCGGGCTCGCGTTCAGCGGCAGCGAGTTCCACGCCGACCAGACGGCCGGCTTCGTCCTGGCCCTTGCGACCACCGTCCTGCTCTGGCGGATCTACTTCCACGTGGCGGGAGGGATGCTGGATGCGGCCATCGACCGCTCCGCCGACCCCGCCCGGCTCGCGACCGGCATGGCCTTCGCCCACATGGTCATGATCGCGGGAATCGTGCTGACCGGCGTCGGCTTCGAACTGTTCATCGTCGAGCCGTTCGAGCACCTCCCAGCGGCCTGGCTCATCGCCATCCTCGGCGGCCCGGCGCTCTTCCTCGCCGGACGATCAGCCCTCGAATACCAGGTCTACGCCAGGGTTTCCCGATCTCGGATAGCGGGCCTGTTGGCCCTGGGCCTGCTGGCGCCGGGAGCACTTCACCTCAGGCCGCTCGTCGCCGGCGGGGCCGCCGCCGTGGTGCTACTCGGCGTCGCCTGCGCGGACGCACAACGGTCCCGCAGCCACCCACCGGAAACACCCACACCCCCCGTCTAATTCACGCCCCCAGCACCAGGCTGTCGATCATGGAGTTGTGGGTTTCCTTGATCGTTGGCAGGTCAGCAGGGCGACACGCCGAGCGCTGCCCTGCTGAACTGCCAACGATCGCCGCGAGGATCTGTGAACGTCCCGGCCAGAGCCCAGGCTGGGCCCTGGCCGGGACGGGGTTGGTCAGCCGATGCGGCCGGCACTCCGCCGACGTCGGGTCAGCAGCACCAGGACGAAGCCGAGGAGAGCCAGCACCGCGCCGACGCTCAGCGGCGCGGCGATGATGTCACCGGTCACCGGCAGGGTGTGCGGTACGTAGCGGAAGGTGAGCGCGTTGGACGTTCCCCCTCCGGTGCTCACGACGACCGTGGTGTTCCCGGCCGCGCAGCGCGGCGTACGGAAGGTCAACGAACGCCCGTCCGCTGCCACGGTGACCTCGCCCGCCGGGATGGTCCGGCCGCAGATGGTGACCACGGTCCCGCCCGGAACGAACCCGGAACCTCTGACCGTCACGGTCGTGCCGCCACCGGTCGAACCCTGAGCCGGAGTCAGCGTCTCGATGACCGGTGCCGCGATGACGTACGTGAACGTTGGCGCGGCGGCCGAGCCCGCGGGGAACACCAGTCGCACGACTGCCGGTCCTGCCGCGTTCGGCGGGGTCACCACGGTGATCGTGGTGCCGGCCGGATTGACGGTGAACCCGGTGCCCGGCGCCCCGTCGAAGGTCACCCCGGTCGCCCCGGTGAAGCCGGTCCCGGTGATGGTCACCGTGGTGCCACCCGAGGTCGGCCCGGTCGTCGGGGTCAGCCCGGTCACGGCGGCGTCACCGCCGTCGGCCAGGTACGTGTAGTCCAGTGGCGCGGCCGAACCACCGCCAGTGGTCACCAGCACCACTGCCGGGCCGATCGCGCCGGGCGGGGTGACCGCCGTCAACGAGGTGCCGCCCGCGTTGACCGTGACGTCAGTGGCGGACGCCCCGTCGAAGGTGACCGTCGTGCCGTCGGGGATGAAGCCGGCGCCGGTGATCGTCACCGTCTGACCACCCGACTGCGGGCCCTCGTTCGGCGTGATCGCGCTGGCGGTCGGAGCAGCCGCCAGGTACGTGAACCCACCCGGTGCGTCCGCGTTCGCCCCCGGGAGGAGCACGGCCACGTCCACCGGGCCGACCGGTCCCGGCGGTGTGACCACGGTCAGCGAGGTACCGCTCGGGTCCACGACGACGTCGGTGCCCGGCGTGTCACCGAAGGTCACGCCGGTCGCCCCGGTGAACCCGGTACCGGTGATCGTCACCGTCGTACCACCGGTGTTCGGGCCTGAGTTCGGCACGATGGATGTGATCGTCGGCGGGATGTACGTGAACGGTGGCGCGGTCACCCTGCCCGCCGGGAAGACGAGTTCGACCAGCGCTGGCCCGGCCGGGTTCGGCGGGGTCACCACGCTGATCGTGGTGCCGGCCGGATCGACGGTGAACCCGGTGCTGGGCAGCCCGTTGAAGTCCACTGCCAGCACGCCGGTGAAGCCGGTCCCGGTGATCGTCACCGTCGTACCGCCGACGGTCGGCCCAGAAGGGGGCGCGAGGCCGGTGATCACGGCGGCGCTGCCGTCGGGCAGGTAGGTGTAGCCCAGCGGCGGTGCCGTGCCGTTCACCGTGCTGACCACGACCGACGCGGGGCCGATCGCGCCGGCCGGGGTGACCGCCGTCAACGAGGTGCCTCCGGGCGCCACCGTGACCCCGGTTGCCGGCACGCCGTCGAAGGTGACAGTGGTGCCGCCCGGAACAAAGCCGGTACCGGTGATGGTCACCGTCTGGCCGCCCGACTGCGGGCCCTCATCCGGGTTGATCGTCGCAGCGGTGGGTGCCGCGGGTGGACGCTCACAGTTGGCCTCGGCCACGATCACGGTCCCGACCGGAATGGTCGTCGGCACGCCGAGGACTGTGCCCGACAGGGTGAGGACGGCCCGCACGGTGACCGCTGTGGCACCGGTGGCGGTAGTCGTTTCGGTTCGGGTCAACGAGGCGTTCAGGCTCGCGCCCACCAGGTCCGGTACGACCACGGCGGCGCTGCCCACGACGGCGGGGGTGTTCGCCGTCAGCGCCACCGCCGAGCCGAAGAGCTCCAGACCGACGAGCGTGGTGTCGGCGTCTGTCGCGCCGACCTGCGGGCAGGTCGCGGTAGCGGTGACCTCGGTAGCGGCCAGCACGTCGACGCCGAGCACGGTCAGGTTGAGGCCGTTGACGCTGGCGGACGCCGACGACGAGGCCGCCGCCCGGGTGGCGGTGACCTCCTCGACGGTGCCGTCGGCGGTCACGCCGAGCGCCCCGGGTATCGAGATGGCCAGCAACGTCTCAGTGTCGGTGCCGCCGCCGGCCGGTGCGGTAGCCGTGCCGATCGTCGCGTCGGCGGTTATCACGGCCGTGCCGAGCACCTCCGCGGACAGGTCGACGACGACGCCCCGGGCATTCGCGTCACCCGGTGCCGCCCGAGCTGGCGTCCCCAGTCCCAGGGTGGACAGGCCGGCGACCAGCATCGCCGTGGATGCGGTCGTGATTCTTCGCAGGACAGAACTCACCGATTCCCCCGTTCCGTTCGAGTGACGGGTTCTGCTCGGCGTGTTGGCACCCGTCACCGACCGAACGAGACAGAAAGTAACAAGCAATGCCATAACCGACATTTCACCCGAAATAGGTTCGCCCGACGTTCTCCGCGTCACATCGTTTGACTTGAAGCGCTTGAAGTTGGGGACGCTTCAGTCATGGCAGCGACGACGGCAGACCGCAAGCGGACAGAGCCGCCCCTGACCATCCAGGAGATGGCCCAACGGTCGGGCTTCAGTGAGCCGACGTTGCGGTACTACGAGAAGGTCGGCCTGCTCGGCCCGGTAGCGCGCGACGACAGCAGCGGTCACCGCCGCTACCACGCCGCGCTCGCCGAACGCGTCGACGCCCTGGCCTGCCTTCGGTCGTCCGGCATGAGCGTCGCGGAGATGCGCCGCTACCTGGCGCTGCTCGACGACAGCGACCGGGCGGCGGCTGCCGAACAGCGTGACCTCTTCGCCCGGCATGCCGACCGACTGTCCGCGGAGATCGAGCGCCTACGGGTACGCCAGGCGTACATGCGCGGCAAGGCCGACATGTGGGACGCGCGGTACCGGGGCGACGCGGCCGCCGAGGAACGCGCGATCGAGCAGGTCGAACGAACACTCCAGGAATTCTGAACAGGATGGGACACACCGTGCAGAAAGACATGCAGCTTCGCAGCACCGACGATGCCCTCGTGCTGGTGACCGGCGCCACCGGACACCTCGGCGGGTACTCCGTCTCTCGGCTGCTCGACGAGGGCTACCGGGTGCGGGTCAGCGTCCGCGAGGCGGGCCAGCGCGACGAGGTGCTCGACCGGGTCCGGCAGGCCGGCACCAACCCGGACGGCCGGATCGAGTTCCGGACCGCAGCCCTGTCCGCAGACGAGGGCTGGGCCGAGGCGGTCGACGGGGCACGGTACGTGCTGCACCACGCGTCGCCGTTCCCGTTCACCCCGCCGAAGGACGATGACGAGGTGATCCGGCCGGCCCGCGACGGAGCGCTGCGCGTCCTGCGGGCCGCCCGCGAGACCGGGGTACGACGGGTGGTCCTGACCTCGTCGTACGCGGCGGTGGGTTACACCGTGAAGCCCGACGGGCGGTACAGCGAAGCGGACTGGACCAACGTGGACGACGACATCCCGGCGTACCACCGGTCGAAGACCCTCGCCGAACGCGCGGCCTGGGACCACGTCCGGGACAACGGTGGGGTCGAGCTGAGCGTCGTCAACCCGACCGGCATCTTCGGTCCGCTGCTGGGCGCGCGGGTGTCCGCGTCGACCGGACTGGTGCAGGCGTTCCTCCAGGGGACGATGCCGGTCGTACCCCGGATGTACTTCGGAGTCGTCGACGTGCGGGACGTGGTCGACCTGCACCTGCGCGCGATGCTGCACCCGGACGCCGCCGGCGAACGCTTCATCGGCGTCGGCGGCCCGTCGATCAGCTTCCTCGACATGGCGAAGATGCTGGCGCGGCACCTGCCGAGCCTGGCCGACCGGGTGCCGGCGCGGGAACTCAGCGACGAGGAGGTCCGCGAAGCCGCAAAGACCGAGCCGGCGCTGCGCGAGGCGGCCGCCCTGCGGGGTCAGATCCCGGTGATCAGCAACGACAAGGCCCGCACCATCCTCGGCTGGCGGCCCCGCCCGGTGGAGACGACCATCACCGAGACCGCAGACAGCCTCGTCAAGCTCGGCCTGATCACCGCCTGACCACCCCCCGCGCCCCGCCCCGCGCCGCATCCCGCCCCCGCCCCGCGCCGCGCCGCGCCGCGCAAGATCCGCGCACTTTCGGTGATGTTGCTGCGTCCCGGCGGCGGGAGACAGCAACATCGCCGAAGTTGCGCGGATCTTGCCCGCGGGGCGGGGCGGGGCGGGGTGCGGGAGGAGTGGCGGGGGTTCGGGCGAGGCGGGTCAGCGGCGGAGGGTGAGGATCAGGTCGGCCACCAGGGCGGTCCAGCCGGTCTGATGCCAGGCGCCCAGGCCGGCGCCGTTGTCGCCGTGGAAGTACTCCGGGAAGGCGACCAGGTCCCGCCAGTCCGGGTGGGTCTGGAAGAGCTGGCACGCCCCGTAGATCGGCCGGCGACCCCAGTCGTCCTGCGTGAACAGCGAGATCAGCCGGGCGGAGAGGTCGTCGGCGATCTCGTCCAGGGTGCGCTTCACGCCGGAGCGGGTCGGGTACTCCACCTGGAGGTCGTCGCCGAAGAACGCCGCGTAGTCGCGCAGCGCGCTGATCAGCAGGAAGTTCGTCGGCATCCAGATCGGACCGCGCCAGTTGGAATTGCCGCCGAACAGGCCGCTGGTCGATTCGGCCGGCTCGTAGCCGACGGAGAACTCCTGCCCGCCGAGGCTGACCGAGAACGGCTTGTCCAGGTGCGCGCGGGACAGCGTACGCAGACCGAAGTCGGAGAGGAACTCGTCGGGGTCGAGCATCCGGGCGAGCAGCCGGACCACCTGCTCCGGGCCGACCATGGACAGCAGCCGCTGCTGCCGGCCGTCCGGCCCCAGCCTGCGGGTGCCGATCACCTGGGCGTACTCCGGTCGGTTGGTGAGGAACCAGCGCAGCCGGGCGCCCAACTCCGGTAGGCGGTGCAGGGTCTTCGCGGTGAGCCGGGTGGTGGCGGCCAACGGCAGCAGCCCGACGACGGAGCGGACCTTCAGCGGCACCTTCGTGCCGTCGGCGAGGCGCAGCACGTCGTAGAAGAAGGCGTCCTCGTCGTCCCACAGACCCTGCTCGTACGCGGCGGCGGCGATGTAGGCGAAGTGCTCGAAGAACTTGGTTGCGGTGTCCACCCAGGTCCGGTCGTGCTCGGCGAGCACGATCGCCATGTCCAGCAGGTTGAGCGCGTACATGGCCATCCAGCCGGTGCCGTCGGACTGCTCCAGCACCCCGGCCACCGGCAGCGCCGCCGAACGGTCGAACGGCCCGACGTTGTCCAGCCCGAGGAAGCCGCCCTCGAAGACGTTGTTGCCGCCGGTGTCCTTGCGGTTGACCCACCAGGTGAAGTTGAGCAGCAGCTTGTGCATCACCCGGGCCAGGAACTCGTAGTCCCGCCCGCCGTCGATCTCGAACACCTTCAGCGCCGCCCATGCGTGCACCGGCGGGTTCACGTCACCGAACGCCCACTCGTACGCCGGGATCTGCCCGTTGGGGTGCAGGTACCACTCACGGAGCAGGAGCAGGATCTGCTCCTTGGCGAAGGTCGGGTCGACCCGGGCGATGCTCACGCAGTGGAAGGCCAGGTCCCAGGCCGCGTACCAGGGGTATTCCCAGGGGTCGGGCATGGAGATGACATCGAAGCTGGTCATGTGCCACCAGGCGCTGTTGCGCCCGTGTCGACGCCCGGCCGGCGGCGGTGTCGAGCCGGGGTCGCCTTCGAGCCAACGTTTGACGTCGAAGTGGTAGAACTGCTTGCCCCACATCAGCCCGGCGATGGCCTGCCGTGCCACCAGCGCCTCGTCGGGGGTGGCGGCCGGCGGGATCACCCCGGCGAAGAACCGGTTCGCCTCGGCCCGCCGCGCCCACACCACGGCCTCGAAGCCGGCGCTGAGGTCGGCCGGGGGCGGCGGAGCGGCGGCCGGGGGCGACGCGGTGCGGGTCAGCCGCAACCGGATCTGACGCTGCCCGCCGGCCGGTACGTCGAGCACGTAGTGCAGCGCTCCCTTGGTGCCCTCCCGGTCGGGGTTGACCGTGGCGGCGCCGTTGACGACGTGGTCGTTGATGCCGTCCTTCGGGTACGGGGAGCGGCCGGGCAGGCCCCAGAGCCGTTCGGCGTTGGTGTCGTTGTCGCAGAGCAGCGGCACCGGACCGCCGTCGCCCTCCAGCAGCAGTTGGCCGAGCACCCGGTGTTCGCCGACGAGCCGGGTGCCGTGGCCGGTCAGCCGGGGGATCCGGTCGCCGCCGGGCAGGCCCCAGGACCAGGTGTTACGGAACCACAGGGTGGGCAGGACGTGCAGGGTCGCCGCCTGGTCGCCCCGGTTGGCGACGGTCACCACCATGCAGAGGTCGGTGGGGGACGCCTTGGCGTAGTCGACGGTCACCGCCCAGTACCGGTCGTGGTCGAAGATCCCGGTGTCGACCAGCTCGTACTCGGTGTCGTCGCGGCCGCGCAACGCGTTCACCGCGACGAGTTCGTCGTACGGGAAGGCGGCCTGGGGGTAGTGGTAGCGCCAACGCATCCAGGAGTGGGTGGGCGTGGAGTCCTCGTACCACCAGTACTCCTTGACGTCCTCGCCGTGGTTGCCGCCGTCGCCGCCGAGGCCGAACATCCGCTCCTTGAGGATCGGGTCCTTGCCGTTCCAGAGCGCGAGGGCGAAGGCGAAGGTCTGTCGTTCGTCACAGACGCCGGCCATTCCGTCTTCATTCCACCGGTAGGCTCTGGACCGCGCGTGGTCATGCGGGAAGTAGTCCCAGGCCGTACCGTGCTCGCTGTAGTCCTCCCGTACCGTCCCCCACGCCCGTTCGGACAGATAGGGACCCCATGCACGCCAGTCCTGCTCCCCCGAGTCGGCCTGGGCGAGCCGGAGCCGCTCAGCGTCGGGTGGCGAGGCGTCGGAGGACGATCGGTCGGTGATCACGTGCACATCTTTGACGTCGCCGGGGTACTTGACCACAGCAGCCATTGTCGTCGTGGCGTGTTACACCCCGTCGCAGGTGGAGGAAAGTTGATCGACATGCGCTTCGGCCCCCAGGTCTGCGGCGATCTGACCAGCGCCGCGAGCCGGGAGTGGCTGGTCCCCGACGGCCTCGGCGGATACGCGATGGGCACCGTCGGCGGGCTCCGGACGCGCCGCTACCACGGCCTGCTGGTCGTTCCCGGCGAAACTCCGGCGTCCCGTCAGGTGGGACTGGTCAGCCTCGACCCGGCGGTCACCCTGCCGTCCGGGGCACGGGTGCGGCTCGGCGCGCACGAATGGTCCTCCGGTGACGTGGACCCGCGCGGCTTCGAGTTGTTGGAGCGCTTCGAGCTGGTCGACGGGCTGCCCCGGTGGCGGTGGCGGATCGGCGCGGTGGTGATCGAACGGGAGTTGGCCATGCTGCCCGGCCGCTCCTGCGTGGCGGTGGTGCACCGGCTGGTCGCCGGCGGGCCCGTCCGGCTGGAGCTGTCGGCCGCCTGCACCTGGCGTGACGCGCACGGCGAACGGCGAGCCGACGGCCCGACCCCGCAGGTCGAGGCGGTCGCCGACGGCGCGGTGGTGGAGGGCGCGTACCGGCTGTCCGGGCCGGGCTGGGCGCCCGAGGGGCAGTGGTGGCTGGGCGTACACCACCGCGAGGAGGCCAACCGGGGCCTGAACCCGGACGAGGACCTGTGGTACGCGGGGCGGTTCGTCGGCGAACTGGAACGCCCCGGCGACACGGTGTCGGTGCGGGCCTGGGCCGCGCCGCTCGACCTGGAGCCGATGCCGGCGGAGGAGATCGTGGCGACGGCGCGACGGCGCAACCGGCAGGTGGTGGCGACGGCGAAGCCAGCCGACGACGTGGAGGCCACCCTGGCGCTGGCCGCCGACGCGTTCGTGGTGCGCACCAACGACGCGGCGGTGGACGTGGTGGCCGGGTACCCGTGGTTCGGGGCCTGGTCACGGGACACGATGATCTCGTACGAGGGGTTGTTCCTCTGCACCAATCGGGCCGACCTGGGAAGGGCGCTACTGCGGTCGTACGCGGCGACGTTGTCCGAGGGGATGCTCGCCAACACCGCCGACACCGGTCGGGTGGAGTACAACACCGTCGACGGCACGCTGTGGTTCCTGCACGCGGTGAGCCGGCACGTCACCGTCACCGGTGACACCGACCTGGGTGACGAGTTGCTGCCCGCCTTGAGTGCGGTGATCGACGCCCACGTGACCGGCACCCGGTACGGGATCCGCGTCGACCCGGCCGACGGCCTGCTCACCCAGGGCGCCGCCGGCACCGCGCTGACCTGGATGGACGCCCGCGTGTACGGGGTGCCGGTGACCCCGCGTACCGGCAAGCCGGTCGAGGTCAACGCGTTGTGGATCAACGGGTTGGCCGGGCTCGCGGAGCTGACCGAGCTGGCTGGGCGGGACGCGGACGAGCTGTGGCGACGGCACGGGCAGGCCACCGCCTCGTTCCGGGAGCGCTTTCCGTCGCCGACCGGCTGGCTGCACGACGTGCTGGACGCGCCCGCGCCGGCGTACCCGCTGGGCGGGGCCGCCCTGCACGACGACGACGCGCTGCGTCCCAACCAGTTGCTGGCCTGGTCGCTGCCGTACGCGCCGATGGACCCGGACGAAACCACGCTGCGGCGCATCGGCGACGGGTTGTTCACCCCGCTCGGGCCACGCAGCCTCGCCCCGGATTCGGCGGAGTTCGTGGGCCGCCACCGGGGTGGCCCCGCCGAGCGCGACGGCGGCTACCACCAGGGCACGGTCTGGCCGTGGCTGCTCGGGCCGTACGTGGACGCCTGCCGCCGGGGCAAGATGTCGGTCGATGACGTGTTCGTTGGTATCGAGGCCCATCTGACCGAATATGGGCTAGGCTCGGTGAGCGAGACGGCCGACGGCCTCGCGCCGCACGCCGCGACCGGCTGCCCGTTCCAGGCGTGGTCGGTGGCCGAGCTGCTGCGGGTGCGCCGAAAGAGCCAGTAGCGCTTTACACGACCGCAACGGTGGTGTCTCCGCTGGTTATCTCGATCCCGGCAGGATTGGCCCCGATCCAGACGCGACGGCGACACCGGTTTCGGTGTCGGTCGGCGCGCGCCCGGGGACAATTCAAAGGGGGCCGCATGTCACCCGACGCCCACGTGATCGACATCCACCCCGCCCGGCAACTGCGGGTGCTGATGCTCTCCTGGGAGTACCCGCCGGTGCTCGTCGGCGGCCTCGGCCGACACGTGCACGCCCTGTCGGTGGCCCTCGCCGCCGCCGGCCACGAGGTCACCGTCGTCACCCGCCACAGCGACGGCGCACCCCTCGAGGAGTACGCCGACGGCGTCCGCATCCTGCGCGCCCCCGAAGACCCCGTCACCTTCCCCCTCGCCACCAGCAGCCTGCTGGCCTGGACCATGGCCTTCAACCACACCCTCACCCGCACCGCCCTGCGCGCCACCGAAGCCGGTTCGTACGACGTCATCCACGCCCACGACTGGCTCGTCGCCCACACCGCCGTCACCCTGGCCGAGCACCTCGGCCTGCCCCTGGTCACCACCATCCACGCCACCGAGGCCGGCCGGCACCAGGGTTGGCTGCCGGAGGAGATGAACCGCACCATCCACGGCGTCGAACACTGGCTCAGCGGCTCCTCCATCCGGGTCATCACCTGCTCGGGATACATGCGGGACCAGGTGACCGCGCTCTTCGACGTACCGGCGACGCAGGTCGACGTGGTGCCCAACGGGGTCGACGACCGGGCCTGGCGGGCCCGGCCCCGGGCCGTCGCGTCGGCTCGCGCACGGTTCGCCGGAGACGGCCCCCTGGTCGGGTACGCCGGGCGACTGGTCTACGAGAAGGGCGTCCAGCACCTGGTGCACGCGGTGCCCCGGCTCCGCGAGCGACACCCCGGGCTGCGTGTGGTGATCGCCGGGGACGGCCCGTACCGCGCCGAGTTGGAGGCCCAGGCGCGGCGACTGGCCCTCAACTCGACGGTACGGTTCACCGGCTTCCTCGACTCCACCCAACTGCCGGCGATGCTCGGGGCCACCGACGCGACAGTGGTGCCCAGCCTCTACGAGCCGTTCGGCATGGTGGCGCTGGAGGCGGCGGCCGCCGGGGCGCCGCTCGCGGTGGCCCGCACCGGCGGGCTCGCCGAGATCGTCGAGTCCGGCGTCACCGGGGTGACGTTCCCGCACAGCGACCCGGACGCGCTCGCCGGCGCGGTCGGTCAACTGCTCGGTGACGAGATCTTCGCCCGACGCGTGGCCCGCAGGGCCCGCACCATGGTCGGCCAGCGGTACGGCTGGGCGAGCATAGCCGCCCGTACGGCCGCGAGCTACAGCGCCGCCCGACGCGAACACGGCCCGCTACAGGCCCGCCGGGCCGCCGCCCGACTGGCGGGCGGGAAGCCCCGGATCGCCATCCCGGAGGGCAATCTGCTCGCCCGCGTCGACCCCGCCGCGTGCTGAGATACGTCGAATGAGCTATAGGTAGCTTCCGATCCGCTGGTTAGGGTGTAGCCCCGGACAGCGGCTGAGGAGGAGCGTGCGCAGGTGCTGATCGCTGGTCGGTACCGGCTGCTCGACCTGGTCGGTCGCGGGGGCATGGGTCGGGTGTGGCGCGCCCACGACGAGATGCTGCACCGTGAGGTCGCGGTCAAGGAGATCGTCCCCCCGAGTTGGCTGGCCGACCACGAACGGGCCGAACTGAGCTCGCGCACCCTGCGGGAGGCACGGGCCGCCGCCCGGCTCAACCACCCCGCCGTGGTCCGGCTCTACGACGTCATCCCGGTCGAGGGCAGCCCGTGGATCGTGATGGAGTACGTCCCTTCCCGCACGTTGCAGGACGTGCTGGACGCCGAGGGGCCGTTGGAGCCGGCCCGGGCGGCACGGATCGGCCTGGCGGTGCTCGACGCGCTGCACGCCGCGCACACCGCCGGGGTGCTGCACCGCGACATCAAGCCGCAGAACGTGCTCGTGGCGCACGACGGGCGGGTGATGCTCACCGACTTCGGGCTGGCCACCTTCGACGGCGGCGAAGGTGTGCTGACCCGCCCCGGCATGGTCTTCGGGTCCCCGCAGTACGTCGCCCCCGAGCGAGCCGCCGAGGGGGTGTCCACGGTCGCCGCCGACCTGTGGTCGCTCGGCGCGACCCTGCACGCCGCGGTGGAGGGCCGTTCCCCGTACGCCCGCAGCACGGCGATGGCGACCCTGAGCGCACTGGCCGCCGGGCCACCCGACCCGGCTCCGCATGCCGGGCAGCTCGCGCCGGTGCTCGACGGGTTGCTGCGCCGTGACCCGCGCGGCCGCCTCGACCACGACGCGGCCCGCCGGCTGCTCACCGCCGCGGCGACCGGCCGCCCCGAACCGCCGCCGGTGTCCGACCCACCATCCGCGCCGGACCGGCCGGCCTCCACACCGGGCCTGGTGGGGCTGCCCACCGTCGCTCAGGGCGGCGACCAGGACCCCACCATTCCGCTGCCCGACCCGTCCGCCGATCCGAGCCGCCGCTCCGGTGACCTGGCAGCGGCCGGCCCGACCACCACTGCGCCCACGCCGGAGCGGGCGGGTGGAGGGCGTACCACCCGTCGGCTGGCGTTGGTCGCCGTTGCGCTGCTGGTGGCCGCCGCGGCCGGCGTCGGCACCGCGCTGGCCCTGACCGACGACAAGCCCGGCGACACCGGCGGCTGGTCCTCCCAGCCGCCGCAGAACGCTCCTCCCGACGGTGGCGGCCTCGGCGGCCCCGGCCCCGATCGGCCCGGTCCACCGCCCGGTGGCCGCAACGTCCCCCCGCCCCCGTTCGCGTGTGTCCGTCCGCATGTCGTCGGTGCGCCGGTGCAGGACGGCACGCCGACCTCGGGCGAACGGTTCCGGCCGCCGCCCGGCTGGGTCTGGCACGCCGACACCAGCGGCTTCCGAGTCTCCGTGCCGGCCACCTGGTACTACTCCCGCGACGGCGGGGCGACCTGCTTTCAGGACCCGGCGACCGGTCGGGCCTTCAGCGTCGCCGGGGCCGACAGCGCCGACCCGCTGGTCCGGCTCCGCGCTGCCCGCGACGCGGCGGCCTCGGCCGGGGCACTGCCGCAGTACGACGAGATCCGGCTCGTCGCGAAGGACGACGGGGCGGAGTGGGAGTGCCGCTGGAAGGCCCCCTACGGCAGTCTGTGGCTGCACGCTCGGCAACAGGTCGTCGGGGGTAGCCGCTGGACCCTCGGCTGGATCACCCACGACGAGGACTGGGCCGGGGCCGCAGCCGACTGGGAACAGGTCCGAAATAGTTTCCGACCACCCTCCTGACCTGCACCGTATGGTCATGATCCGGACTACCGTCCGGCGTGGATCGAGGCCGCTCAGCGGATGAGAAATACCGCCACGGTGGCTATCGTGTAACTCGGGGTGACCGAGGGGGAGCGACCGTGCAGCAGTTGCTGATCGCGGGTCGGTACCGGCTGCTCGACCTGGTCGGCGCCGGCGGAATGGGCCGGGTGTGGCTTGCTCGCGACGAGATGCTGCATCGCGACGTGGCGGTGAAGGAGGTCGTGCCACCGTCCTGGCTGGCCGAGTCCGAACGCGAGGAGCTACGGCTACGGACCCTGCGCGAGGCCCGTACCGCCGCTCGGCTCAACCACCCCAACGTGGTCCGCATCTACGACGTCGTGCACGACCGGGAGAGCCCCTGGATCGTGATGGAGTACGTGTCCTCCCGGTCGGTGCAGCAGATCATCAGCGCCGAGGGCCCACTGAGCCCGCAGCGCACCGCCCGGATCGGGCTGGCGGTGCTCGCCGCGTTGCGGGCCGCACACACCGCCGGGGTCCTGCACCGCGACGTGAAACCACACAACGTGCTCGTGGCCGACGACGGTCGCGTGGTGCTCACCGACTTCGGGCTGGCCACCTTCGACGGCGGCGAGGGGGCGATGACCGGGCCGGGCACGGTGCTCGGCTCACCGCAGTTCGTCGCCCCCGAGCGGGCCCGCGAAGGGGTGTCAGACCAACGCACCGACCTGTGGTCGCTGGGCGCGACGCTCTACGCGACGGTCGAGGGGCAGTCACCGTACGCCCGGTCGAGCGCGATGGCCACGCTCAGCGCGCTGGCCACCGAGCCGCCGGACCCGATGCGGCGGGCCGGGCCGCTGCGTCCCGTCCTCATCGGCCTGTTGCAGCGCGACCCGTGGCGGCGACCGACCGCCGCGGAAGCGGAATCCCTGCTGCGGCACGCGGCGGCGCAGCCCGACGAGCCGTCGGGGCCGCCGAGTTCATCGGCGGTGGCGGCGGTACGCAGCGCGGGTCGTGCCGGGGCACCCGCCCCGGTGGACGTGGCCGGCTACCTCGACCCTCCGATGACGTCGACGACCCGGCCGACGAGCCGCCCCCGCCGATCGCGGCGGCGCCTGCTCGCCCTGGGCGGCGCGGCCACCGCGCTACTCGTCGCCGGAGGTGTCGCGGTGGCCCTGGTCAACCGCCACGACGAACGGACGCCACCGTCTGGCTCCGGTGGAGGCGTGTCGACCCCTCGACCCGCCGCCTTCGCCTGCGCCACCCCACCGCCACCACCGCCCACCTCGACTCCGGTGGCGTCGGTCGCGCCACCCGCCTCGGCCCGGTACCGGCTGCGCGAAGGCTGGACCTGGCACGACGACCCGACCGGGTTCCGGATTGCCGCGCCGGTCGGCTGGGCGCGCTGGACCGAGGGGTCGGTGACCTGCTTCCGGGAACCCGGCGGGGCTCGGGTGCTCAGTGTCGAGTCCGGGCCGGCGCGGGCCGACCCGGTGGCGCACTGGAAGGCCGAGGAGGCGCGACTCACCACCGGCGACGGGCTGCTGCCGGCCTACCGCAAGGTGGACATCTCCGCGATGGACATCTTCGAGGGCGGCGCCGTGTGGGAATGCGGCTGGGAGAACGCCGCCGGCGAGCAGGTGCACAGCTTCCGGTTGCTGGCCAACACCTCGGCCGAACGTTCCTACACCGTCTCGTGGTTGACAAAAGAGTTCGACTGGCAGGTCAACGCGGCATACTTGCCGATGATCCGGCAGAGCTTCACCCCCGCCCTCTGACAACGTCCAATGTGGACCTGTCGGATGATGCCCCTGCGACGCCGACGCTGACTACAGTGGCGTAGTTTGGGCGCTCAAGATCCCTGGGGAGGGTGAGCCGAGATGATGGGTCCGCAGCACGCGCTGTCCGGCGCGGCGGTGTGGTTGGCCGGGTCCTGGGCACTGGAGCAGTTCGCCGACTACCACCAGTCGCCGCTCGCGTTGGCGGTGGGCACCGCAGTGTGCGCCGGTGGTGCGCTCTTTCCCGACCTCGACATGTCGGGCAAGGTGACCAAGAACCAGGGTGGGGCCACCGTGGCCCGCACGTTCGGTGTCTTCTCGCTCTTCGCCGCCGAGGTGATGGAGAAGATCTCGCTCGGGGTCTACTACGCCACGAAGCTCAGCAAGGATCCACGCCGCAACAACGGGCACCGGACGCTTACCCACACGCTGCCGTTCACCGTGCTGGTCGGCTGGGGCACCACCGCGCTCTGCGCCGCGTACGGCAAGTGGGCGGTCATCACCATCCTGTTCTTCATGTTCGGCCTGGCGCTGCGCGGGCTGTTCGACGATTGGGCGGAGCGCGCCGGCTGGGTCATCATCACCCTCGCCTCGGCCGGGGCGGCCTGGTTCACCTTCGCCAACCTTCCGGGCGGTCGCGGTTATCCGCTGATCGGCACCGCCCTGGGGGTGGGCTGCTTCGTGCACATCCTCGGCGACATGATCACCCGAGCCGGCGTGCCGATCCTCTGGCCGATCCCGATCAAGCGACGTATGTGGATGATGATCGGTCTGCCGAACAAGATCGCCCTGCGCGTCGGCAGCAAGGCCGAGGTGGTCGGGATGCGCATCGCCCTGACCGTCGTCTCGGTGCTCGCGACCCTCGGCCTGATCGCGCCCTCGGTGCTGCGCCGGTTCGACATCGAGATCTGACCGCGCCAGAGCGCTACAGACCGCTCCAGGTCCCGAAACACGGGCCCCGATCCGGCGCTGGAGCTGCCGCACCGGGTCCTCGACCTCACTGGCCCCCGCCGGAGGTCAAGATCGTGCTCGATCCATGATGTAGTGGCCTCCCCGAGGACCCGAGGCGACTACATCCAGGATCGAGCACGATCTTGGATGTGCAGTCCGGCGGGGTGAGTGCGGAATGCACGAAATGCGCGAAATGCCCCCTTCGAGGAGCGCAGAGCACGCGGCGAGATGCGTACAGCAGCGACGACTGCCTGCGCGCGGCCTGCTGGGACAACCCCGCCACCCTCTTCAACCCACCCCAACCCGCGCCCCGCGACCAGCGCTAGGCGAGCAAGATCCGCGCAACTTCCCGGATGTTGCTGCCCCTGGCGGGCGGGAGGCAGCAACATCCCCGATGTTGCGCGGATCACGGCCAGGGGGGCCCGCGCAGAGCGCGGGGCGGGGCCCGCGCACCTCGTTGAATTCTTTTCGACATCGGCTATTGACGTCTCCGTAACAGGTGGCCTAGCGTCTGTCGAACCGCTTAGTCGAAACGCTTCGACGCGACTGCGGGAGCGATCCCATGCCTGGTCAAAGGAGGTGCGCGGGTGGCCACCATGCACGACGTCGCCCGCCTCGCGCAGGTCTCGGTCAGCACCGTCTCGTACGTGCTCACCGGCACCCGGCCGATCTCGCAGGCCACCCGCAACAAGGTGCTCGCCGCGATGGCCGAGCTCGACTACCAGCCCAACGCGATGGCGCGCGGCCTGGCCAGCCGGCGCAGCCGCATCCTGGGCCTGCTGATGCCGATGGACGAGCGCGGGCTCGGCGCCACCGAGACCGCGTTCGTCACCGGTGCCGCCGCCGCGGCCAGCTCTGCCGGCTACCACCTGGTGCTCTCGCCGGTCGGCGGCGGCGACCTCGACGACCTGCGGCGGCTGGCCAGTCAGCGGATGCTCGACGGCGTCGTGCTGATGGAGGTCCAGCTGGCCGACGAGCGGGTCACCGTGCTCCAGGAGACCGGTGTGCCGCTGGTGTTGATCGGCCGCACCGCTGACACCAGCACCCTCTCCTACGTCGACATCGACTTCGACCAGACCGTGCGGCAGGCAGTCGCACACCTGGTCGGCCTGGGGCACCGGCGGATCGTCTACGTCAACCACTCGGCTGCCACGCTGGCCAGTGGTTACGGGCCGGCACTGCGTACCCGGGATGCCTTTGTCGCGGCGATGACCGCGCACGGCCTGGACCCGGTGATGATCGCGGCCGAGGACAGCGCGGCGGGCGGGCGGGCCGCCCTGGCCGACGCCCTCGCGCAGGCACCGGAACTGACCGCCGTGCTCGCCATGAACGAGACCGCGATCTTCGGCATCCTCGGTGAGCTGACCAACCGTGGGTTGTCGGTGCCCGGCGACGTCTCGGTCGTCTCGATGGTCACCTCGCCGCAGGTCGCCGAACTGGCCACCCCGGCGCTGACCGCGATGACGTCACCGGGGTCGACGCTCGGTCGGATCGCGATCGAGGCGCTGGTGCGCCACCTCGACGGGGCCGCCGGCGAACGCCATCCGGACGGCTCCGCCGCCGAGCGCCACCAGCAACTACTGCCGTGCGCGTTGGAGGTCCGGGGGTCGACCGCCGTGCCACGAAGCCGCCGACCAGTGGGGGCTGACCAGTAAATGGCCCGTCGCCGCGCTGCAACGCGACGACGGGCCCCGTGAAGTACCGGCTAGATACTCAACGAGGAGGATGGTAATGCAGCGATTCCATCGGCTCGTCGCCGCGATCGCCCTGGCGGCGACCGCGACGACCACCATCGCCGCCTGTGGTGGTGGTGACAACGCGGACGACAGTGACGCCAAGGTCCTCAAGCTCTGGCACTACGAGAGCGAGAACAGCGCGATGGGGATCGGCTGGAACCGGGCCATCGAGCTTTTCAAGTCCGAGCACCCGGGCGTCGAGGTGCGCTTCGAGCGCAAGGCGTTCGAGCAGATCCAGCAGAACGCGGGCATGATCATCAACTCGTCCGAGGGCCCGGACATCATGGAGTACAACAAGGGCAACGCGACGGCTGGTCTGCTCTCCTCCCAGGGTCTGCTCAGCGACCTGAGCGCCGAGGCCGACAAGCGTGGCTGGGCCGGCAAGCTCAGCCCCAGCCTGCAGACCACCGCCCGCTACAGCGACAAGGGCGTGATGGGCTCGGGCAAGTGGTTCGGCGTTCCGAACTACGGCGAGTACGTCACGGTCTACTACAACAAGGACCTGTTCCAGAGCAACGGCGTCGCGGTGCCGACCACCATGGCCGAGATGACCGCCGCGATGGACACGTTCGTCGGCAAGGGCGTCACCCCGCTGGGCATGGCCGGTGCCGAGTACCCGGCCGGGCAGCTCTTCTACCAGCTCGCCCTCGCCAAGGGTGACCGGCAGTTCGTCGACAACTACCAGCTCTACAAGAACCCGGTCGACTTCAAGGCCGACCCGCTCAAGTACGGCGCGGACACCTTCGCCGAGTGGGTGAAGAAGGGTTACGTCGCCAAGGACTCGGCCAGCCTCAAGGCCGAGGACATGGGCACCGCCTTCATCGGCGGCAAGGTTCCGATGATCGTCTCGGGCAGCTGGTGGTACGGCCGGTTCAAGACCGAGATGAAGGCCAACTGGGACACCTTCCTCTTCCCCGGCAACACCCTGCAGGCCGGCTCCTCCGGCAACCTCTGGGTCGTCCCGGAGAACAGCAAGGCCAAGAGCCTGGCGTACGACTTCATCGACATCACCCTGCGTCCGGAGATCCAGGACCTGATCGGCAACAACGGGGGTGTCCCGGTCGCCGCCGACGCGTCGAAGATCACCGACCCGAAGGACCGCAAGCTGATCGAGGACTTCAACACGGTCAGCAAGTCCGACGGGCTCGCCTTCTACCCGGACTGGCCGGTCCCCGGCTACTACGACGTGCTGGTCTCCGGCTTCCAGGGCCTGATCAATGGCTCGAAGTCACCTGACCAGGTTCTCGACACGATCGCCAAGCCGTACGCCGATGGCGTCAAGGAGATCACCGGCAAGTGACACGGCGGGCGGCGGGCGTGCCGGCACGACCGGTGCGTCCGCCCGCCCCGCCGGGAAGGATCTTCCATGGCAGTCTCCGAGACCGTCGCCGCCACACCACCGGCCGCGACGCCCACCCCGCCCGCGCCCAGCCGCAGACGACGCGGCCGCAACGCGGCGTACTGGCTCTACCTGCTCCCCGGAGCGGTCCTCTTCCTCCTGGTCATCGGGGCACCGCTGGTCGGCACCCTCTATCTGTCGCTGACCAAGTGGTCCGGCGTCGGCGACCCCCGGTGGGTCGGCCTGGACAACTACCAGCAACTGCTGCAGGACGACGTGTTCTGGGCGTCGTTCCGCAACACGGTCTGGATGATCGTCGCGATGGTGGTGGTGCCCACCCTGCTCGGGCTGTTGCTCGCGGCGGTGCTCTTCGACGTCATCGGCCGCCGGTTCAAGCCCCGCACCGCCGCCGCGCTGCGGGCCGCGTTCTACCTCCCGCAGGTGCTGCCCGTCGTGGTGGCCGGCATCGTCTGGGGTTGGATCCTCCGTCCGGACGGCGCGTTCAACAGCCTGCTCGACGCGGTGGGCCTCGGCGCGTTACGCCACGACTGGCTGGGTGACCCCGGCACCGCCCTGCCGGCGGTGATGGCGGTGATGATCTGGGTGCAGATCGGCTACCCGGTGGTCGTCTTCATGGCGGCGCTGCAACGGGTCGACCCCGAGTTGTACGAGGCGGCCGAGGTCGACGGCGCGAACTGGGTCCACCGGTTCCGGGCGATCACCCTCCCGCAGATCCGGCCGGAAACCTTCGTGGTGGCGCTGACCTGCACGATCGCCGCGTTGAAGGTGTTCGGGCCGATCTTCGCCCTGACCCGGGGTGGCCCGGAGAACGCCACAAATGTTCCGTCCTACTTCGCGTACTACACGTTCTTCAAGAAGCTCCAGGTCGGCTACGGCTCGGCGATCTCCACGGTGCTGACGCTGATCATCATCGTGGTGGCCGTGGTCTTCATCTGGATGCAGGCGCGCAGCGAGCGCCGGGACCGGGGGTTCTGACATGGCCGTCACGCTCACACCGATCCCCACGCGGGTGAAGCAGGCCCGGCCGGTCCCCGACCGGCACCATCGCGGCGTGAGTCGCTGGGTGGTGCTCGCCCTGGTCACGCTCGGCGCGCTCGTCATGCTGGTGCCGTTCGCGTTCATGCTGCTCAACGCATTCAAGTCGCCCGGCGACTACTCGTCGGGCGGGCCGCTGAGCTGGCCGACGGAGTTCTACACCAAGGGTCTGCGGACGTACTGGACCGAGGTCAACTTCCCGCTCAAGCTCTGGAACTCGGCGCTCATCGCCGGCTCCGTGGCGGTCCTCGGCGTCGCCGTGTCGCTGCTCAACGCGTACGCCCTGGGCATCGGCCGGGTCCGTGGCCGGCTCTGGATCGTCGGTCTCTTCCTGCTGGCCAACATGCTGCCGCAGGAGGCGCTGATCTACCCGCTGTACTACGTGGCCAAGGAGGTCGGGCTCTACAACACCCGACTCGCGGTGATCATCATCTTCACCGTGATCCAGAGCGCGTTCGGCACCTACCTGCTCGCCTCGGTCATGGGGACGTTCCCGCGCTCGCTGCTGGAGGCCGCCGCGCTCGACGGCGCCGGCAAGTGGACCGTGCTGTGGCGGGTGGTCTTCCCCAACCTGCGGCCCACCCTCGCGGTGCTGCTCATCTTCTTCTTCATCTGGACCTGGAACGAGTTCCTCATCCCGCTGGTCATGCTCATCGACAACCAGACGCAGACCATTCCGGTCGCGCTCGCGTCGCTACAGGGCGACCGGCTGATGGACGCTCCGACCACCAACGCCGGCGCGCTGATCAGCCTCGTGCCGGCCATCCTCTTCTTCCTCATCTTCCAGCGCACTCTCGCGCGCGGCATCACGGCAGGAGCCGAGAAGTGAAGTTCACCGACGGGTACTGGCAACTGCGCCCCGGTGTCAGTGTCCTGCGCCCCGGCACCGTGGAGTCGGTCGAGCCGGACGAGCGCGGTTTCACCGTCTTCGCACCGACCGGCAAGATCAATGGACGCGGCGACACCCTCAACCGGCCTCTGATCACCGTCCGGTTCTTCTCCCCCGCCCCCGGCGTCATCGGGGTGACCATCGCGCACCACACGGGCGGGCTGCCCCGGGAGCCGCACTTCGGGCTGAGCACCGGCGACACGCACCCGGTCAGCGTCGACGTCACCGGGCTCAGCGCGACGCTGACCACCGGTGAGCTGACCGCACGGGTCGCGCTCGTCGACGGGTGGCGGGTCGACTTCCTGCACGGCGACCGGCTGGTCACCGGGTCCACCGGGCGCAGCATCGGCGTCGTCACCGACGCCGAGGGCCGGCCGCACGTGCACGAGCGGCTCGCGTTGGGTGTCGGCGAGACGGTGTACGGGTTGGGCGAGCGCTTCGGCCCGTTCGTGAAGAACGGGCAGACGGTCGACATCTGGAACGCCGACGGCGGCACCGCCAGCGAGCAGGCGTACAAGAACGTGCCGTTCTACCTCAGCAGCGCCGGCTACGGCGTGTTCGTGGACCATCCCGAGCACGTGTCGTTCGAGGTCGGCTCCGAGGTCGTCACGCAGACCCAGTTCAGCGTCGAGGGCCAGTCGCTCACCTACTACGTCATCGACGGGCCCAACCCGAAGGACGTGCTGCGTCGTTACACGGCGCTCACCGGCCGCCCGGCCCGCATCCCCGCCTGGTCGTACGGGTTGTGGCTGTCCACCTCGTTCACCACCTCGTACGACGAGAAGACCGTTACCGAGTTCGTCGACGGGATGGCCGAACGCGGGCTGCCGTTGTCGGTGTTCCACTTCGACTGCTTCTGGATGCGCCAGTTCCACTGGGTCGACTTCGTCTGGGACCCGGCGACCTTCCCCGACCCGGAGGGGATGCTGCGCCGGCTGCGCGAGCGTGACCTGAAGGTGTGCGTCTGGATCAACCCGTACATCGCCCAGCGCTCGTACCTCTTCGAGGAGGGCCGCGAGGCCGGCTACCTGGTCCGCAGGCCCGACGGTTCGGTCTGGCAGTGGGACAAGTGGCAGGCCGGCATGGCGCTTGTCGACTTCACCAACCCGGACGCGGTCCGCTGGTTCACCGGCAAACTCAAGGTGCTGCTCGACATGGGCGTGGACTGCTTCAAGACCGACTTCGGCGAGCGCATCCCGACCGAGGTGGTGTGGCACGACGGTTCGGACCCGCAGCGGATGCACAACTACTACTCCTACCTCTACAACAAGGCGGTCTTCGAACTGCTGGAGACGGAGCGCGGCGAGGGCGAGGCGGTGCTGTTCGCCCGCTCGGCCACGACCGGCGGGCAGCAGTTCCCGGTGCACTGGGGCGGCGACTGCGAGTCCACGTTTACCGCGATGGCCGAGTCGCTGCGCGGCGGGCTGTCCCTGGCGTCGTCCGGCTTCGGCTACTGGAGTCACGACATCGGCGGTTTCGAGGGCACCCCCGACCCGGTGGTGTTCAAGCGGTGGGTCGCCTTCGGGCTGCTCTCCTCGCACTCCCGGCTGCACGGCTCGGGGTCGTACCGGGTGCCGTGGGCGTTCGACGACGAGGCCGTCGACGTGCTGCGGCACTTCACCCAGCTCAAACTCCGCCTGATGCCGTACCTCGCGGCCGCCGCGCAGGAGGCGCACCGCGACGGTACGCCGATGATGCGGCCGATGTTCGTGGAGTTCCCGGACGACCCGGCCACCGCGTACCTGGACCGGCAGTACATGCTCGGCCCGGACGTGCTGGTCGCCCCGGTGTTCAGCGCCGACGGCGACGTCACCTACTACGTACCCGCCGGCACCTGGACGCACCTGGTCAGCGGGGCGCCGGTCACCGGCCCGGCGTGGGTCACCGAGAAGCACGCGTTCGACAGCCTGCCGGTGCTGGCGCGGCCCGGCGCGGTCATCCCGTTCGGCGCACGCGACGACCGCCCGGACTACGAGTGGGCCGACGACGTGCGGCTGCGGCTGTACGCACCGGGCGAGGGGCAGCGGACCCGGGTACGGGTACCGTCACCCGGCGACGGGCCGGGCGCCGAGTTCGACGTGCGCTACGAGGACGGGACGGCCAGTGCCGCACTGGTCGCCGGTACCTCGACGGGCTACATCTGCGAGATCCAGGGGACTGAACGATGACGCAACACCACTTCCCGGAGAGCTTCGTCTGGGGATCGGCGACGGCGGCGTACCAGATCGAGGGCGCGGCCGGCGAGGACGGGCGCGGGCCGTCCATCTGGGACACCTACAGCCACACACCGGGTCGGACGCTGAACGGCGACACCGGCGACGTCGCCGCCGACCACTACCACCGGTGGGCCGACGACCTCGGGCACATCGCCGACCTCGGGCTTGACGCGTACCGGTTCTCCATCGCCTGGCCGCGGGTGCAGCCCGGCGGCTCGGGCCGGTTCAACCAGGCCGGAGTCGACTTCTACTCGCGGCTCGTGGACGGTCTGCTGGAGCGGGGCGTCCGCCCGGTGGCGACGATGTACCACTGGGACCTGCCCCAGGAGTTGGAGGACGCCGGCGGCTGGGCGGCGCGGGAGACCGCGCTGCGCTTCCAGGAGTACGCTGCGGGCATCGTCGGCGCGCTGGGCGACCGGGTGCACACCTGGACGACGCTGAACGAGCCGTGGTGCTCGGCGTACCTGGGCTACGCCTCCGGCGTGCACGCGCCCGGTCGGACCGAGCCCGCGGCGGCGCTGGCCGCGGTGCACCACCTCAACCTCGCGCACGGCCTGGCCGGCCGGGTGGTCCGGGAGCTGGCCCCGGCCGCCGAGCTGTCGGTGACGCTGAACCTGCACGTCGTCCGGGGGGCGTCCCAGTCGGATGCCGACCAGGACGCGGTACGCCGGATCGACGCGTTGGCCAACCGGGCGTTCCTCGGCCCGATGCTCGACGGCGCGTACCCGGCCGACCTGCTGGCCGACACCGCGGCCGTCACCGACTGGTCGTTCGTCCGCGACGGTGACGAGAAGCTGATCGCGGTGCCGCTGGACGTGCTCGGGGTCAACTACTACTCCAGCACCCTGGTCCGCGCCTGGGACGGGGTGTCGGCCCGCTCCGACGCCGACGGTCACGGTGCCTCGACCTCGACGCCGTGGGTCGCCGCGGACAACGTCGACTTCCTGCCGCAGCCCGGCCCGTACACGGCGATGGGGTGGAACATCGACCCGCCGGCCCTGACCGAGCTGCTGCTGCGTCTGCACCGCGAGTACCCGAACCAGCCGATGATGATCACCGAGAACGGTGCGGCGTTCGACGACGTGGTGTCGGCCGACGGCCGGATCCACGACGACCGGCGGATCGACTACCTGCGTCGGCACATCGGCGCGATGGGTGACGCCCGGGCGCAGGGCGCGGACGTGCGCGGCTACTTCGTCTGGTCGCTGTTGGACAACTTCGAGTGGGGCTACGGCTACGACCGCCGCTTCGGCATCATCCGGGTCGACTACGACACCCAGGTCCGCACCTGGAAGGACAGCGCCCACTGGTACCAGCGCCTGGCCGAGACCGGCCGGCTGCCGGACGCCTGACCGACCGACGACCTCGACGCGCTGGATGCGCTCGGCCGTGGCCGAGCGCATCCAGTTTGTCGACGGTCACCGCTTCAGCGATCGTCAGTCAGAGGACGCCGTCGGCAGTCCCTCGAGGTAGCGGGCCGGCAGAACCGTGAGCGGCGCGTCAGCGTACCCACTTTCGACGATCTCGTCCCACGAGTGGAAGTATTTCTTGGCGCCACCGACGATGAGATAGACGTCGCCCTGCGGATTCCTCACCAATGTGCCGTCGCGCGGAACGTCGGAAACATTGTCGAGGTACCGGGTGGGCAGAACAGTACGCGCCCCGCCGTACCCGGTGTCGATGACCTCTTGTGGGTAGGCGAACCAGACCTTCGCGCCACCGGCAAACACCCAGACGCCGCCCTGCGGATTCTGCACGAGGGTGCCGTCGCGTGGGACGTCGGGGAAGGTGTCGAGGTATCGGGTCGGCACAATGGTCGGCCCTATCCCGCCGTATCCGGTGTCGACCATCTCCTGCGGACTGTTGAACCAGATCTTCGCGCCACCGGCAACCACGTAGATGCCATGATTCGGCGCCGCCACCACGGTGCCGTTGCGCGGGACGGCCGGCAGTAGCCCGAACGTGCCGTCGGGAACGGCCGCCCAGGACTGCGGGTAGCCCGTGGCCGAGATCTCGTCGACGCTGTCGAACCAGATGGGTGCGCCGCCAGCGATGACCGAGATCGCCCCCGCCGGTTCGCGGTACAGCGATCCGTCGGCGAGAGGGAAGTCGACAATGGTTTCCCGGACCCAGTGGGCGAGGTCGTCGACACGGATCTCGACGGCACCCTGCCGGGTCTGGGTCTCACCGATACATCCGGCCTGCCAGGACGAACCGTTGATGGCCACCAACTGCGGGCCGACTTCAAGCTCCCGGAAGGCCGGCCCACCGGCGTCACCCTTACAGATGCTCGCGTTCGCCGGAACACGGCCCTTCACGTCGAAGGTCGTCGCCGTCTGGTCGGCCCACCATCCCACCGTGAACTGGGCCGTGTGCATCCGGTCGGGCACCCACTCGGTCGCGGTCCGGCCGTAACCCGCGACGCGGAGCACCTGCCCGTATCGCGGCTCGGCCCAAGCGAGCCGGATCGGCGTGATGCCACTGGCCGGAGTCACCAGCCGGGCAAGGACCACGTCGCGCCCTGGATGCGGCACCAGTCTGTCGACCGCGGAGACCGCACCGGCGGACGTGCTCAGGCTCGTGCGGCCGACGGTCGCCGTCGTGGGACGTGGCGGTGGCCCCGAGACCACACTGGACGATCCGAAACAACTCTTGGCGGTGATCACCCATTGCGGCGCGACAAGCGCCCCGGAACAGGTGGTGCTGCCCTCCTGACCTGGCTCCCCGATCGTCAGTTTCGCGACGAACCGGTACGTGCCGTCAGCGGCTGCGACGCCGACGGCCGACTGCGCCGGCAGCCCCGACGACGTCAGTCCCGCCGCTACCAGGACGAGCGTCAACGCCGCCCGCCAACCCGTCTTGACAATCTTCATGCATCGTCCCCGTCTGCTGCCTTGCCAGGATCGGGCTGTCCGAGTGGACAGCCACGCGCGCACAGGCAAGCGACAACGGCGATGCCACATCAACCCCCGTGGAAGCGAGACCGCGCAACCACAGGCTAGTGGGGCGGCATCTCGGCACACAACATCGAAGTTTGCGATGGTCGACGGGAACGGTTGGCCGAGTTCAGGCGCCCACGCGCTGTGGCGGAACGGTGAGCCCGTAGAGCTCCATCAGCTCAGGCGTGTCGACGCGGCTGCCGTCGGCCACCGAGTCGCAGGCGATGTCGACGATCTGGTCCTTGTGCGCCAGCAGGTAGGGCCGGGCGCCCACGTCGGCGCTGGCCAGCGTGGCGATGCCGGGCCAGTGCCGGCGGCCGAAGAGCATCGGGTACCCGCGCAACCCGTCGTAGGTGGCGCAGACCAGCACATCCGGGTACGGCAGCGCGGCCACCCGGCTCACCGCCGTGGCGGTCAGACCCGGCATGTCGACCGGGACCACCACCACCGCCTCGATCCCCTCGTCGTCCATGGCGGCCAGGCCGGCCCGGATGGACGAGCCGACTCCGGTGCCCCAGGCCTTGTTGATCACAACGGTGGCCTTGCCCAGGTCGGCGGCCTCCTGGACCTGCTCCGCGGCGGCACCCAGCACGACCACGATCTGCTCGCAGCCCGCCTCGGTCATCGTGTCGATCATCTGATTGACCAGGGGCTTGTCCCCCTGACACAGCAGTGCCTCGGGACCACCGATCCGTCGTCCCCCACCCGCCGCGATGATCATTCCTGCGATCCGGTTCAGCTGCGCCCCCTCTGGCACGGGACGACCGTCACCGATCCGTCCCTTCCTACGGACACTGCAACGAGGACGGCCAGTCGAGGGTGTCGGGGCGAATAGGAGAAATAGCGCAACCGTTACACGCCCGGCATTGCCCGGGACGGACACTCCGTCGGTCAGGCCGCGTCGGCGTAGCAGTCGACGACGGACAGATCCAGTGGGAACCGGACCGGCGTCGCACCGAAGAGCAGCGCGGAGGCCCGTTCGCCGCAACGGTCGACGGCCTCCGCGACCGCCTCCGCCTGCTCGGCCGGCGCGTGCACGACCACCTCGTCGTGCTGGAAGAAGACCAGCTCGGCGTCGGTGCCGGACAACTCAGTCCGCAGCGTGGCCAGCAACGTGGAGGCCCACTCCGCAGCGGTGGCCTGGATGACGAAGTTGCGGGTGAAGCGCCCCCGGGAACGCGCGGCGCGGGCCCGCGGACTGTGCGGATCACCCGCCCCCTCCGGATCGGAGGGCTCGTCGTCGGGATCACCGAACCCGGCCGAGCCGGGCGGGCACGTCCGCCCCAGCCAGGAACGCACCAGCCCACCCGTCTCACCGGTGCGGGCCGCCGCCTCGACGTAACCGAACGCCGTCGGGTAGCTGCGCTTCAACACCGCCAACGCGGGCAGCGCGGCCCCACCGGTCTGCCCGTACATCGCACCGAGCAGCGCCACCTTGGCCTTGGCCCGGTCGCCGCCGAACGAGTCCCGGGCCAGGGCCGCGTAGAGGTCGCCGGCACCGCCCGCCGCCGCCAACCGCGCGTCGCCGGAGACTGCGGCCAGCACCCGAGGCTCCAACTGGCCGGCGTCGGCGACCACCAGCCGCCAGCCCGGATCGGCCACCACCGCCCGCCGGATCACCTTCGGGATCTGCAACGCGCCACCACCCCGGGTGGCCCACCGGCCGGAGACGACACCACCCGGCACGTACTCCGGTTGGAACCGGCCGCCCCGCACCCACTGATCGAGCCAGGCCCAGCCGTGCGCCGTCCAGATCCGGTAGAGCTCCTTGTATTCCAGCACCAGCGGCACCGCCGGATGGTCCACCCCGCGCAGCACCCAGGCCCGGGTGTTGGGCAGCTCCACCCCGACCCGGGCGAACGCCTTCAGCAGCTCCGCCGGGGAGTCGGCGTGCAGGCCGCGTACGCCGAGCACCTCGGCGATCCGGGCGGCCAGCTCGGCGAGTCGGCGTGGCGGCCCACCGACCGGGGACGCCTCACCGAGCAGCTTGTGCAGGATCTCGTCGTGCACGTCGGCACGCCAGGGCAGCCCGGCGACGCCCATCTCCACAGCGATCAGCGCGCCGGCCGACTCGGCAGCCACCAGCAACCGGAACCGGCCGGGGTGCTCGGTCGCGGCGACGCGGACGAGCTGGTCGGCGTACACCCGGGTCAGTGCCTCGATGCCCGGGCCCGGCGGACCGGGCAGGGTGTCGAAGAGCGCGCCCTGCCCGTGCCCGGGTGGCGCCGCGGCGCGCGGCGGCGGGTCGGGTGGCACCGCCGCGCCGGTGAGCCGGGCCCAGGCGGCGGCCAGGGAGCGGGGCTCACCCCAGCGGCCCGCGTGCCCCAGCAGCAACGCCTCGGTCAACTCCACGTCGTGACACCTGTCGACCCGGATGCCGGCGCGCAGCAGGGCCGGGTAGACCGACGCGGAGCTGGACCAGACCCAGCGCGGGTGCTCGGCGACTTCGCGTGCGGTGACGGCGGCGGCCAGATCGGTGACGACCTCGGTCGGGCCGACCGGCCGGCCGGCGGAGTCCAGCGGGCACAGCACTCCCCCACCCCGCTCGTCCGAGACCACCGCCACCAGCACGAACGTGATTCTGCCTCTCCCCTCCGACAGAAACGGAGGCGCACCTCACCCGTTTCGGGACGGTGGGGTGTCGGGGGCGCTCGGTAGCGTGACCTGGTGCCTCCACAGATCCCGCATCCCGATCCAGGCACTCCGGACACCCGCGGTCCGATGCGATACCTGTGGTGGCTCACCCGCCGTCAACCCTGGCGGGTGCTGCGCGGCAGCCTGCTCGGCACGGCCTGGATGGTCGGTCTCGCGGCCCGGCCCTACCTGATCGCCCGCGCCGTCGACGACGGTCTACGCGCCCGCGACACCGGGGCCCTGGCGTTCTGGGTCGCGGCGATCGTCGTCGCGGGAGTGGCTCTGTCATTCCTGGGCACGATGCGGCACCGCACGATGACCTTCATCCGGGAGGATGCCAAGGCCCGTTCCGCCGAGGTCCTGCTGCGCCACCTGTCCCGGATCGGCGCGGTGCTCCCCCGCCGGGTCGCCTCGGGCGAGGTGTCCACCATCGGCGGCTCCGACATCGACTGGACGGCGCAGGTGCTGACGCTGACCGGGCCGGGCGTCGGAGCGGTCGTCGCGTACGGGGTCATCGCCGTGGTGCTCTGGTCGATCTCCCCGATGCTCGCGCTCTGCGTGTTGCTGGGGGTGCCGGCGGTCGGGCTGGTCGTCGGGCCGCTGCTGCGCCGCCTCGAACGGGCGGAGTCGGTCTACCGCCGGCAACAGGGCGCGCTCACCGCCCGGTCCGGCGACATCGTCGCCGGGCTACGGGTGCTCGCCGGGGTGGGCGGTCGGGGCCTGTTCGCCCAGAGGTACGCGGCCAGGTCCCAGGAGCTGCGCGTCGAGGGCTACCGGGTGGGCGCCGTCATCAGCTGGATCGACGCGGCGACGGTCGCCATCCCCGGGCTGTTCCTGGCGGCGGTGGTGTGGCTGACGGCCCGGATGGCGGTGACGGGTGACGTCACGATCGGAGAGCTGGTCGCCGTCTACGGCTACGTGGCGACCCTGATCGTGCCGGTCTGGTTCCTGCTGGAGGGCAGTCACCAGCTGATCCGGGGGCGGGTCGCCGCCCGGCGGATCACCGACCTGCTCAAGGTGACCTCGGACGACGTCGGCGGCCCGGGTCGTCGGTGGTCGGGCTCGGTGCCGGAGACACGCCAACCGGGTGTCCAGGCCGCGCCCGCCGGCCCCGCCGACCTGCACGACCCGGTGACCGGGCTGACCGTACGCGCCGGCCGGCTGACCGGGGTGGCGGCCGACGACCCGGCGGCGGCCGTGGCGCTGGCCGACCGGCTCGGCCGGTATGTCGTCAGCGACACCACCTGGGGTGGTGTACCACTGGCCGGGGTCGCCCTGGACGAGGTCCGCACCCGGGTCCTGGTCGCCGACCACGACTCGTACCTCTTCGCGGGGACACTGCGCGACATCCTGCGCGCCGGGGCCGACGACGATGACGACCGGGTCGACGAAGCCCTGCGGACCGCCTCGGCCGAGGACGTGGTCGATGCCCTGCCGGCCGGGCTGGACACCCCGATCGACTCCCGGGCCCGGACCCTCTCCGGCGGTCAACGCCAACGGGTCCGCCTGGCGCGCGCGGTCCTCGCCGAGCCGGAGGTGCTGATCCTCGTCGACCCGACGTCGGCGGTGGACGCGCACACCGAGGCGCGGGTCGCCGAACGGTTGCGGGGCGCGCGGGCCGGGCGGACGACCGTGCTGATCGCCACGTCACCGCTGCTGCTCGGCCGGGCCGACCTGGTGGCGCACCTCAGCGGCGGCCGGATCACCGCCACCGGCAGCCACGCCGACCTGCTCGACCAGGACGCCGACTACCGGCACCTGGTGGCCCGGGGCAGCGACGATCCGGACACCGAACCCGCCGACATCGAGGAGGCGTACCGGTGAGCCGACTGCCGGTGGCCGACCGCGGCACCGTACGGCGGGCGTTGCGCGACATGATCAGCCGGCACCGTCGCGCGGTCGGGGTCGTGCTGGCGCTGCACAGCGCCGCCGCGGTCGCCGGGCTCGCCCCGCCGTGGCTGCTGGGCACCATCGTCGACCGGGTCGCCGCGGGCGCGGGGGTGGCCACTGTGGACCGGCTGGCGCTGGGCATCGCCGGCTGCGTCCTGGTCAGCGCGCTGCTCTCCCGCTACGCGCAGTACGCCGGTCACCGTTTCGGCGAACGAGCCGTCGCCGAGCTGCGCGAGGATTTCGTCTCCCGGACTCTCGGGCTGCCGGTCTCGGTCGTCGAGCGCGCCGGCTCCGGAGACCTGGCCACCCGCAGCTCGGTCGACGTGGCGACGGTCGGGACCACCGTCCGGGACGTGGTGCCCACCATCGTCATCGCCTCGGTGCAGTTGACGTTGCTGTTCGGGGCTGTCTTCCTGCTGCATCCGCTGCTCGGGCTGACGGCGCTGGCCGGGCTCCCGTCGATCGTGGCGGTCACCCGCTGGTACCTGCGGCGGGCCAGCTCCGCGTACCTCACCGAGGGCGCGGCGGCGGCCGAGCTGACCGAGACGCTCACCACCACCGCCGAGGGCGCCCGCACGGTGGAGGCGCTGCGGCTGACCGACGACCGGGTCCGGCACGGCACCGAGCGGATCGTCCGGGTGTGGCGGGCCCGACGGGCGACCCTCGCGCTGCGTACGGTGTTCTTCTCGGTCGTCGAGGCCAGCTACCCGCTGCCGGTCGCCCTGGTGCTGCTCGTCGGCGGCTACCTGCTCTCCCGGGACATGGTCTCGCTCGGCGCGGTGGTCGCCGCCGCGCTCTACCTGCAACAGGCGATCGATCCGTTGGACCGGCTCCTGCAGTGGACGGAGCAGGCGCAGCGAGGCTTCGCGTCGTACGCCCGGGTGCTCGGCGTCGGCCTGGTCCCGGCGGAGCCACCGGGCCGGACGGCCACGTCGCGAGGTGAGCTGCTCGTCGTTCGTGGTGCGCGGTTCTCCTACTCCGGCGGGCCGGACGTGCTGCACGGCATCGACCTGGAGGTGCAGCCCGGTGAGCGGCTGGCCGTCGTGGGTCCGTCGGGGGCCGGCAAGTCCACCCTGGCCCGGCTGCTGGCCGGGATCGACGCGCCTCGTCAGGGCGTCGTCAGCATCGGCGGGTGCCCGGTCACCGACCTCGACCCGGCCGAGCGTCGCCGCCGGATCGCTCTGGTCACCCAGGAGCACCACGTCTTCATCGGCTCGGTACGCGACAATCTCTCGTTCGCCGCACCGGACGCCTCCGACGAGCAGATGCGGGCCGCGCTCGACACCGTGGGCGCCGACTGGTTCGCGGAGTTGCCGGAGGGTCTGGACGCGACGCTCGGCGACGGTGCCCGGCAGCTCGGCGCGGCGGAGGCCCAGCAGCTCGCACTGGCTCGACTGGTGCTCGCCGACCCGCACACGCTGATCCTCGACGAGGCGACGGCGGCGCTCGATCCGACCACGGCCCGTCGTACCGAGCGGGCACTGGCCGCCGTGCTGGTCGGGCGGACGGTCATCGCGATCGCGCACCGGCTCAACACCGCGCACGACGCCGACCGGGTGGCCGTGCTGGCGGACGGCCGGATCACCGAGATCGGCAGCCACGACGACCTGGTCGCGGCCGGCAGGGCGTACGCCGACCTGTGGCGCTCCTGGCACACCCCGGCCGACGAGCACCGGAGATGACGAAAAGGGGCGCCCCGCAAGCGAGGCGCCCCTTCCGTCCGGTGGTTACTTGCCGACGCCCGCGGTGAGGCCGGACTGCACCTGCCGCTGGAAGATGATGTAGACCACGAGCACCGGGAGCATCGCCATGGTGACCCCGGCGAAGAGGCCGGACCAGTCGGACTTGTAGCCCTGGTTGACCGAGAGTTCGATCAGTCCCTGGGCGATCACCTGGTTCTTCGGCTCCCCGGCGACCGACTGCATGAGCAGGGTCGGCAGGTACCACTGGTTCCACTGACCCAGCACGTTGAAGATGCCGATGCTGATCAGGCCGGGCTTGGACATCGGCAGCATGACGCTGAAGAAGAGCCGGCTGTGCGACGCGCCGTCGACCATCGCCGCCTCGGCGATGGTGTTGGGCAGCGTCCGGAAGAACGAGTGCATGAAGAAGACCGTGAACGACAGCGACCAGGCCACGTAGACCAGGATCAGCATGAGGTGCTTGTTCGGGCCCAGCAACGGCAGGTGGACGCTCGTGTTGTAGACGCCCTTGAACAGCGGCACCGCGGCCAGGTAGACCGGCAGGGTCAGACCGGAGAGGAAGACGTAGTAGATCAGCCGGTTGCCCCGGAACTCGTAGCGGGCCAGCGCGTACGCGGCCATCGAGCCCAGCAGCATGGTGAGGGTGACGCTGCCGGCCAACACCAACACGGTGTTCAGGAAGAACGATCCGAGGTGCCCCGCACCCCAGGCTCGGCTGAAGTTGTCCCAGTTGAGCTTGGCGGGAATCAGGGACAGTGGCTGGCGGATGACCTCCGAGTCGGTCTTCAGGGCCGACATCACCACCCACAGCAGCGGGTAGATCACCATCACGGCCCAGACCAGCAGGAAGATGTGGGAGAAGCCGTTGAAGAACTTGCCGCCGATACCGTCCGAGGTGGACCTGCCGCCCTTTCCACCCTCGGGTGGGGTGTCCGGGCCCTGGTCGGGCCGGGTCAGACCATCGTGAGTCGCCGTGCTCATCGTCCAGCCTCCTCAGTACTCGATACGCTCGCGACGGGTGATCCTGAGCTGCGCCGCCGCGAGCAGGATCGTGAAGATCGCCAGGGCGACACCCATCGCGCAGGCGTAACCGAACTGGCCCTTCTGGAACGCGGTGAAGTTGAGCACCGACGCGAAGATCTCACTGGCGTGGTTCGGGCCACCCTGGCTGGGGGTCATGACGAAGACCAGGGCGTACATGTCCAGTGCGATGAAGCCCAGGTAGACCCAGGCGACCGAGACGGTGTCACGCAGCAGGGGCAGCGTGATCCGGAAGAAGGTGTGGAACCGGCTGGCCCCGTCCAGGAGCGCCGCCTCGTAGATGTCCTTCGGGATGGACTGCATCGCCGCCGAGAAGAGCACCATGTAGAAGCCGGCGCCGCTCCAGACCGCGATCAGCAGCAGCCACCAGAGCACCGCCGGCACGCCGAGGAAGGGCTCCGGGTCGGCGGTGAAGGCGATCGGGTTGTCCGCGTCGACCAGACCGATCTTGATCATCAGGCCGTTGATCAGGCCCTGGCCGTCGCTTCGGTAGATCTGCTGCCACATGACGGCGATGACCACCAGCGACAGCACCTGCGGGAAGAAGAAAATGATCTTGTAGATCCCGGAGCCGAACACCCCTCGGATGCCGGCCCTGTCCTCGCGTCCGCCCACATTGAGCAGGAACGCGAGGAACAGGGCCAGCGCGATGGTGAACAGCGGCACGGTGATCAGGAAGAAGACGTTGTGCCAGAACGCCTTCCTGATCAACTCATCCGACAACAGCCGGACGTAGTTGTCCAGACCGACGAAGTTCTGGGTGTCCGAGTAACCACCCCAGTCGGTCAACGAGTATCCCGCCGCCTGCACGAAGGGCCACACCACGTAGAAGAGGTACAGCGCAAGCGGCAAGGCCAGGAAACCCGTGACGAAACGCGCAACACCGTGCCGCATGGTCACTCACTTCTCTAGCTGATCAGGGCCTGTCAGGCGGTACGGGTCTGCTTCTTGACCGAGGAGTCCTTCGCGACCTTGTCCGCGGCCGCCTGCATCTTGTCGACGAACTGCTGCGCGGTGAGGCGCCCTGCCATCAGCTCCTCGGACAGGTTCTGGCTCTCCTTGTCCAGGTCGGCGTAGAAGTCCCAGATCTTGACCGAGATGAGGTCGGACGTGGCGTTCTTCATCAGCGTGTTCGCGGACGCGAGCGCCGAGTCCTGCACGTTGTCGCCGGAACCCTTGGTCGAGGCGAGCGACTTGGTCAGCTCCGCGAACTTCGCCGAGCCGGCCTTGGAGAGGATGGCCCGCAGGAACTCCTTCGCGGCCGCCTTGTTCGGCGCCTTGCTCGGCACCACGAAGCCCTCGCCGGAACCGGCGAAGACGTCCTTCGCGGCCTTGTCGCCCGGCTTGGTCCAGTAGTCCGACAGGGTCATCTCGAAGCCCGGCGGGATGGTCGCGGCCATCTCGTTCTTGAGCCACGTGCCGACCTGGATGAAGGCGGCCTTGCCGTCGAGCCAGGCCTGCTGCGACTGGGTGTGGTCGAGCTTGCCCGGCAGGAGCAGCTTGTCCTTGACCAGCTTCTCCCACGGCTCCAGCGCCGCGACGATGCCGTCGGCCTTCCAGGCGTTGTCCTTCAGGTTGTCGATGTCGATGATCGGCTGCTTGCCGACGGCCTTCCAGATGCTGGCCATCAGCGCCCAGCGCGGGTAGTAGCCGTGCGTGGCGTCGTGCACGTACGGCGCCATGCCCTTGGCCTTGATCTTCGGCGCGAGGGCGAAGAAGTCGTCCCAGGTGGTCGGCGCCTGCCAGCCCTCCCGCTTGAACAGGGCGCCGTTGTACCAGTTGCCCCAGACCGTGAAGGCCACGTTCACGACGTAGAACTTGCCGTTCTGGGTGCCGTCGGTGACCGTGCCCGGCAGCAGCGTGTCGGCCACCGTGCCCTCGCCGTCCCAGGCCGGGGCGGTGAGCAGGTCGTCGAGCGGCTCGATCGCACCCTCGTTGATCAGGGTGCTGCGGTCCATGATGTCCGCGCCCGAGTTCATCACCAGGTCGCTCGGCTGGGTCGCCATCTTCGGCTGTTCTTCGGTCTTGATCTTCTGGGTGGAGCTCATGTTGACCGTGATGTTCGGGTGCTTGGCGTTGAAGAGGACCTTGTCCTCCTTGGCCCACTGGTCGCCCAGACCGCCGTTGAAGACGACCACCTTGACGGCGCTGCCGTCCTTGACGCCGAACGGGTTTTCCTTGCTCTTCGCGGCACCGCTGTCCGCGGACTTGGTCGGCTCGCTGCCGGCGCAGGCACTCAACATGCCCGCGGCCGGAACGGCGAGCAGACCAGCCGCCGCGGCGCGCTGCAGCAGGATCCGACGGCTCAGGTCACCGATGTTCTCGGGGGAATCCGACATCTTTGACTCTCCTTGTGGTGTCGGGTCAGGCGGTTCGCCGGAGACGCCCGGCGTACCGCGACTCGAGGGCGAGGTTGTGCTCGTCCCCGCCGGGGACGTTGGCGGAGAGGTAGATAGGGGGTACCTCCCCGGCCTGGTGGAACCGTCGTACGACCTCCGCGGTCAACAGCTGCGCCAGCAGCGCCGTGGTGACCGAGGAGACCGCACAGACCGCGCCGCCGCCCTCGAGCGGCAGCAGTGCATCGCCGTACGGCGCGCCGTTGTCCAACACGACGTCGGCGAGGTCGGCGAGCCGATGCCCGGACGGGTGCCGTGGGGCGACCCGCGCGGTGTGCTCGACCGAGGTGACCGCGATCAACGGGTGACCGCGCTCGGTGACCAGCGCCGCCAGCTCGACCACCGAGCCGTTGATGCCGGATTGGGATGCCACCACGAACACGTCACGCGGCTGGGGCGCCGCGAGCGCGTAGATCTGGTGGGCGATGGAGGGGTCGCGTTCCAGCTTGGGATCGGCGAGCACGTCACGCGGGGCGTCACCGTGCATCACCAGGTCCCGTACCGACAGCCGGTTGGTGGGGACCAACCCACCCGCCCGGGCCACCAGCTCGGCGGCGAACGCCTCGGAGTGCCCGGCCCCGAACGCCTGGAGCACGCCGCCGTCGCGCAGGCTGTCGGCGATCAGGTCGGCGGCCCGGGTGATCCCGTCGGCCTCCGAGTCGAGCAGCCGGTCGAGCACCGGGCGGACGGCGTCCGCGTACCCCTGGGCGCTGATCATGAAAGTGCTCCCTTCGCTGCCTTGTGCCCGTCGACGGCCTGCGCTGTCCGCCGGAAGGCCGCGTGCGCGCGGTCGTGCGTGCGCTGGGCGACGGCGATGTAGAGCAGGTCGAGCACCACGAGCTGCGGGTGCCGGGCGGAGAGCGCGTCCGGCCGGAACGTGGTCGCCTGGCTGGCGGTGAGCAGCACGATGTCGGCCAGCTCGGCCAACGGCGAGCGGGGGAAGCCGGTGAGCGCGAGCGTGGTGGCGCCCCGGCTGCCCGCCTCGGCGAGCATCTCGATCGTCTCCCGGGTCTGCCCGGTGTGCGAGATGCCGAGCGCCACGTCGCCCGTCCGCAACAACGCGGCACTGGCCAGCCCTTCGTGCACGTCGTTCCACGCCCACGCGGCCACGCCGATGCGGTGCAGGCTGAACTGCATCTCCTCACCGACCAACGCGCTGCCGCTGGCGCCGAAGATGTTCACCCGGTTGGCGCCCGCGATGGCCACGGCGGCCCGTTCCACCTCGGCGAGGTCGAGCAGGGTGGCCGTGTCGTGCATGGCCCGGGTGTCGGCCGCCATGATCTGGTCCAGCACCCGGGCGAGCGGGTCGCTGGGCTGGATCTCGCGTCCGATGTCGACGGTCCAGCCGGCGGAACGGGCCCGACCGGTCTCGGAGGCGATACCCAACCGCAGGTCGGCGTACCCCTCGAAGCCCATCGCCCGGCAGAAGCGGGTGATGGTCGCCGGTGAGGTGCCGCTGCGCTCGGCCAGCTCCACGATGGTGGATCGGGCGGCGGCCTCCGGGTCGCTCAGCACGTGCTCGGCGACCCGGCGCAGCGCTCCGGTCAGCTCGCCGAGCCCGTTGCGGACGCGGGCCAGCACCCCGTCGGAGGCGGAACTCCTCCGGTCGACCACGTCGGCGTCGACCACCGCGGTCCCCGCGGCGGCGTCCACCTCGTGATCAACCATGGGTCGCCTCACCTTTCCGAAAAGACTGTTAACTGTTAGTGGTAAAAGTTCTTACTGAAGGCCCCTCCGTGTCAAGACTGTGGGCGAAGTTTTCAAACTGTTACCTGGCGCACAGCCCGCCGCGCCCGCCAGATCTTGCCCTGCAGGACGCTGCCGACCAGCATGAACAGTCCCGATCGCCGTCCAGCGCAAGGAGACCCGTGCCGATGTCCGACACCGTCGTGGTCGGCCTCGACATCGGCGGTACGTCCACCCGGGCGACCGCCCTGACCGTCACCGGGCAACGCGTCGGCACCGGTCGCGCCGGCGGCGGCAACCCGACAAGTCACGGCGCACAGCGCGCCGCCGTCGAACTGCTGACCGCGCTCCGCGCGGCGCTCGCCGACCTCGACCCGGCACGGGTGGTCGCCGGCACCATCGGCCTGGCCGGCGCGGGTCGACTACTCGCCGACCCCGCCGGGCGAGCCGCCTTCGACCAGGCCTGGCACGACGCCGGCCTGCGCTGCCCGTACGAGGTGCACGGCGACGCCCTCGTCGCCTACGCCTCCGGCACCGCCGCCCCGGACGGAACCGTCCTCATCGCCGGCACCGGGGCGATCACCGCGCAGGTCCACGAGCTGCGACTCGACCGGATCGCCGACGGTCACGGCTGGCTCCTCGGCGATGCCGGCTCGGGCTTCTGGCTCGGTCGCGAAGCGGTACGCCGACTGCTCGCCGACCTCGACGCCGGCCGTCGACTCGGCACGCTGACCACTGCGGTGCTCACCGAACTGCTGGGCAGCGCGGAGGTCGCCGCCCATCCCCGGACCACAGTGGACGCCATCATCCAGGCGGTGACCCGACGCGCCCCCGTCGAACTGGCCCGTCTCGCACCGCTGGTCGTCGACGCCACCACACACGGAGACCCGGTCGCCACCGCGCTGATCGGCGAGGCCGCCGCACACCTGGCCGAAAGCGTGAGCCGCATCCGCCCGGCCGACGCGGTGACGCCCGTCGTACTCGGCGGCGGACTCCTCACCGCGAACACCCCACTCGCCGCCGCCGTCCGGCTGGAGATCGCCCGACAGTGGCCGGACACGCCACTGCGTACCGCCGGCGACGGGGCCGCCGCCGCAGCCTGGCTCGCCGCCCGCGACCTGCCCGAGGTCACCGACCCGGGCGCCCTGCACGCCCGCCTCTTCCCCACCACCTGACCACCCACCCCACGCCCGACCCGCCACGCCGGGTCACACGAGGCGGGGACGGGCCGGGCCGCGCCGCGCCGGGCCCCACCGGCATCAGGCCGCCCACCCCGCGCCGGGATCGGGCCGCGCCAGGCCCCACCGGGATCGGGCCGCCCAAACCGCGCCGGGATCAGGCCGCACCCGGCCGCGCTTGATCATGATCGTGCTCGATCCAGGATGTAGTGGTCTCCTGCGGCGAGGAGAGAACTAAATCCTGGATCGAGCACGATCAAGGGCCGGTCGCCGCTCCTCAGCCGCGCCAGCGCGACCGAACCACGCCCACCCGCCGCCGCACACCCAAGATCCGCGCAGTTACGGCCAAGATCCGCACACTTTCGGTGAAACTGCTGCCTCACGGCGGCCCGAGGCAGCAGTTTCACCGAAGTTGCGCGGATCTTGAGGGGACAGCGTGGGCGGGGCGGGGGTGGGCTCGGGCG